>DSBO01000012.1 GCA_011046015.1 Thioalkalivibrio sp. | reverse complement strand
GGGTAGGGGTGGTTGTGGTGCCTGCTGCCAGCAGTGAGCCTTGTAACTGCCGCCATTATACACGAACCACCCTTTTTTTTCAGTAAGTTATCCACCGGTAAATCACACGGGGTCGTGCATCCACTGGCGCGTTCGCGTTGCGTGTGTCACGCTCCGGTTATGGACATCGTGCGAAACGCACCCCGAGGGGCCCGGTACAGGGGGATTGTGCCTGCCCTGGCGTTGCTGCTGGCCCTGCTGCCCGGAGGGGCGCCGCTGGCCGAGGAGGTGGAATTGAAGGTGGGTGACCTTGCCCCCGGCTTCACGCTGGTGGACCAGAACGGGGTGGCGCGCAACCTGTCCGAATACCGGGGGGAATGGGTGGTGCTGTACTTCTACCCCAAGGACGATACGCCCGGTTGCACCACCGAGGCCTGCAACTTCCGCGACGACTACTTCGCCCTGCGTGAGCGCGGTGCGCGCGTACTGGGCGTGAGCGTGGATTCGGCCGAGAGCCACGCCGCCTTTGCCGAGAAATACGGCCTGCCCTTCCCGCTGCTCGCCGACACCGGGCACGTCGTTACCAATGCCTACGGCACCCTGGGCGGGATCTGGCCCCTGCGCCTGGCGCGGCGTGAGACCTTCATCATCGATCCGCAGGGCCACATCGCGAAGGTCTACCGGTCGGTGAAGGCCAAGACCCACAGCCGCGAGGTCATCGCCGACCTCGATGCCCTGCAAGCCGAAACGAACTAGCGTCACGCACCCTGGAACCGCACATGGACAAGACCCGAACCAGCAACATGGCCCTGTTCTGCGATTTCGAGAACGTCGCGCTCGGCGTGCGCGACGCCAGCTACTCGGCCTTCAGCATCCAGAAGGTGCTGGAGCGGCTGTTGCTCAAGGGCAACATCGTGGTGAAGAAGGCCTACTGCGACTGGGACCGCTACAAGGAGTTCAAGGCCGCCATGCACGAGGCCGCCTTCGAGCTGATCGAGATTCCGCACGTGCGTCAGTCCGGCAAGAACTCCGCCGACATCCGCATGGTGGTGGACGCGCTCGACCTTTGTTACACCAAGTCGCATGTCGACACCTTCGTCATCATCTCCGGCGATTCGGACTTCTCGCCGCTGGTGAGCAAGCTGCGCGAGAACAACAAGACCGTGATCGGCGTCGGGGTAAAGAACTCGACCTCGGACCTGCTCACCGCCAACTGCGACGAGTTCATCTACTACGACGACCTGGTACGCGACGAGAAACGGCCGAAGCGAACCAAGAAGAAGGCCGCGGCCGGCAAGGGCACGGCGTCGAAGAAGGTGGACGACGAGGAGCACCGCCGCCAGGAGGGTCTGGACCTGATCGTCGCCACCGTCGAGGACCTGTTCGAGGAGCGTGGCGAGGAGGAGAAGGTCTGGGGGTCGATGGTCAAGCAGCTGATCAAACGCCGCAAGCCCGGGTTCAACGAGAGCTACCACGGCTTTCGCAGTTTCGGCGAAATGCTCGAGGAGGCCCGGACACGCAAGCTGCTCGCCCTCGAACGCGACGAGAAGTCCGGCGGGTATATCGTCCGTCCGATCGCGGCCGGCTAGATACGGCCCCGGCGGCTTGCCGCTGTGCGCCGGGCGGGCTAGATAAGATGATGAGGTTATGCGGGACGCCGGGCCCTGTCACACGGCGTGGTGATGAATGCACTCCCTTTGAGGCCAGGTCTTGAGGTGAATCCATGCAGCTACCGTTACAGATCACATACCGTCACATGGAAAAATCGGACGCACTCGACGCCAGGATACGCGAGCGCGCCGAGAAGCTGGATCAGTTTGCACCAAACATCATGAGCTGCCGGGTGGTGGTCGACATGCCCCATCAGCACAAGAACAAGGGCTTGCTCTACCGTATCAGCGTCGATGTCACCTTGCCCGGCCACGAGGTGGCGGTCACGCGCAGCCCGGACGAACACGCCTCTTTCGAGGACCCCTATGTGGTGGTGCGCGACGTCTTCGACGCCACCGAGCGCCAGCTCGAGGAATACGTGCGCCGTCGCAAGCAGCACGTCAAGCGGCACGAGACGCCGCCCCACGGCAAGGTCTCGGAGCTCATTCCGATGGAGGACTACGGACGCATCGTCACCTCCGACGGGCGCGACATCTACTTCCATCGCAACAGCGTGCTGAACTCCGATTTCGACAAGCTGGAGATCGGCGATGAGGTCCGCTTCGACGAAGAGGTCGGCGAACAGGGCCCCAAGGCCACTACCGTGCGGGTCATCGGCAAGCACCATATCGTGGGGTGAGGCCGGGCGACCGCTCGGGCCACTCTTGTCCGGGTGGTCGCGCCGGACCGCGGGCTGTGTTTTCATAGCGCCACCGCAGTGATCCCACGGAGCCCACACCCATGTCGAGCCCCAGCAAGCCCTCGCCCCTGGCCAATCCCCGCAGTCGCCTGGAGATCCGCAACGCGACCAGCCGGGACGCCGCCGCGATCGCCGCGCTCACTGCCCGCGTCTACGGCAAGGCCGGCCAGCACGGCTACACCAAGGCCGCCATCACCGGGCAGATCAACAACTACCGCCAGGGCCAGTTCGTGGCGCTGGCCGACGATCGCATTGTCGGTTACTGCGCGACCTTTCGCATCGGTGAGAAACTCGCCCTCAAGCCGCACACCTGGGCCGAGATCACCGGCAACGGCTATGCCTCACGGCACGATCCCGATGGTGACTGGCTCTACGGCATGGAGGTGTGCGTCGACCCCGACTACCGCGGGTACCGCATCGGCCAGCGGCTCTACAACGCGCGCAAGAAGCTGTGTCAGGACGAGGGGCTCCGGGGTATCGTCTTCGTCGGCCGCTTGCCCTCGCTGGCGCGACGCCTGAAGAAGTTCGACAGCGTCGAGGACTACATCGAACAGGTGCAGCAGAAGCGCCAGCGTGATCCAGTACTCTCGTTCCAGCTGCGCAACGGCTTCGAGGTGCAGGGCGTGATCGAGAACTACGATGTCCACGATCGCGAATCCCTCGGCTACGGCGTGCACCTCGTCTGGCACAACCCCAGCCTGCCCAGCGAGACTGCCACCAGTCGCACCCCGCGTCATGGGGAGGCCATGCCGGACCGCGTGCGCATCGGTACCGTGCAGTACATGCAGCGGCGGGTGGCCTCCTTCGAGGAATTCCTCGACATCGTCGAGTACTTCGTCGACGTGGTGGCCGACTACGAGGGCGATTTCGTCGTCTTTCCCGAGCTCTTCACCCTGCAACTGCTTTCCATCGAGAACGAGGAGCTTTCGCCGGCCGAGGCCATCGAGTCGCTCACCGAGTACACACCGCGGCTCAAGGCGGCGCTGCACGACCTGAGCCTGCGCTACAACATCAATATCATCGGCGGTTCGCACCCCACGCGGGTGGAGAGTGGCCGGGTGGAAAACATCTCCTACGTCTTCCTGCGCAACGGCGAGATCCACGAACAGCCCAAGATCCACCCCACTCCCAACGAGGTCTACTGGTGGAACATCGAGGGCGGCAACTACGTGCACGCCATCGACACCGACTGCGGCCCCATCGGCGTGCTCATCTGCTACGACTCCGAGTTCCCGGAGCTGGCCCGCCACCTGGCGGACCAGGGGGTCCAGATCCTGTTCGTCCCGTTCTGTACCGACGAGCGCCAGAGCTACCTGCGGGTGCGTTACTGCTGCCAGGCGCGCGCGGTCGAGAACCAGCTCTATGTCGTCATGTCCGGCAACGTCGGCAACCTGCCCAACGTGGCCAACATGGACATCCAGTACGCGCAAAGCTGCATTCTCACGCCCTGTGATTTCCCCTTCGCCCGCGACGGCATTGCCGCCGACACCACGCCCAACGTCGAGACGGTGGCCATTGCCGACCTGCGTCCCGAGACGCTGACCCAGGCCCGCAACAGCGGGACGGTACAGAACATGAAGGACCGTCGGCACGACCTCTACCACGTGCTCTGGCGCGGCGAGTAACCGGTAGCCCTAGCGGCGGTGGAAGGGGATGCCGTAGCGGCCGACCCGCCAGCGTGTGAACAGCATGGCGAGGATCCCTCCGGCGAACGCCAGGGCGGTGTCCTTGTGGGTATCCCAGGGGTCGCCCTGCGTCGCCAGCCAGGCGATGTCCACGTGCGGCAGCATGACGACGATGGCGGCCTCGAGCAGCTCATAGAAGGCGCTGAAGGCCAGTATCCCGGTCACGGCCAAGAAGTAGGACCACGCGGGCGTGGTCCTGGCCGAGCGCAGTAACGCCTCCCACATGGGATAGGCGATCAGCAGGCCGAAGGCGAAGTGGACGATGCGGTCGTACGGATTGCGATCACCCTCGTACAGGGCCTGCAGCCAGCGCCCGAGCGGCACCTCGGCGTAGCTGTAGTGTGCGCCCACCAGGTGCAGCGTCATGAAGAGTACGAACAGGGCGTAGGACGCGTTGGAAAAGCGCAACCGCCGTTGGGTGAGCACGAGCAATGCGACGTAGCCCGCCACCAGCAGGTTCTCGATCACCCAGATCTCGTAATCCGTCGGGTTGATCGCCGACCACAGCCAGACCAGGACCAGCCAGGCCACGAGCAGCCGCAGCACCCGGTCTTGCCGGAAGGGCATCGGTTGGGCTGGGGTGGTCACCTGTCTGCATCGCCGGGCAAGGGGTATGTATAAAATCTAGCACAGGTCCGCCCCGCCACACGCGCGCATGGTAGAATCCCGCGCCCTGTCTCCAGTCCGTCGTCGTTTCCATGCTCGAATCACTGTCCTGGCTCCAGCTCGCCCTCGCCGTCACCATCCTCGTGGTGGCCTATGTCGTGCGCGGCATTACGGGCTTCGGTTCCGGCCTGATCGCGATTCCGCTGCTGGCCCTGCTGCTGCCGCTGTCGGTGGTCGTGCCCATGGTGGGACTGCTCGACTACCTCGCCTCGCTGGGTCACGGCGTCCATCATCGCCGCGCGGTGCGCTGGCGCGAGCTCCTGCCGCTGATGCCGTTCACCCTGGCCGGCGTGGGTCTCGCACTCTACATCTTCAAGACCGTGGACGCGGAAATCCTGATCAAGGTGCTTGGCGTGTTCGTCCTCGCCTATGCCATCTACAGCCTCGTCGGGCGCGAGCCCGGCGGGCGGGGTTCACGGTGGCTGGCCGTGCCCGCCGGTGGCCTCGGCGGTTTCGTCGGCACGCTGTTTGGTACCGGCGGTCCATTCTACGTGATCTACCTCCATGCCCGGGGTCTCGACAAGACGGCCTTCCGTGCGACGATTGCCGTGGTGTTTCTCCTCGACGGCGCCAGCCGCCAGGTCGGCTACATGCTGTCCGGCTTCTACACGGCCGACATGCTGCTGCTGGTGGCCGTGGGGCTGCCGGTCATGATGGTCGCCATGTATGCCGGCGGGCATATCCATACACGCATCACGCCGCAGCAGTTCCGTCGCGCGATTGCCGTGGTACTGTTCGGCTCCGGTATCGCCCTGCTGCTGCGCTGACACTCCCGCGCCGCCGGCGGATGAGAACCGTCGTCGGCCGCGTTATGATGGGACACGCCCCCACCCGCATGGATTGACTGCATGACCCTGCGCCAGCGCCTCGGCCTGTTCCTCGGCCCCGCCCTGTTCCTGCTCCTGTTGCTGATGCCCGTGCCCGAGGGCATGCCGCCCGAGGCGATGCGCGTGGCGGCGGTGACCGCCCTGATGGCGACCTGGTGGATCATGGAGGCCGTGCCCATCGCCGCCACGGCCCTGCTGCCCATCGCCTTGTTTCCGTTGCTCGAGGTGATGCCGGCATCCCAGGTCACGCCGGCCTACGCGAACCACATCATCTACCTCTTCATGGGTGGCTTTCTCATCGCCATGGCGATCGAGAAATGGAGCCTCCACCGGCGCATCGCCCTGCACACCATCCGCATCGTCGGCACCAGCCCGCAGCGCGTGATCTTCGGTTTCATGTTCGCCACTGCGTTCCTCTCCTCCTGGATCAGCAACACCGCCACCGCGATGATGATGGTGACCATCGGCATGGCGGTGCTCACGCAGATGAGTGGCGTGAATCCCGCGCAGAACGAGGATGAGCGCGCACATACCGACTTCGGCACCGCGCTGATGCTGGGTATCGCCTACGCGGCGTCTATCGGGGGGGTGGCCACGCTCATCGGCACACCGCCCAACGCCATTCTCGCCGGCGTGCTGGAAAGGCAGTATGGCTACAGCATCGGCTTTGCCGAGTGGATGCTCTTCGGCCTGCCGGTCTCGCTGTTGATGCTGCTGGTCACCTGGCTCTACCTCACCCGCATCGCCTTTCGTCACCACATGGACAGCGCCGGCGGGAGCGGTCGTGCCATCGAGCATGAGCTCGAAGCGCTGGGTCCGATGTCGCGCCAGGAGCGCCGCGTGCTGGTGGTGTTCGCGCTGGTGGTGTTCGCCTGGGTCGCGCGGGGCTTCATCGACGTGCCCGAGCTCGCCATGGTGGCCGATTCGACCATCGCCATGCTGGGCGCCATGGCGCTGTTCGTGATCCCCGCGGACTGGAAGCGGGGCCAGATGCTGCTCGACTGGGCCACCGCCGCGCGCATCCCCTGGGACATCATTATCCTGTTCGGCGGCGGTTTCGCCCTGGCCAGCGCATTCGCCAGCAGCGGACTCACCGAGTGGATCGGCGGTCAGCTCACGGTGTTGCAGGGGGCCGGGCTCGTGATCACCGTGATGGCCGTGGCAGCGCTGGTGATCTTTCTCACCGAGGTCACGTCGAATACGGCCACGGCCTCGTTGTTGCTGCCGGTGATGACGGGTTTCGCGGTGGCCACCGACACCCACCCGTTGTTCCTGATGGTGGCCGTCGCGCTGTCCGCTTCCTTCGCCTTCATGCTGCCCGTCGCTACCCCGCCGAATGCCATCGTCTTCAGCAGTCGCCAGGTGACCATTCCGCAGATGGCACATGCCGGCGTGTGGCTCAATCTCATCGCCATCGTTCTGGTCACCGCCGCCATCGTGCTGTTCCTGCCGGTGATCATGGATACGGTGACGTCGCTGGTCGACCGTACGGCCACCACGCCCTGACACACTGCCATACTGCTGTCACAAGTCTCTCGCAGACTGGGGTGCGATGACCCTGTTCACTGTATGATCCCATGCGCATCCTCATCGGCTACTCCATGCGCAGCGGAAGCACGCTGCTGCAGCACATCCTGGACGGGCACAGCGCCTTAGACGCCTATGGTGACCTGAGCTCCATTCCCGCATTCTGGCGTTGCCGGGCGGATCGCATGAGCCGACGCCATGTCTGTATCAAGCCGATGGATGTGCTGTACCTGCAGCAGCGCCTGGATTTCTACCGGCACTTCGACCGGCTCGTCTGGCTGGCCCGTGATCCACGCGACAGTTATCTCTCGACCATCGAGTCGGGCTATGCCTATCTGTTGTGGCCGCGTGGCGAGTTGCGCGATGGCATCGACCTCGGGCTGCTGCGTCGCTGGCAGCGCATCTACCGGCACTATTTCGAGCACCCGGATCGCTGGTATCTGGTCCGTTACGAGGATCTGGTCTCGCAGCCCGTGACGACCGTCAGCGCGCTGCTGGATCACCTGGGTCTGTCCCGCGAGACCCTCTTTCCCTTTCCCCGTTTCAAGCGCCACCATGGTGGTGACTACAAGATCACCGAGCATCAGCACGTGACCGCGAACTCCCGTGCGCGCTATCTGCGCGAGATGTCCCCGGCGCAAGTCGAGGTGTTCGACGAGTTGCTGGGCGACTCCATACGGGCCCTGGGCTATGCCAGTGACCAGGCGCAGGTCGGCCTGGCGTACGAAACCCGCCGGGCACGGCGTTAACCGGTTCCAGGCCGGGATGGCTCAAAGAGTCGCAGGATGTGCGGGAAAGCCCGATTTCTGTGTGATCTGCGCCGCTTGTCATGAACCGTGGTTCACGTTGGCGTCTGCATGCGTGAACTCGTCGGCACTTTCCCTGCGTCTATCCGGAACAGGGTTGACCCGCCCTGGCGTCCGGCTTGAGTATCGGTCCATGCGTGGAACTGTGCGTCTGGTACGGCCAGTTTCAGCTTGCGTGCACCGGAGGTATGGAACGTCATGAAAGTCATGAAGCAGCGGATCGGTGTCGATGCACTGGCGGTCGGCATGTACGTCTGCGACCTCGACCGACCCTGGCTGGAGACACCCTTTCTGCTGGAGGGCATCAGCATCGAATCCGATGCGGACATCGAGGCGCTGAAGAAGCACTGCCGCCACGTCTTCATCGACGTGATGCGCTCCATCGACACGGGCAGCGTGGAGCGGCAGATGAAGGGCATTGCGCGCCTGCGCGAGGTGAACGAACGGGGTGATGCCGCACGCGTAAAGGCTGACGATCCGATCGTCGTCGACTTCGCTCGCGAGATGGACCGCGCCCAGCGTGCCCGTGACGACATGCACGCCTACATCGACAAGGTGATGGCGGATGCGCGCCTGGGCAATCAGGTGGGCCTGGAGGAGGCCCGGGTCCTGGTCGAGACCGTCATCGACTCGATCTCGGTGAGCGCGGATGCCTCGCTCTGGCTGTGCCAGCTCAAGCGCGCCGACGCCACCGCGGCCACCCATTCGGTGAACGCCTGCGTGATCTCGACCCTGTTCGCCCGCTACCTCGGGCTGCCCGACGACCTGGTGCGCGCCACCGGTATCGGCGGCCTGTTCCATGATATCGGCAAGGTGCGCGTGCCGAGCGAGATCCTGAACAAGCCCGGCCCCCTCACGGCGCAGGAGTATGACGCGGTCAAGCTGCACACCGTCGAGGGCTACAACGTCATGCGTCTGCTGCCCGGTATACCGCCCGAGGCGCTGGATATCATTCGTCACCACCACGAGCGCGTGGACGGCATGGGCTACCCCGATGGCCTGGAGGGCGAGGAGCTCAAGCAGCCGGCGCGTATCGTTGCCATCGCGGAGATGTACGACACCCTCACGCACGACACGGCCTACGACTACCGCATGCCCCCCAACGACGCGCTGGCACTCATGCTCAAGGAGGCGCCCACGCATTTCGGTGCGGGCCTGATGGAAGACTTCATCAAGTGCATCGGCATCTACCCGGTGGGGACGCTGGTGCGCCTGCATTCCGGGCAGATCGCGATCGTCGCCTCGAACCACGCCAAGCACCGCCTGCTGCCGGTGGTCATGCTCCTGCTGGACGCCGAGGGCCACCCCTACCAGCGCCACCCCCTGGTGAACCTCGCGAGTATGGTGGAGCGCGAGGGGGGCAACGCCTGGCGCATCCAGGGCGGGGTGAGCCCCGCGGATGTCCCCATCGACCTGGCGACGCTCTCCCTGTAGGCTGTTCCTCACCCCCGTCGCCAGATCACGCGCCTGGAGGTGGCATGAGCGCGAACGGGCACGACCCACGTCGGCGACGCTTTCTCGCCGCGGCCGCGGCCGCGGCAATGGGCATGGCCGCGGCACTGCCGCGCGCGACGATCGCGACCGACTCGGCGATCCGGCGGCCCATCCCCGCCAGCGATGAGTGGTTGCCCGTGATCGGCCTGGGTACCTGGCTCACCTTCGATGTCTACCAGCCCGAAAGCCGCCTGCCGGTGATGCGCGCCTTCTTCGAGCACGGCGGCGGGCTGATTGATTCCTCCCCCATGTATGGCGAGGCCGAGGCCGTCATCGGCTGGTGCCTCGAGCGACTCGGTCATCCGCCCGGGCTGTTTTCCGCCACCAAGGTCTGGACCCCCGGTGTGGCCACCGCACCGGGCCAGCTGGCCGACTCGCTACGCCTTTGGGGGCTGGAACGTCTGGACCTGCAGCAAATCCACAACCTCGTGCAGTGGCAGCGTCACATCGAGACGCTCAAGGCCTGGAAGGCCGAGGGGCGCATCCGCTATCTTGGCGTGACCACCTCGCATGGGCGGCGGCACGACGAACTCGAGCAGGTCATGCGCACGCAGCCGCTGGATTTCGTGCAGTTCACCTACAATGTCATCGATCGCGAGGCCGAGCGCCGGCTGCTGCCGCTGGCCGCCGAACGCGGCATCGCCGTGATCATTAATCGCCCGTTTCGCGGCGGCAGCCTGTTCAACCGGGTGCGGGGCCGGCCGCTGCCGCCCTGGGCAGGCGAGATCGACTGCGCGAACTGGGCGCAGTTCTTTCTCAAGTACCTCGTCTCGCACCCGGCGGTGACCTGTGCGATCCCGGCCACTACCCAGGCCGCGCACCTGCACGAGAACATGGGGGCGGGCCGCGGCCGCCTGCCGGATGCGGCCCTGCGCCAGGACATGCTGCGCTACTTCCAGTCACTCTGAGGAGAAGACGATGACGTCACCCGCCCATCCCATGCTGCCGCTGTGGCAACGCCTGCTCATCACCGCCGCGGCCATGCTGCTGGTCAGCTTTCTGGCCGGTCTGTTGTGGACCGCGATCTTCAACGCCAACCTGCCGGACTTTCTCGGTGGCCTGGTGGGCGGCTTGGCGGCGCTGCCGGTGTGGGAGTTCGTCAAGCGGGTAAGCCCGAAATAGCATGTCACCGGGCTGTCGCCATTGCGGGTACGCCGGGCGCCCGCGTTGGGCCAACGGCCATCTCGCCGTGCTGGCGGCGCTTCTGTGGCTGGTGCCGCTGGCCTTCCTCTCCCAGGGCTTCTACCCGTTCCTGATCGTGCCGGCCATGGCCCTGACAGTCTGGGCGGCGGTAGCCGTGCGCCGCGTGTGCCCGTCCTGCCGGCGGCCCTGGCGCCCTTAGCCGCCCGCCGGGTGCGGCCGACGCGCTAGCCCTGCCAGCGAATGGTCCAGCAGTTGTGGATCTTCGGGTTGCGCTCGAAGTCCCGGGGGATGGTGGCGCGCGTGATGTCCTCGATGACGAAGTCGGCCAGCGCCTCCCGGTCCATGCGAAAGCGGCGCAGGTTGTTGGAGAACACCAGCGTGCCGTCCTGGGCCAGCAGCTTCATGGTGTCGGTGATGAGGCCCGCGTGGTCGCGCTGCACGTCGAAGGTGCCCTCCATGCGCTTGGAGGTGGAGAAGCTCGGCGGGTCGAGGAAGATGAGATCGAACTCGCGCCGGTAGGGATTGTGGCGTATCCACTCCAGGCAGTTGGCCTGCACGAACTCGTGTGACGACCCGCTGAAACCGTTGAGGCGCAGGTTGCGCTCGGCCCAGGCCAGATAGGTCTTCGACATGTCCACCGTGGTGGTGCTCGCCGCCCCGCCGTGGGCCGCGTGCACCGTGGCCGCCCCCGTGTAGGCGAAGAGGTTGAGGAAGCGTTTGCCGGCGGCCATCTCGCCGATGCGTTGCCGCGTGATGCGGTGGTCGAGAAAGAGCCCGGTGTCGAGGTAGTCCTCGAAGTTCACCAGCAGCCGGCAGGGGCCTTCCTGTACCTCGTGAAAGTGCCGGTTCTCGGCCAGCTTCTCGTACTGGGCACGGCCCTTCTGCCGCTGGCGCAGCTTGAGGAAGAGTTGCTCCTCCGGAATCGCCAGCACCTCGAGGATGATGCCGATGGCCTCACGCAGGCGAACGCGTGCCTTCTGCTCGTCCACCGTCCTCGGCGCCTGGTATTCCTGCGCATGCACCCAGCGTTTCGCGCCCTCGTACACGTCGATGGCCAGCGCGTATTCCGGGATGTCGGCATCGTACAGGCGGTAGCAGTGGATATCCTCGCGCTTCAGCCAGCGCGCAAGGTGCTTCGCGTTCTTCTCCAGGCGGTTGGCGAAGCCCTGCGCGCTCTCGCTGCGTTCCTCGGGCGGGAGGGCGCGCGGCAGGCGGCGGGTCACGTTGGCCTCGCTCACCTCGTAGCTGAACAACCGGCACTCGATGGGGCCGTTGAAGAAGGTGTTGGTCTTCCTGAAGCGGATACCGAGGTGGCCGGCGAGATTCGGGTTGCCGGTGAACACGGCCGCCTGCCAGCCGCCGAAGCGTTCGCGCAGTACACGGCCGATCTCGGCATAGAGCCCGGGCAGTTCCGAGTCCTCGCCCAGGCGCTCGCCATAGGGCGGGTTGACCACGAACAGCCCCGGCCGGTCGGTGGGCAGCGGGGCGCAGTCGGCCAGCTCGGCGCGTGCGAAGGCGATATGGTCGGTCAGCCCGGCGCGCTCGAGGTTATGCCGGGCGGCCTCCAGGGCGCGTGGATCGCGGTCGTAGCCGCGGATCGGCGGCAGTTGCTCGATGCCGGCCTCGCGGCGCCGCTGTGCCTCTTCGACCAGGTCGGCCCAGGCGGTGGCGTCGTGCTGTTTCCAGGCGGTAAAGCCCCAGTGCGGGCGGGTCAGTCCGGGGGCGATGTCGGCCGCCATCAGCGCGGCCTCGATGGGCAGGGTGCCCGAGCCGCACATGGGATCGATGAGCGTGCCGCCGTTCGCGGCGATCGCCGGCCAGCCGGCGCGCAGCAGGATGGCGGCGGCCAGGTTCTCCTTCAGCGGCGCGCTCGCCCCTTCCTCGCGGTAGCCGCGCCGGTGCAGCGACTCCCCGGCCAGGTCCAGGCCGACGGTGGCCTGGTCGCGGTAGAGGTACACGCTGATGCCGATCTGCGGGCGAAAGGTGTCTACCGAGGGCCGTTCACCCATGCGCTCGCGGAACTGGTCGACCACGGCGTCCTTGGCCTTGAGTGCGGCGAACTGGCTGTGGTCGATCTGCGAGCGGGCGGTGATGGCGCTGACGGCAAAGGTCTGCGTGACGTCGAAGTGCGCCGACCAGTCGATGGCCTGCACCCCGGCATAGAGTGCCTCGGGGGTCTCGGCGGGAAAGCGAGCGAGTTCCAGCAGCACCCGGTTGGCGATACGCGACCAGAGACAGACGCGGTAGGCGGCGGCGAGCGTGTCTTCGAAGTGGACTCCGCCGCGGGTCTCGCCGACGTTCGCCACGCCCAGGGCGCGCAACTCCTCGGCCAGCAGGGGCTCCATGTGGCGAGGGGCATTGGCGAAAAAGCGCTGGGTGGGCATGCGGAGGTCCTTGCGGGTCGGGGCGCGGGCACGATGCCCGTGATTCTACCGCAGTTGGTCCGGCGGCTTCGCGGTTCGTCGCGGCGACGTCGCCGGGCCGATCCGTCGTTACTCGCCGTTGCCGAGCCGGGCCGGGTCGACGCGGTGGTGGGCCCAGCGAGCGAAGTCCTCGCGGCTGGTCGCGCCGCCGGTCTCGGCGGTGGGCGGACCGCAGATCTCGCGGTAGATCACCCGGTCGTCGTCGGACAGGCCGATGACCTTGCGCACCAGCCAGCCGGGTCCGACCGGACCGTTGCTGTAGCACTCCCCGATCCGGATATCGTCCGCCCCCACCTGGTCGGCCTCCTCGTGGTGCCGGCGGGCAAGGAGGTAGAGCCGCGCCATGTCATCCTCGGTCATGTCCAGGTAGAGGTTGAGTTCGCGCATCGCGAACTCCAGGTCCTCGAAGCTCAGCCCGCCGCGTTCCAGCGCAGAGTTCACCGCCGCGTGATCGCCTGGCGGCTCCGGGCGGGAGAGCGAGGCCGGGTAGCGGCGCCAGTGGAAGGGGAAGTTCACGATCACCGCCACCAGGGTCATCACCGCCACGCTGGAGAGCACCGGGTGCAGCACGTAGCCATAGCCGAGTGCCTCCACCTGAGTCCCGCCCACGACGGCGAATAGTGCCGTCGCCCCACCGGGCGGATGGATGCAGCGCAGGTAATGCATCGCCCAGATCGCCAGTCCCACGGCGAGCGCCGCCGCGAGCAGGGGGTGGGGCACGAGGTCATGCACGGCCACGCCGACCAGGGCCGAAACCGCGTGGCCGCCCAGCACGTTCCAGGGCTGTGACAGCGCGCCGTGGGGCACGGCGAACAGCAGCACCGCGGTGGCGCCGAGCGAGGCCAGTACCAGGCCCGCCAGCGCGCCGCCCTCGACCACCGAGGCGGCCACCTCCAGCGAGAGGTAGAGCCCCGCCACGCCGCCGACCAGGGCCACGAACTTGTCGCGGTGGCTGGTGGTGTCGATAAAGTCGCCGGCAAACAGACGCCGCAATCGTTGCATGGGTGTCATCCTGGTCGTGTGAGGCAGTGGTCGGATATGCACCATGAAAGTGCATGAGGCGCACATCTTTGCTTCATGGTGTCGGATTGTCAACAAAAACCACATTAAATCATATAGTTATAGATAAACGTCGATCATCCCCATAGAAACTTGCATACAAGACCCATGTTATATTAGATTATTAGGTTCATCTAATATACAACTTAGGGGAAGCACGCATATGACGACGCTTTACGAACGCCTCGGTGGCGAGGCCGCCATCGACAAGGCCGTGGACATCTTCTACCGCAAGGTCCTCACCGACGACCGCATCAACGGCTTTTTCGATGACGTGGACATGGAGCGCCAGGCCAACAAGCAGAAGGCCTTTCTGACCATGGTCTTCGGTGGGCCGAACCAGTACACCGGCCAGGACATGCGTGAGGGCCACAAGCACCTGGTCGCCCGCGGCCTGGACGACAGCCATGTGGACGCGGTC
This sequence comes from Thioalkalivibrio sp., assembly GCA_011046015.1. Classification (GTDB taxonomy): domain Bacteria; phylum Pseudomonadota; class Gammaproteobacteria; order SpSt-1174; family SpSt-1174; genus SpSt-1174. The sequence goes on along the minus strand of DSBO01000012.1, from coordinate 5,002 downwards.
ATCGAACACCTCGGTTCCACCCTGAAGGAACTGGGTGCAGCCGACGAGGACATCGCGCAGGTCGCTGGCATCGCCAACAGCGTGCGCGACGACGTGCTGAACCGGTAAGCCGCATGCCGACGCTGCGATTCGACGGCCAGGCCGTCACCACGCAGGATGGTGAAACCGTGCTGGAGGCGCTCCTCCGGCACGGTCTCGCCGTGCCTCACGGCTGCCGTTCAGGCATCTGCCAGAGCTGCCTGCTCAAGGCGCGCGAGGGCCACATCCCGGCCCCGGCCCAGGCGGGTCTCAAGCCCGCGCTCGCGGAGCAGGACTACCTGCTGGCCTGCCGCTGCGTACCCGACGAGGACATGGTGCTGGAGATCCCGTCCGCGGGGACCCTGCGCACCCCGGCGGAGATCGCCGCCATCGAGCCGCTGGGTGGGGAGGTGATTCGTCTCGTGCTCACGCCCGAGGCCGCGCTCGACTACCGGCCCGGGCAGTACGTCACGCTCTGGCGCGACGAGCAGCTGGGCCGTAGCTACTCGCTGGCGAGTCTGCCGGACGAGGGGCAGTCGCTGGAGTTCCACGTTCGCGTGATACCGGGCGGGCAGTTCAGTGGCTGGCTGGCCGGCGAGGCCCGGCCTGGCGACCGGCTGGAAGTGCAGGAAGCAGCCGGCAGCTGCGTGTACACTCCGGCCCTGCGCGATGCCAACCTGCTGCTGGTGGGTACGGGCACCGGGCTCGCACCCCTCTGGGGTATCGTGCGCGAGGCCCTGCGCCAGGGACACCGGGGCCAGATCCGCGTGATGCATGGCGCGGTCGAGTGCGACGGACTGTACCTGCACGAGGCCCTGAAACGCCTTGCCGCGCAGCACGATAACCTGCACTACCATGCCAGCGTGCTGCGCCCGGAGGGCTGTTCCGCGGTGGACGAGCGCCCGCTCGATGAACTCGTCGTCGAGACGATTGGCGATTTCAGCGACTGGCACAGCTATCTCTGCGGTGCGCCGGAATTGGTCAATCAGTTGAGAAGGCGTATATTTCTGGCAGGAGCTCGCATGGACGCGATCTGCGCGGATGCCTTCCTGCCGACCGCGCCGGCCAAGACATAACGCCGCGACCACAATGCAACTGACCCGCTACACCGATTATTCACTCCGCGTGCTCATCTTTCTCGCCATCCAGCCCCCGGAGCGGCGCAGCACCATTAACGAGATCGCCGATCGTTTCGAGATCTCGCGCAATCACCTGGTGAAGATCGTGCATCGGCTGGGCCAGCTCGGCTACGTGACGACCATGCGCGGCAAGGGCGGCGGGCTGCACCTCGGTGCCTCGCCCGAGGCGATCAACCTCGGCGCGGTCGTGCGCGACACCGAGGCCACCCTAGACGTCATCAACTGTGCCGAGCCCGCCTGCCCCGTGGCGCCCGCCTGCCGTCTCAAGGGCGTCCTCAACGAGGCCCGCGACGCGTTTCTGACCGTTCTCGACCGATACACCCTGGCCGACCTGGTCGCCAACCGTTCACAGCTGGCGGCGATGTTACGGGTGGATAGCTAGGGCGCGCTGGCCAGCGTGATTTCCCGTCGTCGGTGTCAACAGGCCTCGGCGATCCCGGCCACGAAAAAGGCGCCCCCCGTCCGGGGGGCGCCTTTTTCGTGCAGTTGCGTCTGCCGCAGGCCGGTCGGCGTATCGCCGCAAGCCGGGGGGAGGTGGAAATCGGCGTGAGAGAGGTGACGCCCACGCCGTGCGACACGGATCGGCTGTGGCCCCGGCGACCGACCGTTAACCACCGACGGGGCACGAGCCCCTCAACCCTCGACCTTCTCCAGCACCTGGGTGACCACGTCGCCCTTGCGGTAGTTGTAGAGCTGCTTGGCCATGGTCTCGTAGGCCTCGTCGCGTTTTTCCGGGCTGTCGAACCAGCGGTAGTACTCGAAGTCGTCGCCCAGCAGGTGCGGGGCGCGCATGGTGTCGCCCTCCGGCAGCGTGACGCGGATTCCGTAACGTTTCATTCCTCACCCCTGTCTGACTGTGCTGTCATGAATAATTCAGGCGGGCGAACTATAACGTATGTGCTGGCCGCGCCTCCACTTCGCGGGGCCGGCCCGCGTTTGAACAGTTTGGCGCCAATTGTTATTGTAGGAAACTAATTTATCGATCCGGGGTCCAGCATCGCGATCACGCCGACCAAACCGATTCGCGCCCGCGCCGGTTACGTGCTGGCCGGCCTGCTGCTGGCCGCGCTGTTACCGCCGGCCGCGATCGCGCAGGCGCCCGTCCTGCACAGCGACAGCGAGGTGGCCACGGCCGGCTACTACCAGCTGGGCTGGCAGGCCGACGCCGGCGACTTCGAGCTGGTGGAGGCCACGCGCCCGGATTTCACCGACGCTCGACTGCTGTACCAGGGGCCGGACCTGGCCACCGTGCTCAGCGGCAAGCCGGACGGCGACTACTACTACCGCATCCGTGCGCTCGACGCCGACGGGGCGTCGCCCTGGAGCGAGGCCGTGCACGTCACGGTGCGCCATCACCCGCTCGCCCGCGCACTGACCTTCCTGGTGCTCGGCGCCATCGTCTTCGTGGCCACGCTGCTGCTCATCCTGCGCGGCGAGGCCCGCACCCGCTCCAACCCCGAGGGCCTATGACCGATACCCCCCAGCTCTGCGTCAACTTCGACCGCCTGCAACAGGAGATCGACACGCTCGCCACCATCGGCCGGCACGCGGACCACGGCATCTACCGCATGGCCTTTACCGACGCCGACTGGGAGGCGCGTGCCTGGTTCCGGGAGCGTATCGCCGAGGCGGGCCTTGAGGTGTACGAGGACGGCGCGGCCAACATCCACGCGCGCTACAAGTTCGACCACCAGACGCCCTCGGTGATGATGGGCTCGCACCTGGACAGCGTGCCGGGCGCCGGCCATCTCGACGGCGCGCTGGGCGTGCTGGTGGCGCTGGAGTGCGTGCGCCGCATCAAGGAGCTGGACCTGCCGATCCGTCACCCGCTGGAGGCGGTCGCCTTCACCGACGAGGAGGGACGTTTCGGCGGCATGCCGGGCTCGCAGGCCATGTCGGGCCAGCTCTCGCCGGAGGACATCTATAACGCCCGCGCGGTGGACGGCGAGACCCTGATCGACGCCATGCAGGCGCGCGGCCTCAACGCCATGGACATGCTGCGCGCGCGCCGCAACCCGGACAGCCTGCACGCCTTTCTCGAACTGCACATCGAGCAGGGGCCGGTGCTGGACCGCATGGGCATCCCCATCGGCATCGTCGAGGGCATCGCCGGTGTGCGCAAGTGGGACGTACGCCTGATCGGCGCGGCCAACCACGCTGGGACCACCCCCATGAACATGCGCCGCGACGCCTTCCTCGGCGTGGCGGAACTTGCCGGCGAGCTGCCACGCATCCTCGAGGAGGAAGGCAGCGCCAACAGCGTGGCCACCATCGGCCGCGTGGAGCTCAAGCCCGGCGCGGCCAACGTGGTACCGGGTCAGGCCGACTTCATCATCGAGGTGCGCGACACCGATCCCGAGGTACTCAACCGCCTGGCCAACGGCTTTCGCCGCACGCTCTCGGCCATCGCGCGGCGCCGCGATCTCATGTTCGAGTTCGACGTGTTGAGCGACATCGAGCCGGTGAAGTGCGATCCGGGGGTGATGGCCGCCATCGCCGAGGTGGCCGAGGCCATGGCGGTGCGCGCCCACCCGATGCCCAGCGGCGCGGCCCACGACACCCAGTTCATGGCCCGCCTCACGCGTGCCGGCATGATCTTCATCCCGAGCAAGGACGGGCGCAGTCACTCGCCGGCCGAGTGGTCCGCCTGGGAAGACATCGAGACCGGCGCCAACGTCGCGCTCAATACCCTCTACCGACTCGCGAGCTGACACGCCCCGATGACCGAAGAACAGAAACTCGATCCGCAATTCCTCAACATAGACCCGCTGCGCGAGACCTATCGCGAGGCGGTCACCGAAGCGCCGGCGGTCGTCGAGTCGCTGCAGGAGCACCACACCGCCCTGTTGTGCATCGACCTGCAGTACCTGGACGCCGCCCCGGGCTACGGGGTGTTCGCCGACGCCGAGAAATCGGGCGTGCCGAAGGAGGCGCAGACATACTACTTCGACCGTCTCGAAACGACCGTGCTGCCCAACGTGCGCCGCCTGCAGGAGGCCTTTCGCGAGCGCGGCCTGGAGGTGATTCACACCCGCATCCAGTCGCTCACCCGCGACGGTCGCGATCGCAGCCCCGGGCACAAGCGCCTCAACCTGCATGCCGCGCCCGGATCCAAGGAGGCCGAGTTCCTGCCGGAAGTCGCGCCCATGGACGACGAGATCGTGATCAACAAGACCGCGAGTGGCGTGTTCAACGCCACCAACATCGAGTACATCCTGCGCAATCTGGAGATCACCGGCCTGTTCGTGGTCGGCGTCTACAGCAACGAGTGCGTGTCCACCGCGATCCGCGACGCCTGCGACCTGGGCTTTTACGTCACGCTGATCGAGGACGGCTGCGCCACGGTGACGCCCACGCTGCAGAACGCCACCATCCAGACCATGAAAGACCGCTATGCCCGCGTGTTCACCACCGAGCAGGCGGTGAAAGAGATCTGCAAGGTCGTCACGGAAGAGGCCTAGGGTAACGGCATGAACAGCGTCAACAGCGCCATCCTCACCCCTGGCACGGGCTGGCTGATCCTCGCCCTGTTCAGCGTGCTGTGGGTGTGGCTTGGCTGGTTCCTCGGCCGCAAGGCGAAGGGCCTGGAGGGCTACATGCTGGCCGGGCGCCGCGTCGGGCTCGCGCTCGGCACCGCCACGGCGATGGCCACCTGGGTGACCAGCAACACCACCATGGTCGCCCCGCAGCTCGCCTTCCAGATGGGCGTGTGGGGCATGTTCGGCTACTCGCTGGGCTCGGTGGGGCTGATCCTGTTCGCCCCGCTGGCGCGCCGCATCAAGCAGCTCATGCCCAACGGCTTCACCAGCGGCGACTTTATCCGCCTGCGCTATGGTGTGTGGGCC
>DSBO01000132.1 GCA_011046015.1 Thioalkalivibrio sp. | reverse complement strand
GGCACGCCGAGGCGCACCGGCATGTGAAACACTTCCTCGGCCAGATCGATCACCCCTTCCATCTTGGCCGAACCGCCGGTGAGCACGATGCCGGCGGCCACCAGGTCCTCGAAGCCGCTGCGGCGCAGTTCGGCCTGTACCAGCGTGAGCAGCTCCTCGTAACGCGGCTCCACGACCTCGGCCAGGGTCTGGCGCGACAGCCGGCGCGGCGGGCGGTCGCCCACGCTCGGCACCTCGATGGTGTCGTCCGGGTTGGCGAGCTGGCGCAGCGCGCAGGCGTACTTGACCTTGATCTCTTCGGCGTGCTGGGTCGGCGTGCGCAGGGCGACGGCGATGTCATTGGTGACCTGGTCGCCCGCGATCGGGATCACCGCGGTGTGGCGAATGGCGCCCTCGGTGAACACGGCCAGGTCCGTGGTGCCGCCGCCGACGTCCACCAGGCACACGCCCAGCTCCTTCTCGTCCTCGGTGAGGACCGACTGGCTGGAAGCGAGCTGCTCGAGGATGATGTCATCGACCTCCAGCCCGCAGCGGCGCACGCACTTGACGATGTTCTGCGCCGCGCTCACCGCGCCGGTAACGAGGTGCACCTTGGCCTCCAGGCGCACGCCGGACATGCCCACCGGCTCGCGCACACCCTCCTGCTCGTCGATGATGAACTCCTGCGGCAGGATGTGGAGGATGCGCTGGTCGGCCGGAATGGCCACGGCGCGTGCGGCATCGATGACACGGTCGACGTCGGTGGACATCACCTCCTTGTCCTTGATGGCCACGATGCCGTGGGAATTGAGGCTTTTCACGTGGCTGCCGGCGATTCCCGCATGCACGGCGTGAATCTGGCAGCCGGCCATCAGTTCGGCCTCCTCGATCGCGCGCTGGATCGACTGCACGGTGGACTCGATGTTCACCACCACGCCCTTCTTCAGACCACGCGACGGATGCGAACCGATGCCGATGATCTCGATCTGGTTCTCGTCGTTCACCTCGCCGACGATGGCCACCACCTTGGAGGTGCCGATATCGAGGCCGACAATCATGCCTTTCTCAGTTTTCTTGGACATCGCGTCTCATCCCCTCTTGTTCTTACTGCGCGGCCGGCTGGGTCTCTGCCCGCCAGGCCACGGCAAATCCGTTGGTGTAGCGCAGGTCCACGCGCGCCAGCGCCTCGGCCTTGCGCGCGAGCGTCTGCGGATAGACCGTGACGAAGCGCTCGAGCCGCGCGAGCATCTCCTCGCGCCCGAGCAGCATCTCCACGCCGCTGTCCAGCGTCAGCCGCCAGGCGCGTCGCTCGTCCTCCACCAACGCGCGCGGGCGCAGGCCGGCCCCCTTCAGCAACTCGCTGACCTTGATGAAGCGCGCGATCAGCTCGCGCTGCTGCCCGACCGGGCCGTGCAACACCGCAAGCCCTCCGGGGAAGCTCTCGACCGGCGGCGAGAACAGCTCGCCATACTGGTTGAGCAGCGCCTCGTCTCCCCAACGCGCGATCGCCACCTGCTCGGTGACACGCAGTTCCAGCGTGTCCGGCCACTGGCGACGCAGGCTGACGTCGTAGACCCAGGGCAGCGCCTCCACGGCGGCCTCGACCCGGCGCAGGTCGATGGTGAAGAAGCCGCCGGACACCAACGGCGCGGCCACGCGTTCCAGCTCGGCGCGATCCAGGTACGTCAGCTCGCCCTCGATGCGCACCTGGCGTACCGGCAGCGTCTGCGGGTCGCGCAGCCGCTCGATGCCGGCCCAGACCATCACGACAAAGGCCAGCAGCATCACCAGTACCCCCGCGCGCCGCAGCCAGCGGCGCCGCAGTTGCGGGTCGACACGCACCGGCTGTTTCTTGCGTCGTGCATTGGGCATCTCCCGTCGCGGCACACCGCGCTCATCCACGTTCCAGGCTGGTGGCCAGAATGCGCATCACCAGCTCGTTGAAATCGATCCCGGCCTCGCGCGCCGCCATGGGCACCAGCGAGTGGTCGGTCATTCCGGGCACGGTGTTGACCTCGATCAGCCAGGGCTGGCCGTCGGCATCTCGCATGAAATCCACCCGCCCCCAGCCGTGCGCGCCCACCGCGTGGAAGGCCTGCATTGCCAGCTCCTGCATGGCCACCTCCTCGTCCGCGGACAGTCCGCAGGGGCAGTGGTAGCGTGTGCTGTCGGCCACGTACTTGGCCTCGTAGTCGTAGAACGCGTTCGGCGTCTCCAGGCGGATCAGCGGCAAAGCCTCTCCGTTGAGGATGGCCGCGGTGTACTCCCCGCCGGTGATCCACTGCTCGACGAACACCTGCTCGCCGTACTCACGCGCCGCGCGGTACGCGGGTTCCAGGTCCTCGGCGCGATCCACCCGGCTCATGCCGATGCTCGAGCCCTCGAGCGCCGGCTTGACGATCAGCGGCAACCCCAGTCGCTCGATGATGGCGGCGAAGTCGCTGTCCGCCCGTAGTACCTCGTGGCGCGGCGTGGGCAGCCCCACGCCCTGCCAGAGGCGCTTGGTCATGAGCTTGTCCATGCACACCGCCGAGGCCATCACGCCGCTGCCGGTGTAGGGCAGGTCCAACACCTCCAGCGCACCCTGCATCGCCCCGTCCTCGCCGCCGCGCCCGTGCATGATGATGAAGACGCGATCGAAGCGGCCGACGGGCAGCACCGACAGGATGTCGCGGCCGGCGTCGATGCCGTGGGCATCCACGCCGTTTTCCAGCAACGCGGCCAGGACGGCGCGGCCGCTCTTGAGCGAGACCTCGCGCTCGGCCGACCAGCCGCCCATGAGCACCGCCACCTTGCCGTAGTCCGCTGCGTTCCTGGCCGCGTTCATGCCTCGCCCTCCTCGCCGATCACGCGCACCTCGGCGATCAGCTCGATGCCGTGTTCGCGCGCCACGGTGGCCTGCACATGGGCGATCAGGACCTCGATGTCACGCGCTGTGGCATCGCCCGTGTTGATGATGAAGTTCGCGTGCTTTTCCGACACGCAGGCGCCGCCGATGCAGTGGCCCTTGAGGCCGCAGGCCTCGATCAGTCGCCCGGCATGGTCGCCCGGGGGGTTGCGAAACACCGAGCCGCAGCTCGGCAGGCCGGTGGGCTGCGTCTCGCCACGCCGGTTCAGCAGTTCGCGGATGCGCGCCAGGGAGGCCTCGCCGTCGCCGCGGGTGAGCACCAGCTCGCAGGCGACGAACCATTCGTCGGCCGGGCCCTTCACCGAGCGGTAACCAATGCGGTATTCGTCGGCCATGCGCATGTGGCGGTGACCGCTGCGGTCGAGGGTCTCGACGCGAGCGACCTTCTCCCAGGTCTCGCCGCCGAAGGCGCCGGCGTTCATGGCCAGCGCGCCGCCCATGGTGCCGGGGATGCCGGCCAGGAACTCGCCGCCGACCAGGTCGTTCTTTGCCGCGAAGCGCGCCACCTTGGCACAGGGCACGCCGGCCCCGGCCCGGATCACCCCGGGGGCGATCACGGCCAGCTCGTCCAGCATGCCATGCAGCGCGATCACGGTGCCGCGCACGCCGCCGTCGCGCACCAGCAGGTTGCTCCCCAGGCCAATCCAGGTCAGCGGTTCGTCGGCCGGCAGCATCGACAGGAACAGGGCCAGGTCATCGACATCCGCGGGGCGGTAAAGCCGCGCGGCCGGTCCGCCCACGCGCCAGCTCGTCAGGCGCGCCATGGGCACGTTCTGACTGAGTTCGCCGCGCAGCCGGCGGGTGTCGATGTTTCGGACCATTACCGCAGACCCTCCGCGTTGAGCAGTTCGGGCAGGCGCGCCGCCATGGCGCCGATGTTGCCGGCCCCCATGGTGAGCAGCACGTCGCCGTCCTGGAGCACGTCGCCCAGAGCCTCGGGCAGGTCGTTCACCGACTCGACGAAGATGGGCTCGACCTTGCCGCGCAGGCGGACGGTGCGCGCCAGCGCGCGGCCGTCGGCGCCGGCAATCGGATCCTCGCCAGCGGCGTACACGTCGAGCAGCACCAGCACGTCGGTCTCGCCCAGCACCTGCGCGAAGTCCTCGAACAGGTCGCGGGTGCGCGTGTAGCGGTGCGGCTGGAAGGCCAGCACCAGGCGACGGCCCGGGAACGCGTTGCGCACGGCATCCAGGGTGGCGGCCATCTCCACCGGGTGATGGCCGTAGTCGTCGACCAGGCTGACGCACCCCTTCGGGGTGTCGATGTCACCGTACATCTGGAAGCGCCGGCCGATGCCCTGGAACTTCGCCAGCGCACGCTGGATCGCGGCATCGTCGACGCCGAGCTGGTGGGCCACGGCGATCGCCGCCAGGGCGTTGAGAACGTTGTGTGTGCCCGGCAGGTTGAGCTTCACCGCCAGGGGCTCGGCACGTTCCGGCAGCGTGACGTTGAACCGCGTGGCCGGCCCCTCGTAGCGCAGGTCACTGGCGCGGTAGTCGGCCGGCTGCTCGATACCGTAGGTCACCACCGGGCGGGAGAGCTCGGGCAGGATCGCGCGCACGCCCGGATTGTCCAGGCACAGCACGGCCAGGCCGTAGAATGGCAGGTGGTGCAGGAACTCGACGAAGGTGTCGCGCAGCTTGTTGTAGTCGCCGCCGTAGGTCTCCAGGTGATCCGCATCGATGTTGGTGACCACCGAGACCATCGGCTGCAGGTACAGGAACGAGGCGTCGCTCTCGTCGGCCTCGGCCACCAGGTACTCACCGCTGCCCAGGCGCGAGTGGCTGGCCGTGCTGTTCAGGCGCCCGCCGATGACGAAAGTCGGATCCAGGTCAGCCTCGGCCAGCAGGCTCGCCACCAGGCTGGTGGTCGTGGTCTTGCCGTGGGTGCCGGCCACCGCAATGCCGTTGCGAAAGCGCATCAGCTCGGCCAGCATCTCGGCCCGCGGCACCACCGGAATGCGGTGTTCGCGCGCGGCCATCACCTCCGGATTGGACTCCTTGACCGCGCTGGAGATCACGACGACGTCGGCCCCCTCCACCTGCGCGGCGGCATGCCCCCTGAAGACGGTGACGCCCAGCTCGGCGAGACGGCGCGTGACGCTGTTCTCGGCGATGTCCGAGCCGCTGACCTCATAGCCCAGGTTGGCCAGCACCTCGGCGATGCCGCCCATGCCCGAGCCACCCACGCCGACGAAGTGGATACGGTGGATGCGCCGCTGTTTCATGGTGTTCGGATACTGGCTCATGCGGCGCCTCCCTTCATCATGGCGACACAGACGTCGGCCACGTGCTTCACCGCCTCGGGGCGCGCCTGGGCGCGGGCGGCCATTGCCATGCCCATCACCCGGTCGCGCTCGAGCGCCAGGGCCTGCAGTTCGCTGGCCAGACGCTGGGCCGTGAGCGCCGACTGTGGCAACAGGATGGCGGCACCCTCGTGCGCGAGGAAATGGGCATTGGCGGTCTGGTGGTCGTCCACCGCAAAGGGGAACGGCACCAGGATCGAGCCCACGCCGGCGGCGGCGAGTTCGGCCACGGTCAGCGCGCCGGAGCGGCAGACCACGACGTCGGCCCAGGCGTAGGCCTCGGCCATGTCCTCGATGTAGGCGTCCACCCGGCCCTCGACGCCGGCCTCGCGGTAGAACTCGCGGGTAGCCTCGAGGTTGCGGGGCCCGGTCTGGTGCCAGACCTGCGGGCGCGTCACTTCATCCATGCGCGCGAGCGCCTCCGGCAGGACCCGGTTGAGCGCCTGGGCGCCCTGGCTGCCGCCCACCACCAGCACGCGCAGGCACTGGCCTGCACGCCCGGCCAGGCGCAGCTCGGGGTGGTCGATGGCCGCGATGTCGGCGCGCACCGGGTTGCCCGTGAACACGGTCTTGCGCGTTGCCGGGAAGGTCTCGGGAAACCCCTCCAGCACGCGTCCGGCGAGGCGGGCGAGGATGCGGTTGGTCAGCCCGGCCACGGCGTTTTGCTCGTGGATCACCAGCGGGCGGCCCAGCAGCGCCGCCATCGCCCCCCCGGGCCCGGAGACGAAGCCCCCCATGCCCAGCACCAGCCGCGGACGGTGGCGCAGCACGATGAACCCGGCCTGCGCCAGGGCAAGGGCCAGGCGGAACGGCGCCAGCAGCCAGGTGAGCGCACCCTTGCCGCGCAAGGCACTGACGGCGCACCAGGCCATGGGGATGCCGGCCTCCGGAATGACACGGGCCTCGAGGCCGCGGCGCGTGCCCATCCACATCACCGGGATGCCGCGGGCCTGAAGTTCACGCGCGACGGCCAGCCCGGGATAGACGTGCCCACCCGTACCGCCGGCCGTAATCATGACAGGACGCTCGCCGGCCATCACGCCACCTCCTTGAGTTTGCGCCGCGGCTTTTCGCGCGCGGGGCGGGTCTTGCGCATGGCCGCGTTCGAGTAGACCGCGAGCTGCACCCCGGCCTGTACGGTCTCGCGATGCACGCGCAGCAACAGGCCGATAGCGGCGCACATCACCAGCATGCTGCTGCCCCCGGCACTCATCAGCGGCAGGGTGAGCCCCTTCGTCGGCAGGATGCCCATGTTCACGCCCATGTTGATGAAGGCCTGCAGACCCGCCCAGATACCTACGCCATAGGCGAGGTAGGCGCCGAAGGCGTGACCGCAGTTCTCAGCGGCGGCGGCAATGGCGAAGCAGCGCCAGACGAGGTAGGCGTAAAGCCCCACCACCACGATGACGCCGAGCAGACCGAGCTCCTCGGCCAGTACCGCGAACAGGAAGTCGTTGTGCGCCTCGGGCAGGTAGAACAGCTTCTGGATGCTGCCGCCCAGCCCCAGCCCGGTCCAGGAACCGGAACCGATGGCGATCAGCGACTGCGTGAGCTGGAAGCCGCTGTTGAAGGGGTCCGCCCAGGGATTGAGGAAGGTGGTTAGCCGCTCCAGACGATACGGCGAGGAGACGGCCAGTACCGCCAGCGCCGCCGCCACCACGGCCATCAGCAGGCCGAACTGGCCCAGACGCACGCCGCCGAGAAACAGCATCCCCAAGCCCGTGGCCATGAGTACCGCGGCCGCACCAAAGTCCGGTTCCATGAGCATCAGTGCCGCCGCCAGGCCGAGTACCAGCACCGGACGCATGAAACCGCTGAAGGTCTCGCGCACGTCGTTGCCGTGGCGCACCAGGTAGCCGGCCACGTACACGACGAAACACAGCTTGGCGAGTTCCGAGACCTGCAGGTTGATGATGCCGAGCGGGATCCAGCGCGTGCTGCCGTTGACGGTCTTGCCGATCCCCGGCACCAGCACCAGCGCCAGCAGCACGAAGGTAAGCAGCAACAGCGCGAAACCGGCAGTCTGCCAGTGCACGAGGCGCACGCGGTAGATCGCGGCAGCCACGGCGATCCCGGCCAGCACGAAGACCAGCTGGCGTTCGAAGAAGTACAGCGGATTGCCGGTCTGCTTTTCCGCCACGCCGATGGAGGCCGAGGTCACCATCACCAGGCCGAGTCCCAGCAGGGTGGCGACCACCAGCACCAGCCCGACATCCAGGTGCTGGCGGACCTTCACCGCGATCTTCTCCTGCGGGGTGCGACTGGCCTGCAGCTCGTTCATGCCTCACCTCCCAGCGCGCGGACCAGCTCGACGAAGCGCTGGCCGCGCTCCTCATAGCCGCTGAACATGTCGAAACTCGCACAGGCTGGCGACAGCAGCACCACGTCGCCGGGCTGGACCATCTCGGCCGCGGCCGCCACGGCGGCCTCCAGGGAATCGACGCGACGCACCGGTACCGCATCGCCCACCGCCTGCTCGATGAGCCCGGCATCGCGACCGAACAGCACCAGCCCCCGCCCGTTCTGGGCCAGTGCGGGACGCAAGGGGGTGAAGTCCTGGTCCTTGCCGAGGCCACCGGCCAGTAGCACCACGGGCGCGGTCATGCCGTGGAGCGCGGCCAGCGTCGCGCCGACGTTGGTGCCCTTGGAGTCGTTGAACCAGTCCGCGCCGCGCGCGGACGCCACCCACTGGCTGCGGTGCAGCAGGCCGGCGAACTCGCGCAGCACGCGGCACATGGCCTCCAGAGACAGTCCGGCGGCCTCGCCCAGCGCCAGCGCCGCCAGCGCGTTGGCCACGTTGTGGCGGCCGCGGATGCGCAGTTCGTCCTCGCGCAGCACGCGTTGCGCGCCACGCATCAGCCAGCCGGCGCCATCGGCCTCGGCAAACCCCCACTGGCCGGCGGTCGGAGCATCCAGGCCGAAGCTCACACGCGCACCCGGCCCCGTGGCCAGCGCGGCGGCGACGGCGTCGTCGCGGTTCACCACCTGCACGGCGGCATGGGCGTAGACGCGCCCCTTGGCCTGCGCGTAGGTGGCGATCGAGTCGTAGCGGTCGAGGTGGTCGGCACTGAGGTTGAGCACCGTGGCGGCGACCGGCGCGAGTGTCTCGGTGGTCTCGAGCTGGAAACTCGACAGCTCCAGTACGTAGAGATCGGGCTCGGGGCGGGCGATGAGATCCAGCGCCGGCGTGCCCAGGTTGCCGCCCACCGCCACGCGACGCTCGGCGGCGGCCATCTGGCCGACCAGCGTGGTGACCGTGCTCTTGCCGTTGGAACCGGTGATGGCAATCACCGGCGCGGTGACGGCGCGGGCGAAGAGTTCGATGTCACCGATCACCTCGGCGCCGGCCGCGCGGGCGGCGACGATGGCCGGCTCGGCCACCGCTACGCCCGGGCTCACGACCAGACGGCGGAAACGGGCGAACCAGGCGGGCTCGAAGTCGCCGAAGGCGGTCTCGCAGCCCGGGCACAGTGCAGCCAGCTCGGCCGCGCCCGGCGGCGTGGCGCGGCTGTCGGCCACGGCGAAGGCCTCGCCCCGACGGGCGAGGTAGCGGGCGGCCGACAGGCCGCTCTTGCCCAGGCCCACGATCAGGGTGGCCGCCTGTTCCGGTCTTGCCGTCATCGCGTTGTCTGCCTCTGCCAGCACAAAGTCGTCCCTAGCGCAGTTTCAGCGTGGCCAGCCCGATGAGCACCAGGATGACCGTGACGATCCAGAAGCGCACGATCACCCGGGGCTCGGGCCAGCCCTTGAGTTCGAAATGGTGGTGCAGCGGCGCCATGCGGAAGATGCGCCGCCCGGTGAGCTTGAAGGAGGCCACCTGGAGGATCACCGAGACGGTCTCCATGACGAACACGCCGCCCATGATCACCAGCACCAGTTCCTGGCGCACCATCACCGCCAGCAGGCCGAGTGCGGCGCCCAGCGCCAGCGCACCGACGTCGCCCATGAACACCTGGGCGGGATAGGCGTTGAACCACAGGAAGCCGAGGCCCGCACCCACCAGGGCGCCGCAGAACACCACCGTCTCGCCCACGCCGGCGATATACGGGATCTGCAGGTACTCGGCGAAGTTCGCATGCCCGGTGGCATAGGCGAAAATGCCGAGCGCGCCGGCCACCAGTACGGTGGGCATGATGGCCAGGCCGTCGAGCCCGTCGGTGAGGTTCACCGCGTTGCTGGAGCCGACGATGACGAAGTAGGCGAGCGGAATGAAGAGCCAGCCAAGCTCCCAGGTCACGTCCTTGAACACGGGCACGAAGAGCGTGGTCTCGGCCGGGGACATGGCGGTGAAGTACAGGAACAGGGCGGCGCCCAGCCCGAATACCGACTGCCAGAAGTACTTGGCGCGGGCCGACAGCCCCTCGGCGTTGCCGTAGCGCAGTTTCTTGTAGTCATCGACGAAGCCGACGGCACCGAACAGCAGGGTGACGATGAGCACCGTCCAGACGAAGCGGTTGGTGAGATCCGACCACAGCAGCGTGGAGATGCCCACCGCCACCAGGATCAGGGTACCGCCCATGGTCGGCGTGCCCGCCTTGGTCAGGTGGGTCTGCGGGCCGTCGGCGCGCACCTGCTGGCCGATCTTGTAGCGGCTCAGGCGGCGGATCATCCACGGGCCGACCACGAAGGAGATCACCAGCGCGGTGAGCACCCCCAGGATGGCGCGGAAGGTCAGGTACTGAAAGACCCGAAAACCGCTGTAGTACTCGCTCAGGGCGTCAAACAGGCTAAACAGCATGACTCGTCCCCATGTCCGGTTCTTGTTGTTGTTCCAGCGCGGCGACCACGCGCTCCATGCGCATGGCGCGCGATCCCTTGACCAGCACGGTCACGTCGCCGGCCAGCTCCGCATCCACGGCCCGGGCCAGGGCCTTCCAGTCCTCGAAATGCCGGCCCTCTTGCCCGAAGGCCTCGACGGCCGCCGCGCTCATCGGCCCCAGCGCATACAGGCGGTCGATGCCGGCCGCACGCGCGTACGCCCCGGCCTCCGCGTGGAGCTCGGCGGCGTCGCCGCCGAGCTCGCCCATATCGCCCAGCACGAGGTAGCGCTGGCCGCTGCGAGCGGCCAGCACGTCGATGGCGGCGCGCAGCGAGCCCGGATTCGCGTTGTAGCTGTCGTCGATCAGGGTCGCACCGCGATGGCCCGGGCGGACCTGCAGCCGGCCGGCCACGGCCCGCATGGCTGCGAGACCCTGGCGGATCGCCGACAAAGAGGCCCCGGCGGCGCTGGCCGCGGCTGCGGCGCACAGCGCGTTGAGCAGGTTGTGGCGGCCGGACAGTGCGAAGTCCAGATCGACGGCGCCGGCGGGCGTATCCAGATGCATCCGGCCCGACGCATCCAGCGCACCACTGAAGTCGGCCGGCTGCTCGGCACCGAAGGTCAGCACGCGACGATCGGCATTCAGCCCGCGCCAGTAGTCGGCGTAGACGTCATCGGCATTGATCACGGCGATGCCGTCGGCCGGCAGCCCCTGGAAGATCTCGCCCTTGGCCTGGGCCACCCCCTCGACACTGCCGAAGCCTTCCAGGTGCGCGCGGCCGGCATTGGTGATCAGTGCCACGTGCGGCTGGGCGATGGCCGTGAGGTAGGCGATCTCGCCCGCGTGGTTCGCGCCCATCTCGATGACGGCGAAGTCGTGCTCCGCGCGCAGGGCCAGCACGGTAAGCGGCAGGCCGATGTCGTTGTTCAGGTTGCCTCGGGTGGCGAGCACGGTGCCGCACTCGCGCAGGATGGCGGCCAGCATCTCCTTCACCGTGGTCTTGCCGTTACTGCCGGTCAGGCCCACCACGGTGAGACTCAGGCGGGCACGCCAAGCGCGGGCCAGACGCCCGAGGGCCAGGCGGGTATCCTCGACCAGGACCTGCGGCAGCACCGTGTCGCAGAGGTGCTCGACCATCACGGCCGCGGCCGCCTCCAGGTCCGGAACGAAGTCGTGCGCATCGAAGCGCTGCCCGCGCAGGGCGACGAAGAGCTCGTCGGCCCGGATGCTGCGGGTGTCGGTGGACACGCCGTCGATGGGCGCATCGGCACCGATCAGCTCGCCACCGGCCATGGCCGCAACGTCGGAGAGCTTCAGCCAGCTCATGAGACACCTCCGTCCAGCCAGCGCGTGGCCACGTCGACGTCGCTGAAGGGAATGGCGGTATCGCCGACGAGCTGGCAGGTCTCGTGACCCTTGCCGGCGATGACCACCAGGTCATCCTGTGTCGCCGTCTCGATAGCCTGACGGATCGCGGTCTCGCGGTCGTGTTCGATGTGCGCCGCGCCGGGGTTCTCGAAGCCGGCGACGATGTCGGCGACGATGCGCGCGGGGTCCTCGTGGCGCGGGTTGTCGTCGGTGACGATGACCTGGTCGGCCAGACGCTCGGCCACGGCCGCCATCAGCGGGCGCTTGCCGACGTCGCGGTCGCCGCCGCAGCCGAACACGCAGATGAGGCGGCCGGCGGCGTGCTCTCGCGCGGCGCCGAGGACCTGCTCCAGCGCCCCTGGCGTGTGTGCATAATCCACCACCACCTGCGGGCGGGCGCCGCCGCCCAGAAGCTGCATACGGCCTGCCACCGGGCAGATACGGCGCAGACGCAGCAGGGCATCCGGCAGCTCCACGCCGATGGCGAGCAGCGTGGCCAGCACGGCCAGGAGGTTGTGCACGTTGAAGTGACCAAGCACCGCCGCCTCGAGTTCGCCCTCGCCCCAGGGGGTGACGACCTGGGCGGTGAAGCCGCCGGCATGCAGGTCGAGATGTCGCACGGCGACGCAGTCGACCTCGCGGGTGGCGTCCGGCGTCAGGCTGTAGCCGAGCTGGCGTACGCCACCGGGAACGGCCGCGCTCAGTTCGCGTCCGAAGGCATCGTCGAGATTGATGATGGCGTAGTCGAGGCCCGCCCAGCCGAACAGGCGCTGCTTGGCGGCGCCGTAGGCGGCCATGCTGCCGTGGTAGTCGAGGTGATCTCGGCTCAGGTTGGTGAACAGGGCGTAGTCGAAGGCCACGCCGTTCACCCGCCCCTGATCCAGGGCATGCGAGGAGACCTCCATCGCCAGCCAGCGGGCGCCCGCCTGGCGAATGGCGGCTATCTCGCGCTGCAGCGTGATGGCATCCGGCGTGGTGTGGGTCCCGGGCTCCAGCTCACCGTGCAGACCGTAACCCAGAGTGCCAATGACGCCGCAGCGGGCATCGGGCTGATCCAGGGCCTGGGCGAGGAACTGGGTCACCGAGGTCTTGCCATCGGTGCCGGTCACGCCCATCACGCCCATCTCGCGCGAGGGATGACCATAGAAGCGGTCGGCCACAACGCCGAGCTTGTGCGTCAGGCGGTCCACGGCGATATAGGGCACGCGATCCGACGACGGCTCGGCCTGGCCACGGCTGCGCTCCCAGGCCACGGCCACTGCGCCCCGGGCCACAGCCTGCTCGGCATGGGTCAGGCCATGCTGGCGGGTGCCGGCACAGGCGAGGAAGAGGTCGCCGCGCGCGACGCGGCGACTGTCCAGCGCCAGCCCGGTCACCGGCAGCGCGGCGGCGGCCGGCGGCACCTGCGCGAGGTCGCGCAGCAACGGACCCAGGGTCCAGCGGGATGTCGCGGCGGTCATGCCGCACCTCCGGACGCCGGCTGGGCAACCTGCAACGCGGGCAGGTCGTCCGGCGGGATGTTGAGCAGGCGCAGGGCGCCCGTCATGACCTCGCGGAACACCGGCGCGGCCACGTGGCCGCCGTAGTACTCCTCGCGTCCCGGCTCGTTGATCATCACGACCACGACCAGACGCGGGTTGCTGGCCGGCGCCATCCCGGCGAAGAGGGCGATATAGCGATCCTCGACATAGCCGCCCACCGTAGACTTGCGCACCGTGCCGGTCTTGCCAGCCACGCGATAACCCTCAACCGCCGCGCGAGTGCCGGTGCCGTCCGTGCCCACCACGCCCTCGAGCATCGCGCGTACCTGGCGGGCCGTCTCCGGCTGCATGGCGCGCTGGCCGGGCGCCGTGGCGTCGCGACGCAGGAAGGTCGCCTCGTGCATCATGCCGTCGGCCGCGATCGCGCTGTAGGCCTGCGCGAGCTGCAGCGGCGTGACCGAAAGACCATAGCCGAAGGCGAGCGTGGCGCGCTCCACCTCGTTCCAGCGGCTGAAGTCGCTCATCACGCCGGCCGCCTCGCCGGGGTAGCCGACACCGGTGATGCGGCCGAAGCCAACGCGGCTGTACAGCGACCAGAGCTCCTCCGGTTCGAGCGAGAGGGCGATCTTGCTCGCACCGACGTTACTCGACTTGGCCATCAGCGTGGCGAGATCGATGCGGCCATAGTTGCGAATGTCGCGCACCGTGTGGCCGCGCACGCGCAGGTACCCGGGGCCGGTGTCGATCTGGCTGGAGGGCTGGTAGCGACCGGCTTCCAAGGCGGCGGCGACGGTGAAGGGCTTGATCGTCGAGCCGGGCTCGAAGACGTCGGTGACGCCGCGGTTGCGATACAGGTCGCCGCGCAGGTTGCGGCGCGTGTTGGGATTGAAGGCGGGCTGATTGACCATCGCCAGTACCTCGCCCGTGCGCGGGTCCATGACCACGATCGAGCCGGAACGCGCGCCACCACCCTGCACGGCCTGCTTGAGCTCGCGATAGGCAAGGTACTGGATGCGGCGGTCGATGGACAGGGCCAGCGGCTTGCCGGCGCGCGGCGCGCGCAGCGCCTCGACGGTCTCGACCACGCGCCCGAGCCGGTCCTTGATCACGCGCTTGGCGCCCGGTACCCCGGCCAGCCATTCGTCATAGGCCAGTTCCAGCCCCTCCTGGCCGCGATCGTCGATATTGGTAAAGCCCACCACGTGGGCCGCCACCTCGCCCATTGGATAGTAGCGGCGATATTCGCGCTCCAGCGCGACGCCAGGCAGCTCCAGCGCCAGCACCTGGGCGGCGAGTTCGGGCGCGATGTGGCGCCGGATGTAGACGAACTCGCGGGTCTCGCGGGCGGCGAGACGGCGCAGCATCTCGTCGTGATCGAGATCGAGCAAGCGGGCCAGTTTCGGCAGGCGCGGGTCGGCCAGGGGCAGGTCGCGGGGATTCGCCCAGACCGAGTCGACGGGGGTACTGATGGCCAGCGGCTGCTCATTGCGATCGGTGATCATGCCGCGATGCGCGGGCATGGTCACCACGCGCAGGTGCCGCGCATCGCCCTGCCCGCGCAGAAAATCCTGTTTCAGCACCTGCAGATCGATCGCGCGACCGACGAGCACCAGCACCCCGAGGGCGAATACCCCCAGCACCAGTACGCGTCGCATCTTATAAATAGGAGTCTTGTCCACGCTTCGTCACAGCCCCGAATCAGGCACCACAATCTCGATTTCCGCCGGCCTCGGCAGGCGCATGTTTAGACGCTCGTGCGCCACCTGCTCGATCCGGCCGTGGGTCGACCACGTGCTCTGTTCGAGCTGCAGCCGCCCCCAGTCGATGTTCAGCTCGTCCCGCTCCGCATTGAGCCGCTCCAGCTCCACGAACAGCTTGCGGCTCTGGTGCTTGGACACCACCACACCCACCGCCGTTACCAGCACGAGCACGGCCAGAAGTCCGGGCAAGGCCACCCGCCAGGTCATGCCAGCCGCTCCGCAACGCGCAGCACGGCGCTGCGCGCGCGGGGGTTATTCGCCACTTCGGCCACGCCGGGGCGCTGGGCCTTGCCGACCAGCCGCAGGGTGCGCCCCTCGGGCTCGCCCATAACCGGCAGCCCCCTGGGCAGGACGCGCCCCTGCGCCTCGGCGCGCATGAAGCGCTTCACGATGCGGTCTTCCAGCGAATGAAAACTGATCACCACCAGCCGACCACCGGCCGCCAGCATTCGCGGTACGCGAACAAGGCATTCCTCCAGGTCAGCCAATTCGCGATTTACGAATATGCGGATAGCCTGAAAGCTGCGTGTGGCCGGATGCTTGTGCTTCTCGCGCCGGGGCACCGCCTGCTCGATGAGCCGGACCAGGTCCTGCGTGGTGCGCAGCGGGGACTCGGCGCGCGTCTCGACCACCGCACGGGCGATGCGCCGTGAAAACCGCTCCTCACCGTACTGCCAGAGGACGTCCGCAATCACCTTTTCGTCGGCATGTGCCAGCCAGTCGGCGGCCGACTCGCCCTCCTCGGGGTTCATGCGCATGTCGAGCGGGCCGTCCTGCATGAAGCTGAAGCCGCGGGCGACATCGTCGAGCTGCGGCGACGAGACGCCGAGGTCCAGAAGCACCCCGTCAACCTTGCCCGTCAGCCCTCCCTGCTCCACCACGTCCGCCATCATCACGAATGACCCGTGTGTAATCGAAAATCGTGCATCCTGACCGAAACGCTCGCGGGCCACCGTGATCGCCGCCGGATCCTTGTCGAATCCCAGCAGGCGACCGCGCGGCCCCAGGCGCTCGAGTATCGCGGCGCTGTGCCCTCCGCGACCGAAGGTGCCATCGACGTAAACCCCCTCGGCCCGGATATTGAGCGCATCGATGGCTGCATCCAGCAGCACCGAGCGATGTTCGTGCTGGGTGGCCATGGTCAGAGCAACAGCGACTCGAGCGCTGCACTGAGTTCGCCGGATTCCTCTTCTTCCTTGAGCCAGGCATCACGCTGGCCAATCCAGGTTTCCTCGTCCCAGAGCTCGAACTTGTTGCCCTGCCCCACGAGCACGGCCTTCTTGTCGAGACCGGCGAACTCGCGCAGCGGGGTCGGCAGCAGGATGCGCCCCTGGGAATCCAGATCGCATTCAGTGGCATGACCGAGCAGCAGGCGCTGCAGACGGCGCACCTGCTTGTCCATGTTGGGACGGGACATGAGCGCCTGCTCGATGCGCTCCCATTCGGGGAAGGGGTACAGCAGGAGACAACCATCGCGATCCACCGTCACCACGAGCCGGCCTTCGGCCGTCTCGGCGAGACGATCGCGATAGCGCGCCGGGATCGCTACGCGACCCTTGGCGTCCAGATTCAGGTTGTTAACCCCTCGAAACAACACCGCCTCCTCAGGCGGGGGAAAAATTCCACGCTCCCCCACGCTCCCCCACTTTCCTACACT
This sequence comes from Thioalkalivibrio sp., assembly GCA_011046015.1. Lineage (GTDB taxonomy): Bacteria > Pseudomonadota > Gammaproteobacteria > SpSt-1174 > SpSt-1174 > SpSt-1174. Next base: position 4,173 of record DSBO01000132.1, on the reverse strand, counting down.
ATGGTCGCCAACCGGGGTATTGTCAAGGGAAAACAGTGTTTGCCGCAGCGTAAAACCGTTTATGTGACAACGACTTAGCGCGACCTTGCCAAGGTGGGGAACAGTTCACAATTGGGGCCAGCAAGAACCCACAAGGATTCATGCGATTGGCCGTTAAATCTGAGAACTTACTTTAAGTGAGGAGCTGCACACGCGGGAGGTGGCGCAGCGGACGGCTGCCCACGTGGGGAATGGTGGGTCATGCTGAAGGCGAAGCGAAAATAAGGGGGGAGCCGGCCTGTAAGCCGGGTTCTGTCGAGGACGATCATTCATCTGCGACGCGCGTCGCCACGCGCCTGTAGCGGCCTACCCGGGTGCGATGCGGGCCACACCAATGCACCCCTATTTGGCCTTGCTCCGGGTGGGGTTTACCGTGCCGCGGCGTGTTGCCACCCGCGCGGTGCGCTCTTACCGCACCTTTTCACCCTTGCCTGTGCCCCGAGAGGCCATCGGCGGTATGTTTTCTGTGGCACTTTCCGTCGGCTTTCGCCGCCCAGGCGTTACCTGGCACCCTGCCCTGCGGAGCCCGGACTTTCCTCCACACGCAAAACGTGCAGCGACCGTCCGGCCGACTCCCGAACGCGATTTTAACAGATTCAGGACTCGGAGGCGGGGCTTTTCTTCAGGTCCCGGCGGCGCTGGAACTCGTAGGTCGCCTTGCCGATCACCCGATTGACGATGTTGTTGCGCGACAGGAACGGTATCGCCGGCTTGCGACGACGATCGAGGCGCGCAATCAGTTCGCCGATCTCCGGGACGTGCGGATTGATCTTGCGAGCCGCCTGCAGGGCGTCGAGGGCCTTGGCACGATTGCGCTGCGTGAGCTCTGCCTTGGCCAGGTTCACGAGCACTTCGGGGTCGCGCCCTTCCTCCTTGGCCACCACGCGGCACAGCACCACGCCCCCCATGTCGCCCGAGAAGGCCTGGGCGAGACCGAGCCAGGAGCGATAGCGGTTGTAGTACGGATCTTCACGGCCCGAGTTCTCCGCACATTCGCGAAAAAACTCCACGGCCACGTCGTAGTTGCGGATATTGAAGAAGCGCTTGCCTTCGTTGAAGTTACTCTCGAGCTCTCGATCGGACATCGGTAATCCTCAGGCGGTAGTGGCACGATGCACGGCTGGCCCGCGCCGGCCCTGTATAAGAATCCAATCTATCGCCTTCGTACGGGCGATTTTGTGATGGCCTGCCGCTTACCGGAAGGCGCTACTTTTTCATACTCAACGCCAGATCATAGAGTGCATTGCGCGGCTGATCCAGCAGCTCGGCGGCCAGCCGCGTCGCTGTCTTGACGGGCAGCTCGGCCAGCAGCAGTGCCAGCACCCGACGCGCCTCGCCCTCATCGGCCATCCCGGGCTCGACTCGCTGCCCCGCCACCATGATCACGAACTCGCCCCGCTCGCGGTTGGCGTCGGCCGCCAGCCAGTCCACGAGTTCGGCCAGCGTTCCGGCCTGCACCTGCTCGAAGGCCTTGGTGAGCTCGCGCGCCACCACCGCCTCGCGCGTATCGCCGAATATCGCGCACATGTCGGCGAGACTTGCCGCCACGCGATGGCTGGACTCGTAGAACACCAGCGTGCGCGATTCCGCGCGCAGGGCCTCGAACTGCCGGCGCCGCGCCATCGCCCTGGGCGCGGGAAAACCCTCGAAGGCGAACCGGTCGGTCGGCAGACCACTCACCGACAGCGCGGCGACGAGCGCGCTGGGCCCCGGCACCGGCACCACGGCAAGCCCCGCAGCCCGCGCCTCGCGCACCAGGCGATAGCCGGGATCGCTGATCAGCGGCGTGCCGGCATCCGACACCAGCGCGATGGAATCGCCCGCCTGAAGCCGCCGCACCAGTTCGGCTGCACGCGCCTCCTCGTTGTGCTCGTGCAGCGAGAGCTGCGGCGTCGCGATACCGAAGTGCGCAAGCAGGCGCGCGGTGTGTCGCGTATCCTCGGCGGCGATGCAGGCGACGCCGGCCAGCGTATCGAGGGCGCGCTGGCTGATGTCAGCGAGATTGCCGATCGGCGTGGCAACTACGTAAAGCGTGCCCTGTTCAATTGACACGTCTGGTTCCAGCCAAGATACTGGCACGCTCATTCAGGACAGGCCTGGCGTGAGCGCCCTCTATGGAATTGCATCCTCTTACCCGCATGTATTCTTCCCGACTGATTTCCCGGTTGGTCATGCTGCTGATCCTCGCGCTGGCCGTGAGCGGCTGCGAGACCGTGCCCCAGCGCACGGCCGACCCGGAAGCCGCCCGCCTGGAGGGCGAACGCCTGGTCGCCGCCGGCGAACGTGAACGCGCCGCCCGGTATTATGCCGATCTGGCCGCGGGCAGCCGCTCGCCGCTGCGCGAGGAATACCTCATGTTCGCCGCCGATGCGGCCGCCACGCCCGACTCGCTGCCGCAGGCCAAAGCATACCTGAGCCAGGTCGACGAGCGGAAACTCAATGCCGCCGGGCTGGCCCGCCTGCGCCTGACCGAGGCGCACATCCTGCTGGTGGAACGGCGCCCCAACGAGGCGCTGGAGAAACTGCCCAGGGTCGTGGACGCGCTGCCTGGCCGGCTGCAGATCGACATCCTCAGCACCCGGGCCGATGCCCTCTTCGCCACCGGCAAGGGCATCGAGGGCACGCAGGCGCGCCTGGACGTGCAGACCCGACTGGCGACACCCGAACAACAGCAGGCCAATCTCGCGCTGCTGTGGGAAGATCTCACGCTGGCCTCCAGCTTCGATCTGTACAGCTGGGCCAACGAGACCCGTGACCGGGAGATTCGCGGCTGGCTGCACCTGGCCTACATCTCGCGTACCACGCCGCCCAAACCGGCCGCGCTGGAGGCGGAACTCGGGCGCTGGCAGGCCGCCTACCCGGGTCACCCCGCCACAGGCGCGATACTGCCCGACCTGCGCGCCCAGTGGCGAGAGTACGCGACCTACCCGAAGCAGATCGCCCTCATGCTGCCGCTGTCCGGCCGCTACGAGGTCGTCGGCCAGAGTCTGCTGCAGGGCATCCTCGCCGCCTGGTACCAGGAAGAGAATCCCGACGACCGTCCGCAGTTGCGCATCTATGACATTGCCGAGCGCGCGAGCGAGGCGATGGCCTTCTACGACCTGGCCATCGAACAGGGTGCCGAGTTCGTGATCGGCCCCTTCGACAAGGCCGCGCTCGCGGCCATCGGCCGCAATCGCCAACTCCCCATCCCGGTGCTCGGCCTCAACTACGTCGACGACAGACTGGAGACCCCGGACAACTTCTACCAGTTCGGTCTGCTGCCCGAGGACGAGGCCCGCCAGGCCGCGGAACGCGCCTCGCTGGACGGGCACAGTAACGCCATCGTCCTGGTGCCCCAGGGTGAGTGGGGCGAACGTCTGGCGGAGGCCTTCCGCGGCCGCCTGGAAGAACTCGGCGGCACCGTGCTAGCGACCGAGACCTACCTGCCGAGCGAGGCCGATTTCCAGCCCGCGATCAAGCGTGCATTACGGCTCAACGACAGCCAGGCGCGCTACACCCAGGTGCGCAACATCATCAAGCGCGACGTGCACTTCGAACCGCGCCGCCGGCGCGACGTCGACATGGTCTTCATGGCCGCCACGCCGCGGGAGGCCCGCCTGCTGCGCCCCCAGCTCGATTTCCTGCGCGCCTCGGACCTGCCCGTGTACGCCACCTCGCACAGCTTTGCCGGGCGCATCGACACCCGCGCCGACAGCGACCTGAACGGGGTGATCTTCAGCGACATCCCCTGGCTGCTGGACAACCTCGAGCGACCTTCCGAGCGCTACCGGACGATCCAGGCCACCGTGCCGGCCAGCGTGGCGCGCCAGCCACGGCTGCTGGCGCTGGGCCATGACGCCTACCGCGTCGTGCCCTACCTGCGCCGCCTCAAGGAACGCGACTACGAGCGCTACGAGGGCCTGACGGGTAACCTCTACATCGATGCAAAGGGGTGGATGCACCGCGAGCTCAAGTGGGCGCAGTTCGTCAACGGCCGCCCGCGCGCACTCGCCACCAGCGAGGCACCGGCGGAAGCCAAGCTCGCCGACGAGTAGGCATGCCCGGGACACATCACGGCACGGAGGCCGAGCAGGACGCGCGTCACTTCCTGGCGCGTCAGGGGCTCGAGTTCATCACCGCCAACTACCGGTG
>DSBO01000009.1 GCA_011046015.1 Thioalkalivibrio sp. | reverse complement strand
GCCTCGCCCGACAAGACCTTTGCGCAGCTGCTCATGAAACGCGTTCGCGAGGTCGCGAACGCCAACGCGAAATACAGGCGAACTGCTCATGGATAAGCGTCTGCTCGACATCCTGGCCTGCCCCGTAACCAAGGGGCCGCTGGTGTACGACAAGAAGACCGACGAACTCATTTCGGTGAGTGCGCGTCTTGCCTACCCGGTGCGTGACGGCATCCCCGTCATGCTCGAGGAGGAGGCCCGCCGACTCACCGACGACGAAGTCGAGAGCTACCGCAAATGAAGTTTCACGTCGCCATACCGTCGCGCTTCGGCTCGTCACGCCTGCCGGGCAAGCCGCTGGTCGATCTGGCTGGCAAGCCGATGGTGCGCCATGTGTTCGAACGGGCGCAGGAAAGCGGGGTAGGCGATATCGTCATCGCGACGGATGACGACCGGGTGCGCGAGGCGGCCGAGTCCTTCGGCGCCACGGTCTGCATGACCGCCGCCACGCATCGCTCGGGCAGCGATAGGCTGGCCGAGGTGGCGGAACGACTCGGCTGGGCGGATGACGACATCGTCGTGAACCTGCAGGGTGACGAGCCGCTCACACCCGGCCGCATCGTGCGTCAGGTCGCAGACGATCTGGCCGAACACCCGGATGCCAGCATCGCTACACTGTGCACCCCCATTCAGTCCGCCACCCAGCTCTTCGATCCGCACGTTGTGAAGGTCGTGCGCGATTCAGAGCATTACGCGCTCTACTTTTCCCGTGCGGCCATCCCGTGGGAGCGCGATGCCTTCGATGTGGAGACGCATCCCGAGGTCAAGGCCTGCTTCCGACACATCGGGCTCTATGCCTATCGCGTCGGTTTCCTGCGCCGCTTCGCCACCATGGAGCCATGCACGGTCGAGCTGCTCGAACAGCTGGAACAGCTGCGGGCGCTGTATCACGGTGAACGGATCTACGTGGGCGAGGCCGTGGAGGCCCCGGGGCACGGCGTGGATACGCCGGAGGATGCGCGTACGGTCGAGGCGCTACTGCGCGCGCGTTAGGCGCGCGAGGGCGCTCAGGGCGTCGCATTCATCGTCGCTGAGCAGTTCGCGCAGTACCGGGTGCAGGTCGTCGCGCACCTGGCTCCACAACGGGATCATGTAGGTCTGCGGCACGCGCCGACGCGCCTCGCCGAACTGGTTGGGCTGAATCACGCCATCCGCACCGGTGCGCGACAGCACCACGAACGGGCCGTCGGTCACTACATCGATCACCTGGCAGGCGACGCCCTCATACACCAGGTGGCGCCCGACGAGATCGTGCAGGCTGGTCGAAATCTCATCCATCCCGCCGATTATAGGCGCTCACGGGAAAATCACATACCGCGCAGATGAAGTGGGAAATCCTCAATCGGCAACGGCTCTACAAGGGGTTCTTCGAGTTCCTGCGGTATGAGCTGCGTCACACGCGTTTCGACGGGACCATGAGCGCACCCTTGACGCGCGAGATGCTGGTCCAGCGCCAATCCGTGGCGGTGCTGCCGTACGATGCGGCGCGCGATCGCGTTGTGCTCATCGAACAGTTTCGTATCGGCGCGCTCGAGGCCGCCACCGGGCCCTGGCTCACCGAGATCGTCGCCGGCATCGTCGAGCCGGGCGAACAGCCCGAAGAGGTGGCGCGCCGCGAGGCCATGGAAGAGGCCGGTTGCGTGCTCGGTGCGTTCGCACGCACGCATCACTACCTGCCCTCGCCGAGCAGCTCCGACGAGCAGATCTCCCTGTTCGTGGCCCAGGTGGACAGCGCGGGGCTTGGTGGCTTGCACGGGGTCGCCGAGGAGGGGGAGGACATCTGCGTGCGGGTGGTGGATACGCAGGAGGCCTTCGACCTGCTCGATTGCGGCATCATCAATTCGGCGATTCCGATTATCGCCCTGCAGTGGCTGCGCCTGAACCGTGAGACCCTGCGCGTGCGCTGGGGCTGATAGACTTCTGACCATTGGCACCAACACCCCATTTCACTGCCGGGAGGAGTGCATGGCACATGGAACTGCCGGATAAACCCTGGCACCTGCTTGACGCCAGCGAGGCTGCCGCGTCGCTGGGGACCGACACCGTGGCCGGGTTGTCGGCCGGTGAAGTGGCCGGGCGTCAGCGGCGTTTCGGCGAGAACCGCCTCGCCGAGGTGCCCGCGCGCCCGGCCTGGCGCCGTTTCCTGGACCAGTTCAGGAGCGTGCTCATCATCGTCCTGCTGCTGGCCGCGGTGCTCGCCGGGGCCATCGGTGATCTCAAGGACGTCATCGTCATCCTCATCGTCGTCGTGTTCAACGCCGGGCTTGGCTTCTACCAGGAGCACCGCGCCGAACGCACGTTGGCGGCGCTCAAGGAAATGCTGTTGCCCACGGCACGGGTGCGGCGCGACGGCCACGTGCAGGAGGTGGATGCGGTGAGCCTGGTGCCGGGCGACGTCGTTCTGCTGGAGGCCGGCGAACAGGTACCGGCGGACGGGCGGCTCGTGGCGGCCCACGGCCTGGAGGTGCAGGAGGCCGCGCTCACCGGGGAGTCCCAGGCGGTCGGCAAGCAGGTGTCCGTCCTGGAGCCGGCCGACCTGCCGCTCGCCGAGCGCTGCAACATGCTGTACATGAACACCATCGTCACCCGGGGCCGGGGCGAGATGCTGGTCGTGGCCACGGGCATGCACACCGAGATGGGCGGCATTGCCGCAATGATTGCCGAGACCCCGGACCCGTCCACGCCCCTGCAGCAACAGCTCGACGTACTCGGCAAGCGGCTGGCGACCATTGCGGGCGTCGTGGTGCTGGGGATCTTCGCCCTCACCGTCTGGCGCGGCACGCCCTGGGCCGACGCGGCCATGACCGCGGTGGCGCTGGCCGTGGCCGCAGTGCCCGAAGGCCTTCCCGCCGTGGTGACGGTGACGCTTGCCATCGGCATGTGGCGCATGGCGCGCAAGCGCGCCATTCTGAAGCGGCTGTCGGCGGTCGAAACCCTCGGTTCCACCACGGTGATCTGTACCGACAAGACCGGCACGCTCACCCTCAACGAGATGACCGCCCGCGCCGGCTGGTACGCCGGGCGGCGCTTTACCGTGACCGGGCAGGGTTACCTGCCGGAGGGGGAGATCGAATGGAATGGTGACCCCGGACTGCGGCCGCTGTTGCTGCCGATGGCGCTGTGTACCGAGTCGCGGGTGCGCGACGGGAAGCTCATCGGCGCCCCCACGGAGGGCGCGCTCTACGTGCTGGCGCAGAAGGGAGGGATCGACCCGGTCGATGAGCAGGGCCGCCGTCCGCGCATCGCCGAGATCCCGTTCGACTCGGCGCACAAGTTTATGGTCAGCTTCCACCATCGTGGCGACGACGTCGAGATGTACGTGAAGGGCGCACCCGACGTATTGCTGGAGCATGCCAGTCACTGGTGGACCGGTACTGACCCCGAGCCGCTGGACGAGGGGCTGTGCGCGACCATCCGGGGCGAGAACGAGCGCCTGGCCGGTCAGGCCATGCGCGTGCTGGCCGTGGCCCGGCGCACGATTCCCGCGAAGGACTTCGACCCTGCTGGCGACCTGGGCGCGTGGGTGGGGGGCTGGACCTTCCTCGGGCTCGTCGGCCTGATGGATCCGCCACGTCCGGAGGCGGCGGGGGCGATCGAAAACTGCCGGAAGGCGGGTATCCAGGTGAAGATGATCACTGGCGACCATCGGACCACGGCCGCGGCGGTCGCTCGCGAACTCGGCCTCGAAGGCGAGGTGGTCACGGGCGCGGAGCTCGATGCGATGCGCGCCGACGAGCTGGCCGGGCGCATCGATGCCATTACCGTGTTCGCCCGGGTCTCACCACAGCACAAGGTGAAGATCGTGAAGGCGCTCAAGGCCGACGGCCACGTGGTCGCGATGACCGGTGATGGCGTCAATGACGCCCCCGCCCTCAAGGCGGCCGACATCGGGGTGGCCATGGGTGATACCGGAACCGCCGTCACGCGAGAGGCCGCGACCCTGGTGCTCACCGACGACAATTTCGTCACCATCGAGCACGCGGTGGAGGAGGGGCGCGTTATCTACGACAATATCGTCAAGTTCGTGCGCTTCCAGCTGTCGACCAACATCGCGGCCATCCTCACCGTGCTGGCCGCCACGTTACTCGCCCTGCCCACGCCCTTCACCGCCATCCAGCTGCTGTGGATCAATATCATCATGGATGGTCCGCCCGCGATGACGCTGGGCGTCGAGCCGGCACGTCCCGGGCTGATGCAGGAGTCGCCCCGCACCCCCGGTTCGCAAATCCTCACCGGTTCGCGTCTGGCGCGGCTGCTGCTGTTCGGCATCACCATGATGGTCGGCACGCTTTTGCTCTTCACCTACGCCCTGAACGGACATGGGCGGGATTACGCGGTCACGCTCGCGTTTACCACCTTCGTACTGTTCCAGTTCTTCAACGTCTTCAATGCCCGTGCCGAGCATGGCACCGCCTTCAACGCCAATTTTCTGCGCAACCAAAAGCTGTGGTTCGCGCTGGCCGGTGTGCTGCTGCTACAGGTGATCGCCGTGCACTGGCCGCCGGCACAGGCGATCTTCGGAACCACTGATCTAAGCGGCACCGACTGGCTGCTCGCCGCCGGGGTGGCTTCCAGCGTGTTGCTGCTGGAGGAGTTGCGAAAACTGGTGTGGCGCGCGGCGGGTCCCGGTCGCTAGCGGCCGGACCTGTCAGCGGAGGAAGCCGGAGCGGGATGCACCGCCCGGGCAGAGCCGCCGGGCCGCCCTTGACGTTCGTGATTGGGCGGCCCGTACAGACGTGGTAGCGATTAGCGCAGCAGCAGGAGCAGGATGATGATCACCAGCAGCAGCGCGGTCGTGCTGCCGCCAGCAGGCAGTTCGTCGATGTTCTGCGCCAGTTCCAGCGCCTCCTGATCGGTCAGTGCCGCGACGCGCTCGGCGGCTTCCTCGGGTGATACCCCGTATTCCACCAGTTTTTCCTGCACGTCTTCGCGGTCGAGCAGGGCGTGCAGCCTGGCGCGCTCATCCGCTTCAGCCCGTTCGGAGAGGACCGTGTCGGTCCCGACCATGCCGGCTACCGCGGTCTGGCCGACAAGCCCGCCCAGCAGAAAGACAATGATCAGGGGAAAGGCCACTGCGCGGCGTAGGTGGATAGAGTTCATCATGCTGTCTCCTTACCTTCGGTTGTTGAGGGGGTCGTCAATAGACTACAGGGATCGTGCATGTACACAGCGGGAGGTCGACCGAATGCCCCGCCGCAGTGCTCGACCGGCATGGACGCGGCTGCCATTTCACCTCCGTTGCCACTGTCCATCGGCGCCGGATTCCTGTGTATGGCCAGACGCACGCGTTAATCCAGTGTCTCCACCCGGACGCTGATCACATCCTCGCGATCCCCGGTGGTTCGGCGGGAGGACAATACTCCCTGCGAGCTGCGTTCCTCTTCATGCATCGCGCCGCCGATGGTGATCCATTCGCCAACCGCGCCGCTGATGACGGTTTCTGCTTCCTGGACGTCGATGCTGCCGTCGGCATTGAGCGACGACTGCACCGGACGGATCCGCAGGATGACCTGGTTGCCCTGGATACGGGGCGTGACGTAGAAACCACTTTCCACGCGGTGGAAATCGGTGCCGCCGATGGTGGTAACCCGGCGGCCGGTGATGATGGTGGTCGTGGTGATGTAGGGCACTTCGCCGCCGGTGCGAATGAAGGCGCTCTGACCTTCGAGGAGGCGCAGGCCGTGGCTCTGGGTGCTTTGACCCTGCGTACTGCGGTCGCGCAGCCTGACGTCGACACCTTCGTCGCGGCTTTGCCCAATGGTCACGCGGCCATCGCCCGTCTCGATGCGGCCGGACACATTGACGCCCCGATCGTGGCGTTCTTCGACACGGCCGGCACGCACCGTGATGAACAGGTTGCGCAGGCCCTGGTCGAGCCGGCGGACCAGGTCGCGGACTTCACTGATGCGCTCGGGGCTGGCGCGAATAATGAGCTGATAGCCGGTGCCCGTGAGGGCGTCCCCCGGATTGAGCAGGGGGCGCACGAGGGGGATGACTTCCTCGGCTGGGCGGTTGCGCAGTTCGATGATCTCGACCTGGTCGCGGGCGGTGGCGGTCAGGGTGGTCAGCACAAGCAGGAGGCCCAGCAGGAGCGGCACGATGCGCATCAGATGTGCAGCCTCTTGAAATTGGGATCGTGTTCGGCCGGCTCCCACAGGCTCAGGAACTGGGCATGGAGGTCCCGGGCGCGGGCGGGGTTGTTGAATTCCAGTGTGGCCTCGTAGAGGTCGGCCTTGCCACGGTGCAGCACGCCGCGCCGGTCGGCGATGAGGTAGGCCTCGTTACAGTGGCTGTGATCGGGGTTGATACGCCGTATCTGGATGTAGCTGCTTAGTCGGCGCGCCGTCTCGATGAGGCGATGACCGTAGGCGATGGCGGGCTCGGTATTGTTCACGAGGATGCGAATCTCGGCGTAGCGACTCTGGCGCGCAAGCTCGGCCAGAGCGGTATCGAATTCGTTGTTGTCGTACACGGCGGGATCGAGGTCGCGTGTGACGATGTACAGCGAGCGACGGGCCTGCTGCGCGAGGCGCAATGCGGCGGCGCGATTGAGCTCGATGGTGTCGAGGATCAGCGGCTCGTGATTCGCCCCGAGCTGGTAACGGTCGGGATCGGTCAGCAGCGGGTGTGTGGTCTCGTCGGCCATGGCGGCATTATTGGTATCGGTTCCTACCGACGGAGGATAGCGTATCGGGCCGGTCGAGACGACAGGGGGGATTCAGGGCCGTGCTGCGTATGTGATGCGCATCGGGTTCAGGCGGGTTCGGCAAGCCGGCAGCGCATCTGCCGGTGTGGAATTCCGGCGTCCATGAACTCGGCGCCTTCGGGCAGGAAGCCGGCACGGGTATAGAAGGGAATGGCGTGGGTCTGGGCGTGGAGAAACACTTCGGTGAGCCCCCGCGCCTGCGCCTGGTCGAGCAGCGCCATCAGCAGGGCCGTACCCACGCCGCGACCGCGGCAGTGAGCAAGCACGGCCATGCGGCCGATGTGTCCGTCGGCCAGCAGGCGCGTGGTGCCGATCGGCGTGCCATCGTGAGCTTCCGCCAGCAGGTGCAGCGCGCCCACATCGAGACCGTCCCATTCCAGCGCCTCAGGCACCCGCTGTTCCTCGATGAACACGCGACGGCGGATCGCGGCGAGCGCCGGACCGTCCTGCGCCCAGTCGGCAATGCGTATGCGAAACTCAGGCGGCGTCGCCGTCGTCATCCTCGAACCCCAGGCAGCCGCTCTGGAAGAGGGCGTGGGCCAGTGCGAACAGCGCGTCGTCATGCGCGAGTGCCTGGCTCACGCGCCCGGCGTAGCGGTAGCCCTCGCACAGTGTCTCGACGGTGGCGCGTGCCTCGTCGGGAAGGATGCGACACTGGCCGTCCCAGAAAAAATAGATCCGCTCAGCTGCGGGCACGAAGGCCGTTCGAGACACGGCCGCGCGCTCCAGCGGCCGGCCTTTGGCGAGCTGTGCGCGCAGGGTGGCGGCATCGTCCGGGGCGTCATCATAGAGCAGGGCGGCGAGTTCGGGATTCTTCAGCTCGGTGGCATACTGGCCGAACCAGACGATGAGCGCGTTGCGATCCACCTGGAGCACGGGCGCCAGCATCGCGCCGATCCGGTCGAGGGCCTGTGTGTCGATCTCGCCCTTGCGCGTGACGGGGGCCATGCCCGCGTCGCCATAGCGAGCCCGGCCTGGCAGACGGCTGGCGAGGAACTCGGCAAAGCCCGTGACCAGCTCGCGCTGCGCCGGCGCGCGAAAGCCGATGGAGTAGGTGAGGCAGTCGTCGGTGGCCACGCCGTGATGAGCATAGCGCGGCGGCAGGTAGAGCATGTCGCCGGGGGCCATCACCCAGTCCTCGGCGGCGTCGAAGTGCTCCAGGATGCGCAGCTCCAGGTCCGGCAGGTAGCGTTCCTCGTGCAGGGGCGCGCCGCCGACCTGCCAGCGGCGGTGGCCGTGGGCCTGCAGCAGGAACACGTCGTAGTCGTCGATGTGCGGGCCCACCGAGCCGCCCTCGGGGGCGTAGCTGATCATGAGGTCGTCGATGCGCCAGTCGGGCAGGAAACGGAAGGGCTCGATGACGTTCAGCAGTTCCGGCACGTGCTTCTCTACGTCGGAGACCAGCAGGGTCCAGTGGGTCTCGGGCAGGGTGGCGAAGACTGATTCGGCGAAGGGGCCGTAGCTTACCTGCCACGGCCCGGTCTCGCCGTGCTCGCGGATGATGCGCGCGCTGACGCCCTCCTCGCAGGAAAGCCCCGCGAGCTCGTCGGGCGAGAGCGGGGAGGCGAAGCCCGGGATGGCCTGGCGGACGAGCAGGGGGCGCTGCTGCCAGTAGTCGCGCAGGAAGGCCTCCGCGCTCAGTCCGCCCAGGAGCTGCATCAGATGTTGCGGGCCTGTTCGGCGGCGTTGCCGATGTAGCTGGCCGGGGTCATGGCGTGCAGGTGGGCCCGGGCCTCCTCGGGGATGTCGAGGCCGTCGACGAAGGCCTGCATCACCTCGCGCGTGACGCGCTGGCCGCGGGTGAGCTCCTTGAGCTTCTCGTAGGGCTTCTCGATGCCGTAGCGGCGCATCACCGTCTGGATGGGCTCGGCGAGCACCTCCCAGTTGCGGTCGAGCTCGTCCTGCAGGCTGTCGCGGTTGATCTCCAGCTTGCCCAGGCCCTTCATCAGCGACTGGTAGGCGATGCTGCTGTGGGCAAAGCCCACGCCCAGGGTGCGCAGCACGGTGGAGTCGGTGAGGTCGCGCTGCCAGCGCGAGACCGGCAGCTTCTGCGCCAGATGCGTGAACAGGGCGTTGGCCACGCCCAGGTTGCCCTCGGCGTTCTCGAAGTCGATGGGGTTGACCTTGTGCGGCATGGTGGAGGAGCCCACCTCGCCGGCCACCACCTTCTGGCGGAAGTGGCCCATGGCGATGTAGCCCCAGACGTCGCGGGCGAAGTCGATGAGGATGGTGTTGAAGCGGGCCACGGCGTCGAACAGCTCGGCGATGTAGTCGTGCGGCTCGATCTGGATGGTATAGGGGTTCCAGGAGAGCCCCAACGAGGTCACGAACTGCTCGGCGAAGGCCGGCCAGTTCACGTCCGGGTAGGCGGCCAGGTGGGCGTTGTAGTTGCCCACCGCGCCGTTGATCTTGCCGAGCATCTCGACGGCGGCCACCTGCTGGCGCTGGCGGCGCAGGCGTGCGACCACGTTGGCGAATTCCTTGCCCATGGTGGTTGGCGAGGCCGGCTGGCCGTGGGTGCGCGACATCAGCGGGGCGTCGGCGAACTGGTGGGCCAGAGTGCGCAGGGCGTCGATGATCTCGTCCATCTCGTTGAGCATCACCTGGCCGCGGCCCTCGGCGAGCATCAGGGCATAGGCGAGGTTGTTGATGTCCTCGGAGGTGCAGGCGAAGTGGATGAACTCGGAGACGGCCTCGAGCTCGGCGTTGCCGGCGATCTTTTCCTTGAGGAAGTACTCCACCGCCTTCACGTCGTGGTTGGTGGTGCGCTCGATGTTCTTCACGCGCTGCGCGTCCTCCTCGCTGAACTTCTCGACGAGGTGGTCGAGCAGGTGGTTGGCGTGTTCGGAGAGCGGGGGGACCTCGATCACCTCGGGACAGGCGGCCAGGGCCTGGAGCCAGCGCACCTCCACCAGCACCCGGTGACGGATCAGGCCGTACTCGCTGAAGATGGGCCTCAGCGCTTCGGTCTTGCCGCCGTAGCGGCCGTCGACGGGGGAAATTGCGGTAAGGGATGAGAGTTCCATGCCGGCTCCGTTAGAATGACGTGTATGGATCGTGCGAAAGGCACGGATTATACATCACCCGCGCCGGTTTCCCGACCGGCGCGCACAGGCTGGAAGACCACGACATGAGCAAGCGTAACGAGCCGGGCGACTACCGCATCGAGACCGACAGCATGGGCGAGCTGAAGGTGCCTGCCGACGCCCGATGGGGCGCGCAGACCCAGCGGGCGGTCGACAACTTCCCCATCAGCGGCATCCCCATGTCGCGCGGCTTCATCCGTGCCCTGGGCCTGATCAAGGCCGCCTGCGCCGAGGTGAACGCCGATCTCGGCCTGCTGGATGCGACCCGCGCTCAGGCGATTGTCGCGGCCGCCGAGGCCGTGGCGGAGGGCCGGCACGATGGCGAGTTTCCCATCGATGTCTTCCAGACGGGTTCGGGCACCAGCTCCAACATGAACGCCAACGAGGTGATCGCCCATCTGGCCGCCGCCGGCGTTCACCCGAACGATCACGTGAACATGGGCCAGAGCTCCAATGATGTCATCCCCACCGCCATCCATGTGGCGGCCTGCCTGCAGGTGGAGCAGGAACTGCTGCCGGCGATGCGTTACCTGGCCGAGACCATCACCCGCCGCGCCTGGGAATGTGAGCAGTACGTGAAGACCGGCCGCACCCACCTGATGGACGCCATGCCCGTGCGCCTCTCGCAGGAACTGGGCGGCTGGGCCGCGCAGGTGGAGGATGCGGTGGCGCGCATCGAGTCCAGCCTGCCGCGGCTGCGCCGCCTGGCGCTGGGCGGTACGGCCGTGGGCACGGGCATCAACGCCCACCCGCAGTTCGGTGAACGGGTGGCCGCGCGCCTGACCGAGCGCACCGGCATCGCCTTCGAGACCGCGCCCGACAAGTTCAAGGCCCTGAGTTCGCAGGACGATGCGCTGGAGCTGAGCGGTCAGCTCAAGGCCTATGCCGCGGCGCTGATGAAGATCGCCAACGACCTGCGCTGGATGAACTCCGGCCCGCTGGCCGGCCTGGCGGAGATCGCGCTGCCCTCCCTGCAGCCCGGCAGCTCCATCATGCCGGGCAAGGTCAATCCGGTGATTCCGGAGGCCACCGCCATGGTCTGTGCCCAGGTGATGGGCAACGATGCGGCCATCACCCTCGGCGCGCAGTCCGGCAACTTCCAGCTCAACGTGATGCTGCCCCTCATCGCCCACAACCTCCTGCAGAGCCTGACCCTGCTCGCCAGCGCCTCGCAGGTACTGGCGGACAAGGCCATTGCCGACTTCACGGTCAACGAGGCGCAGCTGCGCGAGGCCCTGGAGAAAAACCCCATCCTGGTGACTGCGCTCAACCCGGTGATCGGCTACGAGCTGGGGGCGAAGGTGGCCAAGCGCGCCTATGCCGAGGGCCGGCCCCTGCTGGAGGTGGCGCTGGAGGAAACGGACCTCGACGAGGCCACGCTGCGCCGCTTGCTGGACCCGGCCAGGCTCACCGAAGGCGGTATTAGCGAGAGCTAATTTATTCTTTATAAAACCAAGACTTACATGTGCGGGGCAGGTCCTCTATACTGCCCCCACGTCTCCCCGCCCGCATGCACAGCCGGCCAGCAGCGGCGGGAGCAAAAATACATAACGAACGGCCGGCACTTCGGGAGCGAGTCCATTGGAATCCCTGCGCCTGCTGCCACCCGGCCTGGTCCTGGCCGGCGTGACGCTGCTGCTTGCCGCCCTGCTGCCGGCCTGCCGGATTTGCGGCGAGGCGCGTGAGACCGTTCAGGGCTGGCGGGCCCTGTCCCTGCTCATCGTTGCCTTCATCCTCGGCTACGTCGCCTATAACGTCTCCCTGCTCGGCCGTGAGATCACACCCATCGACTATGTCGTGGCTGCCGTGTTCTTCATGGGCAGCGTGTTCGTGCTGGTGGTGAGCCGGCTCAGCATGCTCACCATCCGCGAGATTCGTCGCATCTCCGCGCTGGAGCGGCACCGCGCCTCGCACGACGGCCTCACCGGCCTGCCGAACCGCCGTCACTTCGCTGAGCGCATCACCGCGCTCATTCATGCTGCGCAACAGCAGACGGGACCGGGCGACTTCTCGGTACTGATGATGGACATCGACCGCTTCAAGGCGATCAACGACACCCTGGGTCACGACTACGGCGACCGGCTGCTGATGGCGGTGAGCGAGCGCCTGGGCGAGGAACTCAACGAGACGCATACCCTGGCCCGACTCGGCGGTGACGAATTCGGGCTGGTGGTCGAGGGCATGGGCGCACCGGCCCGGGTGGCCACGGTTTCAGACCGCATTCGCGCCGCACTGGACGCACCCTTTGTCATTGACGGGCACAAGATGGATGCGGCGGTGAGCATCGGTGTGGCGTTCTATCCGGATCACGGTGCCAATGCCAGCACACTGATGAAGCGTGCCGAGATCGCGATGTATGCGGCGAAGAAGGCCGCCACGCACTGGGCCGTGTACGCCGAGGAGCTCGAGCAGCACAGCCTCAACCAGCTCTCGCTGCTCGGTGAGCTGCGCCGCGCGATCGAGATCGACAAGCTGGACGTGGCCTTCCAGCCCCAGATCGACGTGAGCAGCGGCAACCTCAAGGGCCTGGAGGCACTGGTGCGCTGGCGCCGGCATCCCGACGGGTGCACGGTGCTGCCGGACGAGTTCGTACCCATGGCGGAGCAGACCGGGCTGATCACGCAACTCGATCAGTGGGTGATCCGTCGCGTGGCGGCTTACCTGCGGGACTGGGGCGAGTGCGGGGGCGGGCTGGTCGTGTCGGTGAACATCTCCGCGCGCAGCCTCAGCGACGCCGGTTTCCTCGATGACGTGGTGCATACCTTCCGCCGCAACGGCATCTCGCCCCGGGCGCTGGTACTGGAGATCACGGAGAGCGCCGTGATGGCCGACCCGGAGCAGGCGATGCGCGCCATCACGCGGCTTACACGGATGGGCTTCGGTTTTGCCATCGACGACTTCGGTACGGGCTATTCCTCGCTGGCCTATCTCAAGCGACTGCCAGCCAACGAGATCAAGATCGACAAGTCCTTCGTCACACACATGAGCTTTGACGAGAACGATGCGGTGATTGTGCGTGCGACCATCGATCTGGCACACAACCTGGGTCGCCGCGTAGTGGCCGAAGGGGTGGAGGACGAGGATACGCTGGGGCTACTCGCCATCCTCGGTTGTGACCACGCCCAGGGCTATCACATCAGCCCGCCACTGGAGGCGGACAGGGTGCATGCCTGGCTGCGTGACCACCGTGCGGGCTGGCGCGAGGGGGGGCGCCTGGGTTCGGTAGCGCCGGCCTGAGCGCCGGGCGCGGACGGGTCAGCTCGCCGCGAGATAGCGCCGCGAGAATGCGACGCGCTCTGCCGCCGGGGCACCGGCCGGTTGGCGCTCGATCAGGTCCAGCGCCTCGCGCAGACCGCGCCCGTTGGCGATCTGGATGGTGAGCCCCGGCCGGGCATTGAGTTCCAGCAGCATTGGTCCGTGCCGGCGGTCGAGTACGATGTCGGTACCGAGATAGCCCAGCCCGGTCAGCTCATAGCATGCCGCCGTCTGCAGCAGCAGTTCCTCCCACTGTGGCACCTCGAGATCGGCCAGAGGGCAGTCGGTGTCCGGGTGCCGGCTAACCGGGCGGTCGAACTGCACGCCACCGACTGCACGGCCGGTGGCAATGTCGAGCCCCACCCCCACCGCGCCCTGGTGCAGGTTGGCCTTGCCGTCCGAGGCGGCCGTCGACAGGCGCATCATGGCCATTACGGGATAACCGCGAAAGACGATGACGCGGATGTCGGGTACGCCCTCGTGGGTGTAACTTTCGAACCGCTCATCGAACAGGATCAGTTCTTCGATGATGGCGGCATCCGGCGATCCACCGAGGCTATAGAGCCCGGAGAGAATGTTGGAGACATGCCGCTCCAGTCCGTCGCGATGGATGATCCGCCCGCTGGGCTTGATATAGGCCCCGGGCTCCTGCCGTTCAACCACCAGGATCCCCTTGCCGCCGCCGCCCTTGGCTGGCTTGATCACGAACCCGTCCTGCTGGCTGACCAGTTGCGTGACGTGCCTGACCTCGAACTGGGAGCGGATGGTGCCGAGCAGGACGAGCGTGGCGATGTCGTGTTCTTGGGCCAGGAGCTTGGTTTTGAGCTTGTCATCCACCAACGGGTAGAGGCGCCGGTCGTTATAGCGGCCGATGTAGTGGATGTTGCGCCGGTTCATACCGATGACGCCGCGGATGCGCAGTTGGCGAGCGAGCCTGAGCATGTCAGTCGCGCGAGTGGCCCAGCGGGCTGAAGCGGCGAAGCTCCAGCAGCCGGTAGCCGGAATAGTTGCCGAGCAGCAGGATCAGCGCCATCAGGATCAGCTGCAGGCCGAGGAAGTTGAATGTGAGGTGCTGGACCACGGGGTGATCCATGGCGAGAAACGCCAGTACCGCGGTGAGCAGGCTGCCGCCACCCTGGATGAATACCTCCCGCGCGCCTTCCTCCTCCCACAGGATGGACATGCGCTCGATGGTCCACGAGAGGATGATCATCGGGAAGAAGGTGATCACCAGTCCTTCGTTGAAACCCAGACGATAGGCCAGCAGCGAGTAGGCCGAGATGATCAGGATGACGGTGATGATGACTGCCGAGACGCGGGCGACCAGCAGCAGGTTGAGGTGTGACAGGTAGCTGCGGATCATGAGCCCGGTGGAGACGATCAGCAGGAAGGCGATGAGGCCGGTGAGCAACGTCGTTTGCATGAACGCCAGCGCGATCAGCACGGGCATGAAGGTGCCCGAGGTCTTGATGCCCACCAGCACGCGCAGGATGACGACCACCAGCGCGCCGATCGGGATCAGCAGGATGTTCTTGAACAGCGCCTGCTCTTCCAGCGGCAGCGAGTGGATGGAAAAGCCCATCACGCCGCCGGCCTCGAGGTCGGTCTGCGCGGCGACGGCGGCCGGCTCGTCCCGGCGCAGCATGGAGTAGGTGATGCGCGACTCGGTACCACCCTGGACCTCCAGCACGGGACTGCCGCCGGCCTCCCACAGGAGCAGGTTGTCCGGTTGCCCGGTCTTGCCCGTGCGCGGGTTTAGCAGTAGCCGTTGGTCGCCGTCAAACACGCCGACCCACGGCTCGAGGACCTGACGACGCCGGCCGTCCTCCAGTATCAGGCCGTGCTCCAGGCGAGCAGCTATGCCGGCCTGATGCAGTAACCGCACCAGCAGCTCCGGGGTGTCGAAACGCGACATCAGCAGGCGAATGTTCTCGTCGCCGGCGGGCTCGTCGGTGAAGCGGCGTGCGAGTTCGCGGGTAAAGCTGAAGGCGTCGGCCGAGCGCTCACGGGCTGCATCGATGACCTGTTGTGCCGACGTTCCCAGGGGGTGCTCCCAGACAACGGTGTCGGGCAGGGCGGGGGTGGCCGCGCGGGTCTGACTGCCGTCATCCACGAGGAACTGGACGGAGTAGTAGATCTGCTGCCGGCCGGTGGCCTGACGAATCGTCCACTCGGCGCGGCGGCCGACCTCGGTATCGACATAATGCAGGCCATAGCCCGGCGAGGCGGTGTGCTCGCTCAGCAGGCGAAAGCCGCCCGGATTGTCGGGCAGTGCCAGTGACACCTTGACGGGGTCGCCGTGCGCCTCGAAGCTCACCAGCCCTTCGACATGCCAGACCTGCCGGGTTTCGCCCGGTGTCCAGGGTACCTGCAGTTCGATGTGTCGGTACAGGGTGAGGGAGAGGCCGGCGATGAGAAACACCGCCACCATGACGTAAAGACTGATGCGTGACATGCGCCGTCGACTACTCCGCGACTTTGTCGTTATCCTGCGCATCCTTGCGAGGGTAGGCCGGTCGCTCGTAAATATACTTGCGGCTGACGTCGATATCGGCGATGTCCATCATGAAACGACGCCCCAGCAGCACCGGGTAGTGCAGGTCGGTGCGGTCGTTGAGGGTGAACCTCCTGGCGGATCGGGCCGAGCGTCATCTGCAGGCGCACCACGGGTCGCGATTCGCTGCCGGAGGCCTGGGTGATGCGTACCCGGCGTAGCAGCGGTGTCTCGATCCACGCATCGCGCACCGCCTCCACCACGTCTTCCTCATCCTCGGCCAGCGCGAGCTTGAAGCGGACCCACTGTTCGCCATCACGCTCATACTCCGTGATGTCGCGGGCCGAGAGCGAGGAGGTGTTCGCGCCGGAATCGATTCGCGCCTTGAGGTAGGTTCCGATGGTCGGAAATCCCACCCACTCCAGGCGGCCCAGCACGACCTTCTGGTCCGATGGCGCCTGCCCGGTTTGCACCACCTGGGTCTTCTTGCGGTTTTCCTCCTCGCGCACGATGCGCCCGATCTTCTCGGCCTGGATGGCCTGCGTGTGCTGAATCCACTTCAGGTCGTCCTTGATGGTCATCAGCTCATCGTCGAGACGATCGGTACGGGTGTCGTGATGGGACGAGACTTCCGCGAGGTGGGCGAGCAGCCGTTCCTCGAGGGCGTTGAGGCGTTCGTCGAACTGCTGTTGCGTGATCGGCCGCTTCGCGGGGTCCTGCCACGCGGTGTAGCCGGCGAGCATTCCGCCGATACCCGGCAGGAGCAGGGCAAGTATCAGGGGTCCGCGGGATCGCATGGTCTTCGGATCTCTTGATCGTTTGGTCAGGGCGCGGTCTGCGGCGTGCGGCTTAGAGATATGGCGCAGAGTCCTGAGCGTCGTCAGGCATCACGATGGTGCCACGTCATGCGGCCACAGGGTTGTGTGGGGCGGCAGGAGGCGGCGGGGCCGTCGGGCCCCGCCGCCGAAATGGCCGGATCAGCCGGCAAGCTGGCGCAGCACGTAATGCAGGATGCCGCCATTGCGGTAATAGTCGGCCTCCACCGGCGTGTCGATGCGCACGCGCGCCTTGAACTGCTTGCGACTGCCGTCGGCCGCAGTGGCGGTGACACTCACTTCCCTTGCATTGCCGTTGTCCAGACCCTCGATGTCGAAGGCCTCGGTGCCGGTCAGACTCAGCGTGGCCGGGTTTTCGCCCGGCAGGAACTCCAGCGGCAGCACGCCCATGCCCACCAGGTTGGAGCGATGGATGCGCTCGTAGCTCTCGGCGATGACGGCCTGCACGCCCAGCAAGCGCGGGCCCTTGGCCGCCCAGTCACGCGAGGAGCCGGAGCCGTATTCCTTGCCGGCCAGCACGATGGTGGGCACGCCCTGGTCGGCGTACTTCATGGCGGCATCGTAGATCGACATGGCCTCGCCGTCCGGCAGGTGCAGGGTGACGCCGCCCTCGGTGCCGGGCGCGAGCAGGTTGCGCAGGCGCACGTTGGCGAAGGTGCCGCGCATCATGACCTCGTGATTGCCGCGGCGCGAGCCGTAGGAGTTGAAGTCGGCGGGGGCGACGCCATGCGCCTGCAGATACTTGCCCGCGGGGCTGTCGGCCTTGATTGCGCCGGCCGGGGAGATGTGGTCGGTGGTGACCGAGTCACCCAGCAGGGCGAGCACGCGCGCGCCCTTGATGTCGGTGACGGCACCCGGTTCCTTCGCCATGTCGACGAAGTAGGGCGGGTTCTGCACGTAGGTGGAGTCGTCGGACCAGGCGAAGAGCTGGCCCTTGGGCGCCTGCAGCTGGTTCCAGGCCGCGTTGCCCTTGAAGACGTCGGCGTAGGCGTTGGCAAAGCCCTCGGCGCTGACGGCGCCGCCCACCACGGCCTGGATCTCGACCTGGGTGGGCCAGATGTCCTTGAGGTAGACGTCGTTGCCGTCGGCATCGGTGGCCAGCGGCTCGTTGTAGGGGTCGATGTCCATGCGCCCGGCGATGGCGTAGGCCACCACCAGCGGCGGCGAGGCGAGGTAGTTCATGCGCACCTCGGAGTGGATGCGGCCCTCGAAGTTGCGGTTGCCCGACAGCACCGAGCAGACCACCAGGTCGTCTTCCAGGATGGCCTCGCTGATGGCCTCGGGCAGCGGGCCCGAGTTGCCGATGCAGGTGGTGCAGCCGTAGCCGACCAGGTTGAAGCCCAGGGCGTCGAGGTGTTCGGTGAGGCCGGCCTTGTCGAGGTAGTCGGTGACCACGCGCGAGCCGGGGGCCAGGGAGGTCTTCACCCAGGGCTTGACGGCCAGGCCGCGCTCGCGCGCCTTCTTTGCCACCAGGCCCGCGCCCACCATGACGGAGGGGTTGGAGGTGTTGGTGCAGGAGGTGATGGCGGCGATCACCACCATGCCGTGATCCATGTGGAACTGCTGGCCCTTGTGCGAGACGGTGTGGCGCGGCCTTTCGTCGGCCTGGTGCTCGACGCCGACGGCCGTGTGGCCACCCTCGCCCTCGAAGCGGTCGGCCTCCACGTCCTTCGCCCCGGCCAGGGCGCGCTCGTCGAGCATGGCGTCGATGACGGCGCGCACCGAGCCCTTGGCCTCGCTGAGCTTCACGCGGTCCTGCGGGCGCTTGGGGCCGGCGAGGCTGGGCTCGACCGTGGACATGTCGAGTTCCAGGGTGTCGCTGTACACGGCCTCGGTGGCGCCGGTCTCGCGGAACATGCCCTGGGCCTTCGCATAGGCCTCCACCAGCGCCGTCTCCTCGGCACTGCGGCCGGAAAGGCGCAGGTAGGTGAAGGTCTCGTCGTCGATGGGGAAGATGCCGCAGGTGGCGCCGTACTCGGGGGCCATGTTGGCGATGGTGGCGCGGTCGGCCAGCGGCAGGTGATCCAGGCCGTCGCCGAAGAACTCCACGAACTTGCCGACCACGCCCTTGGCGCGCAGCATCTCGACGATGGTCAGTACCAGGTCGGTGGCGGTGGCGCCCTCGGGCAGCTGGCCGGTGAGCTTGAAGCCCACGACCTGCGGGATGAGCATGGTGACCGGCTGGCCGAGCATGGCGGCCTCGGCCTCGATGCCGCCCACGCCCCAGCCGAGCACGCCCAGGCCGTTGATCATGGTGGTATGGGAGTCGGTGCCCACCAGGGTGTCCGGGTAGGCCTGCAGCACGCCGTTGTTTTCCATGGCGAACACGCCGCGGGCCAGGTACTCGAGATTGACCTGGTGCACGATGCCGGTCTCCGGCGGCACCACCTTGAAGTTGTCGAAGGCCTCCTGGCCCCACTTGAGGAAGGCGTAGCGTTCCTTGTTGCGCTGGTACTCGAGCTTCTCGTTGAGCGAGAAGGCGGTGGCATCGCCGAAGTTGTCGACCTGCACGGAGTGGTCGATGACGAGTTCGGCTGGCTGCAGCGGGTTGATCTTCGCCGGGTCGCCGCCCAGGGCCTTCATCGCGTCGCGCATGGCGGCCAGGTCCACCACCGCCGGCACGCCGGTGAAGTCCTGCATGAGGACGCGCGCGGGGCGGTAGGCGATCTCCTTGGCCGGCTGGGCCTTGGGGTCCCAGTCGAGCAGGGCCTGGATGTCGTCGGCGGTCACGCTCTTGCCGTCCTCGAAGCGCAGCAGGTTCTCCAGGAGGATCTTCAGGGAATAAGGCAGGCGTTGTGCCTTGTCCAGCCCGCTCAGGCGGAAGATCTCGTAGGTTTTGCCATTGACGTCGAGATGGGAGCGGGTCTTGAAGGTATCAGCCATGGTTCGTCCTGGTATTTGAAGTTGTTCGAGTGTTCGCGCGTGGTATTCCGGGCGCGAAAGGGCGCAATTATCGGTGATTCATCCCCGAAACGGTAGGGGCGTCCCTAGTGGGGGCCCAGTCTGCGCGCCGCAGCGACCAGCTTGGCGCGCCCGAAGATGAGGTTCCAGCGCGTCCCGCCGGCCTGGCGCCAGAGCACGGCGGCGCGGATGCCGGCCAGCAAGAGGGCGCGGATGCGCGAGGCGTTGTCGGGGTTGCTCAGATGCCCCTGGTCGCCCTGCACGATGATGCGCGGCCCCATCTTGCTGATGCTGTTCTGGTAGACGTCGGCTAGGCGCGCCACCGTGTTGGCGTGCGTGGGTGCGAAGAACTCGAACTGCTTTTCGGCCGCCTGGATGCCTTCCTGGATCGCCGTGACCAGGTCGGGGCGCTTGCGCAGGCGCCGCTCCAGGTGCAGCAAGGTAATGACGTAGCGGGTGATCTCCATGTCGCGGCCGGCGTTGTCCTGGCCGAGCTGCTGCTCCAGCACGGTGAAGCCCAGCCGCAGCTGGGACAGGTCGCCGTAGATGGCCTCGACCGTGTCGGCGTCGAGCGTGAACAGGCTCTTGATGCAGGTCTCGAAGGGGGCGGGCTCGGCCGAGCCCTCCCAGGCGACCTGGCGCACGAGTTCGGCGCACTGGAACAGGGCAGCCATGGCGATGGCGCGATTTTCGTTGCTGGGGGTCACGGGTCTACCTGGGCTCCGGGTCGTCGATGGACTGTTCGATTATGGCACCACCCAGGCATTCCTGGCCGCTGTAGAAGACGATGGACTGTCCCGGGGTGATGGCGCGCTGTGGCTGGGCGAAGTTTACCTCGAGCGTGTCCGCGTCTCGTGTCATCACCGTGCAGGCCTGGTCGGGCTGGCGGTAGCGGATCTTCGCGGTGCAGGCCAGCGGCCACTCGGGGGTGGCCTCGGACACCCAGTGGGCCTGGCGGGCGAGCAGGGCCGGCTGGAACAGCAGCGGGTGGTCGTGGCCCTGCCCCACGATCAGGCGGTTGCGTTCGAGGTCCTTGGCCACCACGAACCAGGGCGCCTCGCCGGCGTCGCGCACTCCGCCAATCCCCAGGCCCTGGCGCTGGCCGAGGGTGTAGTACATGAGACCCTGGTGTTCGCCCAGCGTCTCGCCCTCCGGTGTCACCACGGGGCCGGGCTGCGCCGGCAGGTAGCGGGCGAGAAAGTCGCGGAACTTGCGCTCGCCGATGAAGCAGATTCCGGTGGAATCTTTCTTGGCCGCGGTCGGCAGGCCGGCCTGGCGGGCGATTCGTCGCAGTTCGTCCTTGTGAAGCTCTCCGACGGGAAAGCGCGCGGCCGCCAGCTGGTCCTGGTCGAGCATGTAGAGAAAGTAACTC
>DSBO01000051.1 GCA_011046015.1 Thioalkalivibrio sp. | reverse complement strand
CTCGTCGAGCGTGGCGCGCAGCTGCTCGCGGCGGGCATCCAGGCCCTCGCGCTCGTGCGAGAGCTGCTCCATGCGCTCCACCGCCTCGTTGCGCCGGGCGGTGGCCTGCTGCAGTTCCTCCTGCGCCTGCTGGATCTGGGCGCGCAGCTCCTCGGCCTCCTCGGTCACCTTGCCGCGGCGACCCTCGATCTGTTCCAGTCGACCGCGACGGCTGGTGAGCTGGGCATTGAGGTCGGCATGGGCGCGGTGCAGGCGGTTGACCTCCACCTGCAGGGCCTCGCGCCGGGCCTCGACCTCGCGCAGGGCCTCGCGCCCGGCCTCCAGGCCCTCTTCCACGCCCCCGATACGGGCCTCGAGTTCCTCGACTTGCTGCTGCAGGCTGCGAATCTCCTGCTCGCGGGCAAGCACGCCGGCGTGGGCATCGGCATCGCGCGACACGCGCAGCCAGTTGGCCCCGAGCCAGATGCCATCCCGGGTGATGACCGACTCGCCCGCCCCCAGGCGGCCACGCAGGGCCAGCGCCTCGTTGAGGCCGTCCACCGCGTGCACGCCGGCCAGCAGCCCCTCCAGCGACCAGGGCGCCTTCACCCTGGCAGCCAGCAGGTCGCCCGCACCGCCCGTGCCGCCCGTCTGCTGCGTCTCGAACAGCAGCAACGAACCATGCTCCAGACTCTCCAGCACGCCGGTGACGGTGTCCATGTTGTCCACGCACACGGCCTCGAGGTAGTCACCCAGCACGGTCTCGACGGCCCGTTCCCAGCCCGGTTCGACCTGCACTTCCTCGGCCAGGCGCGGGGCGTCGGCCAGGCGCTGTTCCGCGAGCCACTGGGTGACGGATTCCTCCTTCTCGCCCAGCGCCGCCTGCTGCAGCGCCTCCAGCGAGGCCAGGCGGCCGCGCGCGCCCTGCAGCTGGCTGCGCAGCTCGTCAAGTTCACGGCTGAGCTCGCGATTCTGCTCGCGGCGAGCGTTGATGGCCTCGATGGTTTCCGAGAGCTGCGCCTGCTGCTCGTCGGCGGCGGCGCGCGCCTCCTCGACCTGGCCGGCGAAGCTCTCGATCTCATCGCTCACGCCCGTGTCGGAGAGCGTGCCCAGCTCCTGCTCGAGCTTTTCCAGGCGCTGGCGGTACTGCGTGATCTGCCGGTCCAGGTGCTCCATGCGTGTGCGCTCGACCTGGGCGACCTCGCTGGGTTCGGAGCTGCGCCGGCCGAGATCTTCCCACTCGCCCTGCCACTGCTGCATGGCCTGTTCGGCCTCGGCGAGCTGGGCAGCGGCCTGTTCCTGGCCGCCCTCGGCCTGCTGGTGTTCGGGTTCGAGCCCGGCGATCCGCCCGGCGAACTCCTCCAGCTTGCTCTCATCCTGGGCGATGTGCTCGCGCGCCTGCGCCAGCGCCTGCTCGGCCTGGCCCAGCTCCCGTTCCTGGCGGAAGCGCAGCTCGCGGTTGTGCTGGATGGACTGCTCGACGCGCGAGATGTCGCCGCCGATCTTGTAGTAGCGCCCCTGCACCTCGTTGAAGGCCTCGTTGGCCTCCACGTGCAGCTCGCGGTCCTTCTCGAGCTGGGCCTCGAGGTTGCGGATCTCGGCCACCACCTGCTCGAGACGGGTCTCCTGCTCGCGCAGTTCCCGCTCGCGCACCTCCACGTCGCCGGTGAGCGACTGCTGGCGCAGGGCCAGCAGCTCGGCCTTCGCGCGGCGCTCCTCGCCCTTGAGCTCCTTGAAGCGCTCGGCGGTGCGGGCCTGGCGATGCAGGTGATTGAGCTGCTTCTCGATCTCCTCGCGCAGGTCGTTGAGCCGGTCGAGGTTCTCGCGCGTGTGACGGATGCGGTTCTCGGTCTCGCGGCGGCGCTCCTTGTACCTGGAGATGCCGGCGGCCTCCTCGATGTACACGCGCAACTCCTCGGGCTTGGCCTCGATGAAGCGCGAGATCATGCCCTGCTCGATGATGGCGTAGCTGCGTGGTCCGAGGCCGGTGCCGAGGAAGATGTCGGTGATGTCGCGACGGCGGCAGCGCGCGCCGTTGAGGAAGTACTGCGACTGCCCGTCGCGCGAGACCTGGCGCTTGACGGCGATCTCGCTGTACTGCGCGTATTCGCCGCCCAGCGAGCCGTCGCTGTTGTCGAAGACCAGCTCGATGAAGGCCTGCCCCACCGGCTTGCGCGAGGACGAGCCACTGAAGATGACGTCATCCATGGAATCGCCGCGCAGGTGCTTGGCCGAGGTCTCGCCCATCACCCAGCGCACCGCGTCGATGGTATTCGACTTGCCGCAGCCGTTGGGGCCCACGATGCCGACGAGGTTGCTGGTCAGCTCGATGGTGGTGGGATCGACGAAGGACTTGAAGCCCGCGAGCTTGATCTTCTTGAGGCGCATGCAGCGAAATACCCAATATTATTGTGATCGTGTCTTCGACCCCACGCGGCGGGGCCTCCCGACCGGAAACGGCCGGACAAACGCTTCGACTCCTGAGGGGGCTTATCACCCCAAAGGCCCGGCCGCGTCAACCTCGGGCCGGCGCGCCGAAATCCGCGACCGTCTGCCGGCGGCCGGTGCTATAATGGCGACCTTTCGTTAAGCCGCTGATTTATCAGCCCGATTCTTCTGGAGCGCCCATATGTCCACGCAGCCCAGCAAAGCGCTGGAGACCTTCGACAATCCGCAGCCGGAGCGGGATTATACCATCCGAATCCGCGTCCCCGAATTCACCTGCCTGTGCCCGAAGACCGGCCAGCCCGATTTCGCCATCCTGCACCTCGACTACGTACCGGATCAGCGCTGCGTGGAACTCAAGTCGCTCAAGCTCTATGTGTGGTCCTTCCGCGACGAGGGCGCCTTCCACGAGGCCGTCACCAACCGCATCCTGGACGACCTGGTCCAGGCCACGGCGCCGCGCTTCATGCGCCTGACCGCCGAGTTCAACGTACGCGGCGGGGTCTACACCACCGTGGTGGCTGAGCACCGCGACCCGAACTGGCAGCCGCCCCAGCCCGTCCAGCTGCCCTGAGCCGGAACCCTGCAAGGCATCTACGGCGCGCATGAGGGGTAGCAGCGGCATCTTCATCGGCATCGACTTCGGCACCTCCGGGTGCCGACTGTCGGGCATCGACGTCCACGGCGCCGAAGTGCTGCAGGCCAGCCAGCCCCTGCCGCCCGCCGAGACCGACGGGCCCGACGCCGACCAGTCGCCCAATCTCTGGTGGGACGCCCTCTGCGCCCTGCTCGCCGACATCCCGCCCGCCCAGCGCGCCCGCATCGAGGCCATCGCCATCGACGGCACCTCCGGCACCGTGCTCGTGGCCGATGCTCACGGCTGCGCCCTCACCCCGGCCCTGATGTACTTTGATGCCCGCGCACTGGACGAGGCCACCCGCATTGCGCATCTCGCCCCCGCCACCAGCGGGGCCCACGGCGCGACCTCATCGCTGGCCAAGCTGCTGTGGCTCAGCCAGCAGCAGGACTACCCGCCGGCGGCCCGCGCCCTGCACCAGGCCGACTGGCTGGCCAACCGCCTGGCCGGACAGATCGGCATCAGCGACGAGAACAACGCCCTCAAGCTGGGCTACGACCCGGTGGCCCGCCGCTGGCCCGACTGGCTGACCGGCACCGGCCTCGACACCCGTCTGCTGCCGGAGGTGCTACCGCCCGGGACCGCCATCGGCCCGGTCGATGCCGCCATGGCCCACCGGCTCGGCCTGCCCGCCCAGGCCCGGGTTGTCACCGGCACCACCGACAGCATCGCGGCCTTCCTCGCCACCGGCGCCGACCGGATCGGCGATGCGGCCAGCTCGCTGGGTAGCACGCTCGTGCTCAAGGTGCTCTCGGACCGGCCGGTGTTCGATCCCGCTGCCGGGGTCTACAGCCATCGCCTCTGGGATCGCTGGCTGGCGGGTGGCGCCTCCAACACCGGCGGCGCGGTGCTGGAACACCACTTCACCCGCCAGCATCTGGACGAACTCACGTCGCGGATGAACCCGGAACGCGCCACGGGACTCGATTACTACCCGCTGGTGCGCCCGGGCGAACGCTTTCCGGTGAGCGACCCGGCGCTGGCACCCCGCCTCAGCCCGCGTCCGGCCGACGACGCCCTGTTCCTGCAGGGCATGCTCGAGGGTATCGCCGCGATCGAACGCCAGGGCTACCGCCTGCTCGAGGCCCTGGGTGCGCCCTACCCCGCGCGCGTCTTCAGCGTCGGCGGCGGTGCGGCCAATACCGTCTTCACGCGCATCCGCGAACGTCTGCTCGACACCCGCATGGCCACTCCGCTGCACACCGAGGCCGCGTTTGGTGCGGCACTGCTCGCGCGCCGCGGCGCCCTCGCCGCTCATGAAACGGAGGACTGAATGCTGAAGGATCTGCTCGCCGGGATGCGTTTCGCCCGCCGCGGCTTCGGGCTCATCACCCTGAAGGGGGTGCGCCGCTACGTGGCGATCCCCCTGCTGATCAACATCGTCCTGTTCACGCTGGGCATCTGGTATCTGGCGAGCGAGTTCGGCGCCTTCATGGACCGGATGCTGCCGGACTGGCTCGACTGGGCACGCTGGGTGCTCTGGCCGCTGTTCGCCGTCACCATGTCGATCGCCGTGTTCTACACCTTCACCGTGGTCGCCAACCTCATCTCCGCACCCTTCAACGCCCTGCTCGCGGAGAAACTGGAGGCCAAGCTCACCGGCCAGCCGCTCGACGGCGCATTCAGCTTCCGGGCGCTGGCGAAGACGGTGAAGGACGCCCTCGTCAGCGAACTGCGCAAGACCGGCTACCTCCTCCTCTGGCTGATCCCGCTGCTGATCCTGTTCCTGATCCCGGGCCTCAACCTGCTTGCGCCCTTCGCCTGGGCCGCCTTTGGCGCCTGGATGCTGGCCATCGAGTACGCGGACTACCCCATGGGCAACCACGGCATGATCTTCACCGACGAACGCCACCTGCTCGCGCGAGAGCGGGGCCTGGCCTTCGGCTTCGGCGGCAGCGTCCTGCTCATGACCATGATCCCGGTGCTCAACTTCCTGGCCATGCCGGTGGGGGTGGCGGGCGCCACCGCCATGTGGGTGGACCGGCTGCGGCACACGCAGGCGCGGCTGGAGGCTAAGCGCTAGCCGTGTAGAGCCGCCAGGTTGTTCATGGAAAGACCTTGTGGCCGGCGCCTGGAGCACGGCAGTGCCGGAACGGCCAGAAGGACTGTCGGGGACACTCGCCCTGCCGTCACCCCGGCACAGGCCCCGCTCTGGAATGGCGGACCATGCGCTGGAACGGCCTGCTGAGCGGTGACATTCAACGGCGCTCGATGCCGATCACGTTCGGCACCGGCCAGACCGAGGGGCCGCCGGTGGTGGCGGTGAAGCTGCCGCCGAAGCTGCCGACGAACTCGCGCTTCAGTTCGCCGCTGCCCACGAACATCTGGGCCTGCACGCCGCCCTCGGTGTACATGGCACGGTCGATGCCGAGCGGCAGCGCGAGCAGCGCATTGATGAGCTCATGCGTGCTGTAGGGCGTGCGCACATGCACGAACAGGACGCGACCCGCCTTGTCGGTTGCGATGAGCGCCGTGCTCCAGCGCCGCTCGCTCTCTCCCCACACGTTACGACCCTTGCAGGACACCATGCGGATGCTCTGCACCAGCGTGGCGTAGTCCTTGCGCAGGCTCTCGAAGTCGTCGCATTCACGGTCGATGATGCGCACCGACGGCAGCTCGCCGGAGCGCGGATCGAAGGCCAGCACGGCCTTGTCGCGGGACACACGCGGGTTGTTCACGTGGCCCGGGGCCAGCATCAGCGACACGCTGGAGAGGAAGTCGGCCTGGAACATGCTCGCGTTGATGGTCGCCACCAGGCCCGCATGCACGGCCCAGCCGCGGGCCGTGCGCGGCTTGCGCTCCTCCGTGGCCGAGGCAGCCAGCAGGCGGAAGCGAAAATGCGCGGGATCGATGCGCAGCACGTGGACGATGCCGGGACGCGTGTCGGCAGGATGCGGGATCTCGAACCGGCCGAGCTCGAGGCCGGCCTCCAGCGCGCGCCACTCGCCATCCGCCCGCACCGCGGGCAGTGTCAGGAGCAACAGCCCCAACACGGCACACCATGAGCCACGCCACCGTCGCATCGCCATCCGCTAGTTCCGGTAAAGGAAGTCCTCCAGCCGCTCGACACCCTCGCGCAGCCGGTCCAGGTCGGTGGTGTAGGCGAAGCGCACGTGCTCGGCGGCGCGGTGGCTGCCGAAATCCAGACCCGGCGTCGCCGCCACACCGGCCTCCTGCAACATGCGGTTGCAGAGCGCGAAGCTGTCGCTGTCCAGGCGTGCGCTGTTGGCGTAGAGATAGAACGCGCCCTGCGGCTTGACCGGGATCTCGAAGCCCAGCCGCCGCAGCTTGGGCAGCAGGAAATCGAGCCGTTCCTGGAAGGCCTGCCGGCGCTGCTCGAGGATCTCGATGGTCTCGGGCTCGAAGGCCGCGAGCGCCGCATATTGCGAGGGCGTGGAGGCGGCGAGGAAGAGATTCTGCGCGAGCTTGTCGAGCTCGTGCTCATAGCCCTCCGGCGCCACCACCCAGCCCAGGCGCCAGCCGGTCATGCCGAAATACTTGGAGAAGCTGTTGATGACGAACACCCGGTCGGACACCGATAGCGCGGTGGGTGCGTCGGCGTCGTACACCAGGCCGTGATAGATCTCGTCCACGATCAGGCTCCCACCCTTGCCCTCTACGAACGCCGCCATGGCGCGAAGCTGGTCGGCCGGCACCAGGGTGCCCGTGGGATTGGCCGGCGAGGCAATCAGTGCCGCGCTGGAGCGCCCCGTCCAGGACGCGCGCAGGGCATCGACCGTGAGCTGGTAGTCGGTCGCGGCATCCACCGGCACGAAGGTCGGCTCGCCGTCGAGCAGGCGCACGAAGTTCCGATTGCAGGGATATCCGGGGTCGGCCATCACCACCTGCTCGCCCGGATTGACCAGGACAGACAACACCAGTTGCAGGGCGCCCGAGGCACCGGGCGTGACGATGATGCGCGAGGGCGCGACGTTCACGCCGTAGCGCGTGGCATAGTGCCGGGCGATGGCCTCGCGCAGTTCGGGCAGGCCGGCGGCCGGCGTGTAATGCGTGCGGCCCGCCGCGAGCGCCCGCTGCCCGGCCTCGATGATCGGTGCGGGGGTGGGGAAATCCGGCTCGCCGATCTCCATGTGCACGATGTCGCGCCCTTCCGCCTCCAGCGCGCGAGCGCGCGCGAGGATGTCCATGACGTAAAAGGGCTGAATGTCCGCCATGCGGCGGGCAATATGTCGCTTTCCATTCATGCCACGCATGGTAGCATGGCCCCATGCGCACCCTGATCCTGTTAATTGGGTTTCTGTTAACCCCTTCGCTATTTGCCGAGACGCTGCCCCGCCACGCCCCGGTACCGGGCGGCGTGGCGCTCGTCGAATTCCGTGCGGCGGCCGATGTCGAGCCGCTGGCGCGATACCAGGATCGCCCCGTACTGGTGCTGGCGCACGAGGGGGGATACACCGCCGTGGTCGGCCTGCCGCTGGATGCGGCCATCGGCACGCACGACCTCGAGGTCGCCTGGGGCGGGAATGGGCGTTCCACCATCCCCTTCGAGGTCACGAGCAAGGAGTACGCCACCCAGCACCTGACCATCAAGGACCAGAGCAAGGTCGACCTGAGCCAGGCGGATCTCGAGCGTCACTGGCGCGAGCAGGCGGTGGTGCGCGACGTGCTCAAGACCCGCAGCGAACCGCTGCCGGCCCTCGACTTTCTGCAGCCGGTACCGGGCCCCTACGCCAATACCTATGGCAAGCGGCGCATCATCAACGGTCAGCCGCGCAATCCGCACCGCGGCATGGACATCCCGGCGGCCCAGGGCACGCCGATCCGCGCGCCGGCCGACGGCGTGGTGCTGCACACGGGTGATTTCTTCTTCTCGGGGAACGTCGTGTATCTCGATCACGGCCAGGGCGTGCTGACGCTGTACGCGCACCTCGCCCGCATCGACGTGGAGCCGGGACAGCGCGTGGTGCGCGGCGAGACCATCGGCACGGTGGGCGCCAGCGGCCGCGTCACCGGGCCGCACCTGCACTGGAGCGTCTACCTCAACCGCAACGCGGTCGACCCCGAACTGTTCCTGCCGGAAACCACCGCCGCGCCGTAGCGCGGCAGGCCCCCCGCCCCTATTTTTTCTTGCTTCGCTTGATGTGCCGCATCATGCGGTCGCGCTTGTATTGCTGGCGCGGCGTGAGCGTGTTGCGCCGACCCGCGTAGGGGTTCTCGCCAGTCTTGAACTCGATGCGGATGGGGGTGCCCACCAGCTTGAGGCGCGTGCGGAAAAAGTTCACGAGGTAGCGCTTGTAGGCGCCGGGTACGCGCTCGGTCTGGTTGCCGTGGATGACGATAATGGGCGGATTGTGCCCGCCCTGGTGGGCATAGCGCAGCTTGATGCGCCGCCCGTGCACCAGTGGCGGCTGGTGCTGGACGACGGCCTGTTCGAGCAGCGTGGTGAGCCTGGAGGTCGAGACATCCAGCATCGACGAGTCGTAGGCCCGCTGCACGGCGGCGTAGAGTTCGCCCACGCCGGTCCCATGCAGCGCCGAGACGAAGAACCGCTCGGCGAAGTCCAGGAACGGCAGCTTGATCTCGATCTCGTGACGGACCTTGTCGCGCTGCTCGGGCGTCAGGCCATCCCACTTGTTGATCGCCACGACGATGGCCTTGCCGGCCTCCATCACGTGGCCAACCAGGGTCGCGTCCTGCTCGGTGATGCCCTCGCGCGCGTCGAGCACCAGGATGGTGACGTGACAGGCCTCGATGGCCTGCAGTGTCTTGATCACGCTGAACTTCTCGATGGCCTCGCTGACCCGCGCACGGCGGCGCACGCCGGCGGTGTCGATCAGCGTGTAGGCCTGGCCGTCGCGCTCGAAGGGGATCTCGACGCTGTCGCGCGTGGTGCCCGGCTGGTCGAAGGCGACCACCCGCTCCTCGCCCATGATGCGGTTGATGAGCGTGGACTTGCCAACGTTGGGGCGCCCGACGAAGGCGATGCGGATGCCCTTCGCCGCCTCGTCCTCGGGCGTGACCTCGGGCGCCTCGGGGAACGGCTCCATCACCCGGTTGACCAGTGCGTTGATGCCCCGGCCGTGCGCCGCGGCGATTGCGATGGGCTCACCCATCCCCAGCGCGTAGAAGTCCATGGCGGCGCCTTCGGCGTCGAT
This sequence comes from Thioalkalivibrio sp., assembly GCA_011046015.1. GTDB lineage: Bacteria > Pseudomonadota > Gammaproteobacteria > SpSt-1174 > SpSt-1174 > SpSt-1174. The sequence goes on along the minus strand of DSBO01000051.1, from coordinate 12,110 downwards.
GCCGTCGGTCTTGTTCACCACCAGGTACAGCGGCTTGCCGGTAATGCGCAGCTCGCGGGCGATGGCCTCGTCGGCCGCGGTCACCCCAGAGCGCCCGTCCACCAGGAACAGCAGCACGTCGGCCTCGGCGATGGCCTGGCGTGTCTGCACGGCCATGTACTCGTCGATACCCTCGGCCTCGCCACTCAGCCCTCCCGTATCCACCACCACGAAGGGACGCCCGCCCACCCGGCCGATACCGTACTTGCGGTCGCGGGTGAGCCCCGGGAAATCGGCCACGAGCGCGTCGCGGCTCTTGGTGAGGCGATTGAACAACGTGGACTTGCCGACATTCGGCCGTCCAACCAGGGCGATTACGGGATTCATGGGAGTGATTCTAACTGCGACAGGGAGCGCGAACCATAGACGATCCGCGCGGGGAAAGAAACTGCCAAGCGCACCGATCGCGCAGCGGCGGCACCGCGCGGCCCGATACGCCGCCGGGCTTCAGGGTCGGGAGGCGCCCGCGCCCGGCATCAGCGCCACGGGATTGAGCACCTTGCCGTTCATCAGCAGGCTGCCCTCCCGCATCGTGATGCGGGTGCGGTAGACGTCATTGACCAGCGACAGGTAGCCCTGGCCGGCCAGGACCGAGAGCTGGGACCGGGATTGCGCGGCGGCATCCTCGTCGATCTCCTCGCGCAGCAGGCCGCCCCCCTCCCCGAACTCGGCGCCCCGCGCCCGGGCCAGGCGCGTGCGCAGGGCCCGCTCCAGCTCGCCGCGCAACAGGGGGGCATCGACGGCGACGCGCGCCTCCAGGTCCAGCGCAGTGAGCACGGCCATCGGCATGGCCGCAAAGCTGGCATCCAGCGCTGGCAGGGTCAGGGTCGCATCGGCGCTGAGTGCCCCGTCGGCGGTGGCCAGGTACAGCGCGGGCACGCGCAACTCGGCCTGCGACAGCATTTGCGGTACGACCTCGATTAACTGCGGCATCACCGCGGCGGTCAGCGCCTGCGGATCGGCCATGGGGTCGATGTCCTCGAGCAGCGATGCCTGCGCATCGACGTAGCGCTCGACCGCCTGCGCATCCAGATTGTTGAGCTGGACCACGAGGCGCGCCGGCCCCAGGCGTCCGGCCGGCGTGTCCGCCTGCTCGAAGGAGACGGCCAGCTCGGTATCGAGCCGGTCGCCACGCTCACTGGCGCGGGCGCGCAGGCGCAGCTGCTCGATCGACGCCATGTCGGCGATACCGCCGGTGCGCAGGTACCTGAGGCTCACGCTGTAGCTGCCGACGAGGTAGCGGCCGTGGCGCCCCGGGCGGGCGTCCAGCCGCAGGCGCAGGTCCGAGACGCGGATATCATTGCCATCCGGCCCCTGCACGTTGGCCTCGGGCAGCTGGGCCTGGACCGTGGCCGCACCGGTGGCGGCGCTGTAGTCGGCACGCATCCAGACCGGCTGGTTGCTGCCCAGCATCGCCGTCATCACCTCGTCCAGCCGCCACTGCGAGGCGACGTCACCCTTAAGCGCGATGCGCGTGCGTCCCTGCGCAATCAGCAGGGACGGACCGCCCGCCGTCTCGCCCGGGCCGAGCCGGCTCTCGACCATCGCCATGAGCAGCGCGGGCTCGTCGTTCAGCAGGCCGGGCAGATGCACCGGACCGTGGCGCAGGTCGTGAGTGAGCTTCAGCGTGAAGGGCAGTTCGCTGTGATGGACCAGGGTCTCGGCGCGGCTCGCGAGCCAGCCGCGATCGTAGCGGACGGTCTGCAACCGCAGGACTGGCGCGCCCTGACGATTGAGCTGGTCCACTGCCTCGGCAAACCGCGCCTGCGCCTGCATGCCGAACCAGAACGGCAGGACCAGCATGACGACCAGCACCAGCGCCAGCAGCCCCAGCAGGGTGTACACGCCAATCTGTCCGCTCCTCGACATCCGCGATTTCTCCTAGATCCAAGCCTTCCGTTGTCTGTGCGCCATGCGTCCCCGTGGACCATGACCTGCCCGCCGCGCCGTGCGCGGCCCCTTGGCTACTGTACCGAACCCGCGGGCACCAGGGCGTTCAGCTTGCCACCCAGCCCGTAGACATACAGGGTATCGCCCTCGACCAGCGGGGGCACACGCACCCCCCTGCGATCGACACGGGTGCGCGCAACAAACTCGCCGTCGCTCTGCCGCATGAAGTGCAGGTAGCCCTCGTAGTCGCCGACCACCACCACCTCGCCGATGCTCGCCGGCGCCGTGACCGCGCGCAGGCGCAGCTGCTCCTGCCGCCACATGGGGGCCCCGCTGTCGCGATCCAGGGCCCACACGGCACCGACCTCGTCGCTCACGTAGACGTGGCGGCGATCGGCGCTGAGACCGGCATAGGAGCTGAGATCGCGGGACCAGAGGATGCGCCCGTCGCGCAGGTTCACCGCCACCACGCGCCCCTGGTAGCTGGCCGCGTACAGCGTCTCGTCCACCAGCGACATGTCACCGTCGATGTCCACCATGCGATCCAGTTCGGACTGCCCCTGCGGCACAGCCACGGTGGTCTCCCACAGCGTGCTGCCGCGTTCCAGCGAAAAGGCCGCCAGCTTGCCGTTGTCGAAACCGGCGATCACCGCGCCGAAGGCCATCAGCGGCCGCCCACCGCCCCGCAGGGACAGCGCGGGCGTGCTGCGGCCCGCCTGCCACACCAGCTCGCCGCTGCCGGCGGCCAGCGCGTGCAGCCTACCGTCGTTGGTGCGCGCCACCACGAAACCGAGATCGATGTCCGACAGCGCCAGGACCTCGCTGCTCACCCGCTGGCGCCACAGCTCGGCGCCATTGTCTCGACGCAGGCCGATCACCTCGCCGCGACCGCTGCCCACGACCACGACCTCGTCATCGACCGTGACACCGCCGGTCAGCGGCGTGCGCAGCGTCACCGACCAGACCGGCTTGCCCGTCGTCGCGTCGTGGGCGCCCACGCGCCCCTTCGCATCGGCGACATACAGCACGCCCTCGTGCAGGGCAGGACGCAGGTACAGGAAGTCATCGGCGCTGCCGGCGCTCACGCCCCGGCTCCAGCGCTGGTCGACATCCAGCCGCGTCTCGATCCGGGTGAGCTCGGCCGGCGGCTCGGTGTTGTCGGCCTGGAACATGCCACAACCCCCGAGCACCAGCGCGACGCACAGCAGGAGGGGCAGGCGCATCACGACGCGGACACTCCCGTCGAACGCCCGAGGTCGTCACGCTTCAGCTGCAGGTATTCCGAGCGGCTGCCGGCGTTCAACAGCGCCCGGTCGTAGGCCCGGCGCGCGGCTTCCACGTCGCCCAGCAGACGGTAGGCATCACCCCGCAGTTCGTCCACCAGCCCGGCATAGGCCTCCGGCAGCTCGGTCTTGAGCAGGTCGAGCACATCCTGGGCACGGCCCTGGGCCACCACCACCTGCGCCAGGCGCAGCCGTGCGACCTCGGCGACCTCGGGCATGCGCGCCGAATCCATCGCCCAGCGCAGCTGCGCCTCGGCGTCAGCCAGCCGGCCCGCCTCCACCAGAGCGGCCGCCGCCTCCAGGGCCGCCAGCGCGGCATAGGGACCGCGGGCATAGTCGGACTTGAGCGTCTCGGCCCCGGCGACCCGGGTATCGACGTCCGCCCCCTCGACGCGCATCTCGGCATAGATCGCCGAGGCGGCCTCGGCCTGCTCGACCTGGTAATCCTGCCAGAACTTCCAGCCAAACAGTGCGCCCGCACCCAGCACGATGCCGGCGATCACGGCCGCACCGTTCTCCTTCCACCACTGCTTGAGTGCCTCGAGCTGCTCGTCTTCGTTGTTGTAGTCCGCCACCGTCTACTCCTCGGGATTGATACGCGGGCCGGCTCAGGCGGAAGGCGCCGTAAAGCACTGGGCCCGCAGGAATGCTTCCAGTTGGTCCTGCGAAAAACGGCGCTGATCCTCCTCCCGCCGCAGGAACTTCACGCCGATCTCGCCGGCGTCGACCTCGTCCTCGCCGAGGATCAGGGCCAGCTCGGCGGCCGAACGGTCGGCGCGCTTCATCTGCGCCTTGAAACTGCCGCCGCCGCAGTTCATCACCAGCCGCAGGCCCGGCAGCACATTGCGCAGGCGCTCGGCCAGCAGCAATCCCTCGCGCTCGGCGCGCTCGCCGAAGGTCACCAGGTAGACATGCGGCGCAACCGGGCTCGGCAGGCGGCCATGCTCCTCGAGCAGCGCCAGCAAGCGTTCCAGCCCAATGGCAAAGCCCGCCGCGGTGGTCGCCCGGCCACCCAGCTGTTCGACCAGGCCGTCGTAGCGCCCGCCGGCGCAGATCGTACCCTGCGCCCCCAGCGACTCGGTGATCCATTCGAACACCGTGCGGCTGTAGTAGTCCAGCCCGCGCACCAGGCAGGGATTGACGACGTAGACGATGCCCGCGGTGTCCAGTCGCTGCTTGAGCCCCTCGAAATGGGCTACCGACTCCGCATCCAGATGATCCAGCAACTGCGGTGCGCCGGCAATCACGTCCTTCATGGCCAGGTTCTTGCTGTCGAGGACTCGCAGCGGGTTGGTTTCCAGGCGACGGCGGGAATCCTCGTCCAGCACGTCCTGGTGCCCGCGCAGGTAGTCGACGAGCCGCTCACGGTAGGCGGCACGGGCCTCGAGGCTTCCCAGGGAGTTGATTTCCAGGCGCACGTCGCTGATGCCCAGGCGACGCCACAGGCGCGCCGTGAGCATGATCAGCTCGGCATCGATGTCCGGGCCCTCGATGCCGAAGGTCTCGACACCGATCTGGTGGAACTGTCGGTAACGTCCCTTCTGCGGGCGCTCGTGGCGGAACATCGGCCCCATGTACCAAAGGCGCTGCTGCTGGTTATGTAGCAGCCCGTGCTGGATGCCCGCGCGCACACAGCTGGCCGTGCCCTCGGGCCGCAGGGTCAGGCTGTCGCCGTTGCGGTCCTCGAAGGTGTACATCTCCTTCTCGACGATATCCGTCACCTCGCCAATGGACCGGGCAAACAGCTCGGTCATCTCGACGATGGGCATGCGGATCTCCTGGTAGCCATAGCCGGCCAGCAGGTCGCGCACGGTCGATTCGAGATACTGCCAGGCAGGGGTCTGTTCCGGCAGGATGTCGTGCATCCCGCGGATGGACTGTATGGTTTTTGACATTACCGGCTTGGACTTGAGGGGGTTGAACCGTTACAAATCGTCCGACGGGCGCGCGATATTAAACCGCACTGTGTTGTTGCCCCGGACGCGTGTCAGGTGGTCATAGTACTCGCCATTGATGCGGACTTCCACGCCGGGCGCGTACCCGAGCATGACGCGAAACGGCGCCGTGCCCTGCACCGTGCGTTGCTCACCGCCCTTGAACAGGCCGTAGAGCAGCTGCTGGCGGTTGGCGTCGTAGACCTCCACCCAGGAGGCCTCGCTGAAGCTGAGCTGTAGCCGGTCTTCGCCCGTCGCATTCTGCCCGTCGTTGCGCTGCGGAGCCGGCGGGGCGGCCGCCGGTTCGGGCGTCAGGTTCGTCACGGTGACCGGCTCGGGCGTCACGGCATCGGGCGTGGCCAGCACCTCTGCCGTGGCGCTCTGCGCGGGCAGCTCGGCCACCGCCACCTCATCGTCCGGGCTGACCGCGGGCGACTCCGAGCGCGGCGCTTCCGCCACCGTGCTCATGTCGGCATCCTCCTCGACCGAATCTCCCGTCCACCAGACCGCGAGCAGGACCACGACCATGGCCACCACCCCGCCGGAGATCCAGTGCACGCCGCGAAACCCGGGCTCGATGGCCGTCGCAGGCTGGGTCGGCACCCACTCGAGTGCGGGACCGACCAGTCGCTCGACGGATTGCAGCAGCGGCGCGGCGTCGAGACCGAGGAGCTTGGCGTAGGAACGGAGGTAGCCCTTGAGGTAGGTCGTGGTCTCGGGGAGCGCCGCAAAATCATCGCGCTCGAGGGCGTCGACGACGCGCCGGGGCAGGTGTAGGTCGGTCGCGACCTGTTCCTGTGTCAGGCCCTGCTCTTTCCGGGTCCGGCGCAAGGTCGCGCCGGGTCCGGGCATGTTGGCATCGGTATTCGGCCGGGTATCAGTTGACTCTTCCATGCCGTTCCATCTCCAGAAGCTCGGCGGTCTCTCTGGATTGCGGGAAGAAGTTCTTCAGCCTGAGGGCGCAGGAAGAGGCGGCCGATCGATTGCCGAGCTGCTGCTCCGCCTGGACGCAAAGCCAGAGGATCCGCGGGTGGTAGCGTCGGGCGTCTGTCGCGCCATCGACGAGTTCAGCCCGCGCCGCATCGTAGCGCTGCACGTAGGCACGGGTCTGCAGGTAGTGTTGCTTGTCGTAGGTCAGCTGCGCCATCTCGAACAGGGCGGGCAGGTATTCGGGGTTCTTCGACAGCGCCTTGCGCAGGTGATCCTCGGCACGGTCGAGGTCGGGTTTCTGCAGTGCGCAAATACCGGCGTTGGTATAGGCGACTTCGGGACTGCGGTACAGCGGGTTCTTCACCGCCGCCATGAACTCCCGCTCGGCCGCGGACAGCTCGCCCTGATTGCAGAGGAAACGGCCGTAGTTGTTGTGCGCCTCGGAATAATCGGGGTCCAGTCGCGTGGCGCGCCGATAGTGGCTGCGGGCCAGATCGACGTTGCCGAGTCGCTCCTGCAGGATGGCGTAGGCATTGTGCGCCTCGGCGGATCGCGGGTCCTGCTCCACGGCCTTGCCGAGCTTGTCGTCGGCCTGCTGGAGATCACCCTTCTGGAGATAGTTGATGCCTAGCTGCGTGTTGTAGCGCGCCGCCTCCTTGAGGCGGGCGTCCTCGCCGTACCCCCCGGTGCTGGCGCAGCCGCCGATGGCCAGGAGCAATACGGGCAGTAACGTCAGCAGTCGGATCAACGGGATACCCCCTGTTCTATACGCGCGAAATGCAGTTCGCGGCGACTACGATCCACGACCTTGCCGGCCAGCTGGCCACAGGCCGCGTCGATGTCGTCACCGCGCGTCTTGCGGGTAATCGTATTGAGCCCCGCTGCCTGCAGCATATCACGAAAGCGCTGAATAGCTTGCGGACTGGATCGCTTGTAGCGGGTCTCGGGGAACGGGTTGAAGGGGATCAGGTTCACCTTCGCCGGCAGATCCTGCAACAGCCGGATCAGCTGCCGGGCATGCTCGGGCTGGTCATTGACGCCTTCGAGCATGACGTATTCGATGGTCACGCGCATGCGATGGCTCTGCGCGCCCAGATAGCGCTTGCAGGCGGCCATCAGCTCCGCAATCGGGTACTTGCGGTTGAGCGGCACCAGCTCGTTGCGCAGCTCGTCGTTGGGGGCATGCAGCGAGACGGCCAGTGCCACGTCGAGCACGTCGCGCAGTCGATCCATGGCCGGCACCACGCCCGAGGTGGAGAGCGTCACGCGACGCTTGGAGAGCCCGTAGCCCAGGTCATCGAGCATGAGCTTCATCGCCGAGACGGCATTGTCGAAGTTGAGCAGGGGTTCGCCCATGCCCATCATCACCACGTTGGTGACGATGCGGCTCTTGCCGATCTCCGGCTGCAGCTGCTGACGCGCGACCCACAGCTGGCCGATGATCTCGGCCACCGACAGGTTGCGATTGAAGCCCTGGCGGGCGGTGGAGCAGAAGGTGCAATCCAGCGCACAGCCCACCTGCGAGGAGATGCACAGCGTGCCGCGATCCCTTTCCGGGATGAAGACGGTCTCGATGCACTGCCCGTCGTCCAGGCGCAGCAGCCACTTGTGGGTGCCGTCCTCGGAATGCTGGTCCATGACCACTTCGGGGGCGCGGATCTCGGCGATGTCCATCAGGCGCTGGCGCAGGGCCTTGCTGATGTTGGTCATGGCCTCGAAGTCATGCACCCCGTTCTGGTGAATCCACTGCAGCATCTGGCGTGCGCGGAACGGTTTTTCGCCCAGCTCGACGAAAAACGCCTCCATCGCCTCACGATCGAGGCCCAGCAGGTTCACTTTCTGTTCGGTGGTCATGGTATTCATCGTGTCCTTCAGACGCGGGATGCGGACACAGGTTCCGCACCCCCCGCCTGACGTGTGTCTACGGCCCCGGTTTAGCGGGTACGCGGGCAGATCTCGTCATCACCGAAGAAGTAGGCGATCTCGATCTTGGCGTTTTCCAGGCTGTCTGAACCGTGCACGGCATTCTCGTCGATGGTCTCGGCGAAGTCGGCGCGGATGGTGCCGGGGGCGGCATCCTTCGGGTTGGTGGCGCCCATGATCTCGCGGTTCTTCGCCACGGCGTCCTCGCCTTCCAGCACCTGGATCATCACCGGGCCGGAGGTCATGAAGGAGACCAGGTCGTTGAAGAACGGGCGCTCCTTGTGCACGGCGTAGAAGCCTTCGGCATCGGCCTTGCTCAGGTGCTTCATCTTGGCGGCGATGATCTTGAGGCCGGCGTCCTCGAAGCGGGTGTAGATCTTGCCGATCACGTTCTTGCCAACGGCATCGGGCTTGATGATGGAAATGGTGCGTTCAACGGCCATGGGTAAAACTCCAGGTTTCAGGATTTCCAAATAACACGAACCCGCGCCGTAAAACGCGGGTTCGTCCAAAAATTCATGTGGTTATAGTGTACTGCGCCACTTATCCACAGACAATAAAGGTCTTTCCGCCCGGGACGCTACTCGCGCTCCTCGATCCAGGCCATCTGGATGGCCTCGAGGATCCGCTCACCCGAGTGGGCCGGGTCGTCGTCGAACTCCTCCAGCGCCATCACCCAGTTGCGCAGGTCCACGAAGTTCACGTGGGTGGGGTCCACCTCCGGGTGGGCCTCGTCGAGCTGGATGGCGATTTCGAGGGTATCCGTCCACTTGAGACTCATCGCGGCGCTCCTGTCAGTGCTTCTCGGAAACCATGTTGATGGTGTACTTCGGGATCTCGACCACGAGGTCGGCGTCCGCGACCAGGGCCTGGCAGCTCAGGCGCGAGTCCGGGTCCAGGCCCCAGGCCTTGTCCAGCAGATCGTCCTCGTCGTCGGTGGCCTCGTTGAGCGACTCCGCCCCCTCGCGCACGTAGACGTGGCAGGTGGTGCAGGCGCAGGATTTCTCGCAGGCGTGCTCGATCTCGATCCCGTTCTTCAGCGCCGCATCGCAGATGCTGGTGCCGGGCTCGGCCTCGATGACCGCGCCATCGGGACAGATTTCCTCGTGCGGCAAAAAGATGATCTGCGGCATAGTGCGTATCCGTTTTCTTTAAGGGTTACTCGAATTCTTCCAGCTTGTGCCCGGCCATGGCCTGCTGGATGCTCTGGTTCATGCGGCGGGCGACGAACGCCTCGCTGGCCTTCTCCACCCGGCCGATGGCGGCCTTGATGGCATCGCTGTCCTCGCCGGCGCGGGTCTCGACCAGCACCTCGCGGGCGGCGAGGATGGCCGCGCGTTCCGCGTCGTCGAGCAGGCGCTCGCCGTCGGCCGCGAGTGCGGCGTCCAGTGCCTCGATCACGCGATCGGCCTCCACCTGCTGCTCGCGCAGGCGCCGGGCGAGCATGTCGTCCTGCGCATGCGAGAACGAGTCGGTGAGCATGGTCTCGATCTCGTTGTCGGTGAGGCCGTAGGAGGGCTTGACCTCCACCGACGCGCGCACCTGGCTCAGGGTCTCCTCCGCGGTCACGCTGAGCAGGCCGTCGGCGTCCACCTGGAAGGTGACGCGGATGCGGGCCGCGCCCGCCACCATGGCGGGAAAGCCACGCAGGGCGAAACGCGCCAGCGAGCGGCAGTGCTCCACGGTCTCGCGCTCGCCCTGTACCACGTGGACGGACATTGCCGTCTGGCCATCCTTGAAGGTGGTGAAGTCCTGCGCGCGCGCCACCGGGATGGTGGTGTTGCGCGGGACGATCTTCTCGACCAGGCCGCCCATGGTCTCCAGGCCCAGCGACAGCGGAATTACGTCCAGCAGCAGCGTCTCCTCGTCCGGCTTGTTGCCGGCGAGGATGTCGGCCTGCAGGGCGGCGCCGATGGCCACTACCTTGTCCGGGTCGATGTCCACCAGCGGCTCGCGGCCGAAAAACTCGCCCACCCGCTCGCGCACCACCGGCACGCGGGTGGAGCCGCCGACCATGACCACGTTCTCGACCTCGTCCTTGCTCACACCCGCATCACGCAGGGCGCGGCGGCAGGCGGACAGCGTCTTCTTCACCAGCGGCTCGACCAGGGCCTTGAAGGTCCCGCGCGTCAGCTCCCCCTCCCAGTCGCTGCCATCCACGCGCTCCACGCGCACGGTGGTACGCTCGGCGTCGGTGAGCGCCTCCTTGGCGGCGCAGGCCGCGCGCATCAGGCGGCGCATCTGGCGGTGATCGTCGACCTCGCCGATGCCGGACTGCTCCAGGATCCACTCGGCCACGGCCTGGTCGAAGTCGTCGCCGCCCAGCGCGCTGTCGCCGCCGGTGGCCAGCACCTCGAACACGCCCTTGTTCAGGCGCAGGATGGAGATATCGAAGGTCCCGCCGCCCAGGTCGTAGACGGCGATCACGCCCTCCCCGCCCTGGTCCAGCCCATAGGCGACCGCGGCCGCGGTGGGCTCGTTGAGCAGACGGAACACGTTGAGGCCGGCGAGCTTCGCGGCGTCCTTGGTGGCCTGTCGCTGCGCATCGTCGAAATAGGCGGGCACCGTGATGACCACGCCGGCGAGCTCGTCGCCCAGCGAGGCCTCTGCGCGGGCGCGCAGGCTGCGCAGGATCTCGGCCGAGACCTCGATGGGGGTGACGTCTCCGGCGGCCGTCCTCAGCCGCGGCACGGCCGAGTCGGTCTCGGCGAACTCGTAGGGCACGTGACCGGCCACTGTCTTGAGGTCGCCCTGGCCGCGCCCCATCAGGCGCTTGATCGAGGCGATGGTGTTCAGCGGATCGCTGGCCGCGGCGTCTCTCGCCGCATGGCCCACCACCGGCTCGCCCTCGGCCTGGTAGCGCACCACGGACGGGAGGATATGCCGGCCGTCGGCGTCGGGCAGCGTTTCCGCCACGCCACTGCGCACGGTCGCCACCAGTGAATTGGTGGTCCCCAGATCGATGCCCGCCGCGAGGCGATGCTCGTGCGGCGCGGTGGACATGCCGGGTTCGGAGATCTGCAACAGTGCCATAGTATTCCGTTTGGTCGTGGTGTCAGGCCAGCTCGTCTTCGAGCTCGGCCTCGAGGCGCTCGACCTCTTCGCGCAAGCGCCGGAAAAACTTCATCTTCAGCACGGCATCCTTGGCCGCCATCAGGTCGTCGCCGGCGTAGGCCTGCTCGAACCCGTCGGTCAGGGCGCGATCCAGCGCGAGGATGCGGTCACCGACCTCGTCGAGAGCCGCCATGGGGTCCGCGGCCTCTCGCACCTCGCCCAGGGCCTCACGCAATTCCATCTGCTCCATCAGGAACCCGGGGTCGGACGAGGTCTCGCTCTCGTCGTTGAAGGTCACACCCCTGAGTTCGAGCAGGTAGCGGGCCCGACGCATCGGGTCCTTCAGCGTCTGGTAGGCCTCATTGACCCAGGAGGCGCCCTGTACCGACAGCCGGCGTTGCTTGTCGTCTGCCGTGGCGAAGCGGTCCGGGTGCAGCTGGGCCTGCAGGGCGCGGTAGCTGTCGGCCAGCGCCCCCGCATCCACCTCGAAGCCCACCGGCAGGCCGAAGAGCTCGAAGTGGTTCTGTGAGAAGTCCAGGTTCATGATCCTCTCCGGGGTGATCAGACGTTGAAGCTCTCGCCGCAGCCGCAACGATCCTTCTCGTTGGGGTTGTTGAACTTGAAGCCCTCGTTCAGCCCTTCCTTGGTGTAATCGAGTTCCGTACCGTCGAGATAGACGAGGCTCTTCGCGTCGATGATCACCTTCACGCCGTTGTCCTCGAACACGGTGTCACCCTCGCCCACCTCGTCGGCGAACTCGATGACATAGGCCATGCCGGAGCACCCGGTGGTCTTCACCCCGAGACGCAGACCGACACCCTTGCCCCGCTTCTCGAGGAAGCTCCTGACACGATCGGCGGCCTTGTTGCTGAGCGTAATGGACATAGTCATCTCGCCTCAGGCGGACTGCTTTTCTTCCGCAGCACCACCCTGTTTGCTCTTGAAGTCGTTGATGGCGGCCTTGATGGCATCCTCGGCCAGCACCGAGCAGTGGATCTTCACCGGCGGCAGCTCCAGCTCCTCGGCGATCTGCGTGTTCTTGATCTGTGCCGCCTCG
>DSBO01000113.1 GCA_011046015.1 Thioalkalivibrio sp. | reverse complement strand
GACGGGAGCTTCGTCAAGGACGTGGTCACCGACCCCATCGACCTCGCCATGGTGAAATCCATCAACGACATCGGCCACGTGATGGGCAAGCGCACCATCGCCGAGTTTGTGGAGAGCGCGGAGATTCTGGAGAAACTCCGGGAGCTGCACGTGGACTACGCGCAGGGGTATCACATCGCCCGCGAGCGGCCCATCGGCGACCTGGAACTCAGCGTGCCCGCCGACAACCGTGGACGCGCGCCCGGAACCGACTAGCCGGCGCCGGCGCGCTTAGTCGTCGAGCGCCTCGGCGATACGCGCATTCACCGCCGCGGCCGCACCCGGCCCGAACTGCGTGCGTCCCGGCTCGAAGACATCGGTGAAGGCATAGTCGAAGGCGACGTCCTGCAGGCCGAGCGCACCGAACATGCGGCTCTCCGTCGAATAGTCGTCCTCTTGAAAGGCCAGCGTCGGCCAGCCATCCTCGCCCGGCGAGAGCACGGGACCGAAGAACAGAATCCCGGGCTTGTTGCGGCAGCGCAGCACGCAGCTCCCTTCGGTCACCCCCGCCATGGGGAGGAAGTCCATGGTGCGGGTGAACTTGCTCTTGCGATCGAGCTTGAGGTCGATCGTGCCGTCGATGGCCGGCACCTCGGCCTCGAAGGCCATGGTCTCGGCGTCGCTGGCCTCGCGCCAGAGGTCCACGTCGCGCGCGCCGCGTCGGCTGGGGAAATAGATGAACTTGAGCGGCGCAATGTCGGCCAGCGCCTGGCAGGTGGCGGCATCGAAGGGCGGCGTGTTGATCAGCACGCCCTGCACGTCCTTGTCCACCAGGTAGTAGACGGCGGGGCTGGAACCCTCGAGAAAGTAGACGGTGCGGTCGCGCAGTTCGAGAAGCTTTTGCAGCATGGCGGGCGGATTCAGGTCAGTCGGAAAGACGTCATCATCGCCTCGCCGGGCGGCGTGGACAAGAAACACCACAATGCGCGGGTCTTTTCGGGCGCCGGCGGGGATCAGTCGTGCTGGCGGCTGATCTCGCGCATCTGACCCTCGATCCAGGCATGAACCTCTTCGTTGAGGGCCTCCGGGGTCTTGCCCTGCGTGGCGATGGGCGCGCCGATGCGCACGACGATCTCCCCCGGGTGCTTGATCAGGCTGTGCCGGGGCCAGAAGTCGCCGGCGTTGTGGGCAACGGGAATCACCGGGTAGCCGCTCTCGGTCGCGAGCACCGCGCCGCCGATCTTGTAACGCTTGGTCTGGCCGGGCAGCACGCGCGTCCCCTCGGGAAAGATCACCACCCAGATGCCGTCGGCCAGGCGCTGCTTGCCCTGTTCCAGCAGCTGCTGCACCGCCTGTCGCCCGGCGGCACGGTCAATGGCGATGGGCCGCAGCACCGAGGCGCCCCAGCCGAAGAACGGGATGCGCATGAGTTCTCTCTTGAGCACGTAGGTCTGGCGCGGCAGGAAGCGGTTGAAGGCGATGGTCTCCCAGGTGGACTGGTGCTTGGAGAGCACCACCGCCGCACCCTCGAGGTCGCGCACGTGTTCCACGCCCTCCAGGCGGTGACGCAGGCCGCAGGTCACCTTCAGCCACCAGATGTTGAACACCGGCCAGCCTCGGGCGATGGCGTAGCGCGTGTCGTTCGGCAGGGGCAGCAGCAGGGTCACCAGCAGACCGAAGAACACGGTGGAGGAAGCAAAGCCCAGCCAGAACAGGGCACCGCGCAGGTAGAGTACGGGCTTGGTACGAAACGGGTTCATGCGCCTCCCTCGGTCAACAGGGCGTCGGCCGCTGCGGCCAGATCGTCGTGGACCGCGGTACCCTCGGGCAGGCCGCCCGCGGCCAGCGTGCGTTCGCCCTGGCCGGTGCGCACCAGGATCGGTCGCGCATCGACCTCCGCGGCGGCCTTGAGGTCGCGCAGCTCGTCACCAATGACGGGCACACCCTTCAACGACACGCGCAGGCGCTCGGCAATCTCGCGGTATAGACCGGGCCGCGGCTTGCGGCAGTCGCAGCCGTCGTCCGGCCCGTGGGGGCAGAACACCACGCCGTCCACGCGCCCCCCCAGCTGGGCGAGCAGCCGCGCCATCTTCTCGTGCATGGCATGCAGGGTGTCGATGTCGAAGAGGCCGCGGGCGATGCCGGACTGATTGGTCGCCACCATCACCGTGTAGCCCGCCTGGTTCAGCCGCGCGATGGCCTCCAGGCTCCCGGGCAGGGGCACCCAGGCCTCGGGCGACCGGATCGCAGTCTCCGCGTCCCGGTTGATCACCCCGTCGCGACCGAGGATGACGAGCTTCATGCCGGCGCCGTTGCGTTCAGCCCTGCAGCCGCGACAGGTCGGCCGCGCGCAGGAACAGGTTGCCGAGGCTGTTCAGGAGCGCGATGCGGTTGTTGCGCAGCGCCTCGTCCTCGGCCATGACCATCACCTCGTCGAAGAAGCGGTCCACCGACTCGCGCAGCGCAGCGAGCCTGGTGAGCCCGGCCTCGTAGTCGCCGCTGGCGAAATCGGGTGCGACGGCCTCGGCCAGGTCGGCGACCCGGTCGGCAAGTTCGGCCTCGGCCGGCTCCTGCAAGAGACCCTTGTCGATCTTTTCCGCCGGCGTGCCCTCGAACTTGCGCAGGATGTTCTGGATGCGCTTGTTGGCGGCCGCCAGGCTCGCGGCCTCGGGCAGCTTTCGGAAGGACTCCACCGCGCGCACGCGCTGGTCGAAGTCCAGCGGGCGCGTGGGGCGCTGGGCCATAACCGCGTCGATCACGTCGGGCGCGATACCGCGGTCGGTGTAGTAGGCCTTGAGGCGCTCGAGGATGTAGTCGAAGGTCTCGTTCGCGGCGGCCTTCGCATCGACCTTGTCCGCCAGCCCGTCGGCGGCCTTGTCGAGCAGTACCCGAAGATCCAGGTCGCGGCCCTTCTCGATGATGATGCGCAGCACGCCAAGTGCGGCGCGGCGCAGGGCGAAGGGGTCCTTGGTGCCGGTGGGTTTCTGGCCGATGGCGAAGATGCCGAGCAGCGTGTCGAGCTTGTCAGCCAACGACAGGGCCTGGCCAATGTCGCCGGCCGGCAGGTCATCGCCGGCGTGGCGCGGCATGTACTGCTCGTCAAGCGCGTTGGCCACCGCTTCGCTCTCGCCGGCGTGGTGCGCGTAGTAGCGGCCCATGATGCCCTGCAGCTCGGGGAACTCGTAGACCATGCTGGTGACGAGGTCGCACTTGGCCAGCTCCGCCGCGCGCATGGCCTCGCCCTTGTCGGCGCCGATGATCTGAGCGATGAACCCCGCCAGCTTCGCCACGCGCTGCGACTTCTCCCACACCGTACCGAGCTGCTTCTGGAAGACGATGGTCTTGAGCTGCTCGGCGTAGTCGCCCAGCGGCTTTTTTCGGTCCTGCGACCAGAAGAAGGCGGCGTCGGCAAAGCGCGGGCGAATGACGCGCTCGTTGCCCTCGCGCACCTTGTCCGGATCGCGGCTCTCGATGTTGCTGATGGTGATGAAGTGCGGCATGAGCGCACCCTGCCTGTCCACCACAGCAAAGTACTTCTGGTTGTCCTGCATGGTGGAGATCAGCGCCTCCTGGGGCACCTCGAGGAACGTGTCCTCGAAGCTGCCGCTCACCGCGCTCGGCCATTCGACCAGGGCGGTGACCTCATCCAGCAGATCCTCGTCGATCACCGCCGTGCCGCCCAGCCGGTGCGCGGCCTCCTGCACCTGGCCGTAGATGGCCTCGCGGCGCGCCGCGAAGTCGGGCATCACGTGGCCCTCGGTCTGCAGCATCGGCGCATAGCTCTTCGGCTCGGCGATGGAGAGCGGCTCGGGGTGATGGAAACGGTGCCCACGAGTCTCGCGCCCGGCCGGCACGCCGAGAATGGTGGCGTCGATCACCTGATCGCCGAACAGCAGCACCACCCAGTGCACCGGGCGCACGAACTCGGCCTCACCCGCGCCCCAGCGCATACGCTTGGGGATCGGCAGGCCAGCCAGCGCCTTCTCCACGATCTCCGGCACCAGCTCGCCCGTGGCCTTGCCCGGCTGCGCCAGCTTGTACGCCAGCCAGGCACCCTTGTCGGTCTCGAGCTTGTCGAGGTCGGAGACCTCGACACCGCAGGAGGCGGCAAAGCCCTCGGCCGCCTTGGTCGGCACGCCCTCCTCGTCGAAGGCCGCCTGCAGGGCAGGACCACGGCGCTCGATGACCTGGTCGTCCTGCTTCTCGGCCACGCCCTCGATGAGGGCGGCCAGACGACGCGGCGCGGCATACAGCGTGATCTTGCCGGGCTTGAGCTCGGCCTGGGTGAGGCCGTCCATCAGGCCGGCGCCGAAGGCCTCGGAGAGGGACTTCAGGGCCCTGGGCGGCAGCTCTTCAGTGCCGATCTCAATCAGAAGGTCGCGCGTCTCAGCCATGGGTGGCCTCTTCCTGTTCCTTCAGCATGGGGAATCCGAGCTGTTCGCGGGCGGCATAGTAGGCCTCGGCCACGGCGCGGGCCAGGGCGCGCACGCGCAGGATGTAGCGCTGGCGCTCGGTCACCGAGATGGCCTGGCGGGCGTCTAGCAGGTTGAAACTGTGCGAGGCCTTCAGCACCTGCTCGTAGGCCGGTAGCGGCAGGCCCGCCTCGATGAGGCGCTGGCTCTCCTTCTCGCAGTTGTCGAACCAGTCAAACAACGACGCCGTGTCGGCATGCTCGAAGTTGTAGGTCGACTGCTCGACCTCGTTCTGGTGGAAGACGTCGCCGTAGGTGACGGTGCCCTGCGGGCCCTTCGTCCAGACGAGGTCGTACACGCTCTCCACGCCCTGCAGGTACATGGCGATGCGCTCGAGCCCGTAGGTGATCTCGCCGGTCACCGGGCGGCAGTCGAGCCCGCCGACCTGCTGGAAGTAGGTGAACTGGGTGACCTCCATGCCGTTGAGCCAGACCTCCCAGCCCAGCCCCCAGGCGCCGAGCGTCGGCGATTCCCAGTTGTCCTCGACGAAGCGGATGTCGTGCACCAGCGGGTCGATGCCCAGTGCCTTCAGCGAGCCGAGGTACAGCTCCTGGATCTGAAGCGGCGAGGGCTTGAGGATGACCTGGAACTGGTAGTAGTGCTGCAGCCGGTTGGGGTTCTCGCCGTAGCGCCCGTCGGTGGGCCGACGCGAGGGCTGCACGTAGGCCGTGCGCCACGGCTCGGGGCCGATGGCGCGCAGGAAGGTGGCCGGGTGGAAGGTGCCGGCGCCCATCTCCATGTCATAGGGCTGGAGCAGCACGCAGCCCTGCCCCGCCCAGTAGTCCTGCAGGCCGAGGATCATGCCCTGAAACGTCGAGACGTCGTACTTTGACATCGTATTTTATGGGGGTTTGAGAAAAGGCGGCCAGTATAGCCGCAGACCCCCCTGAGCTACCACCCGGCAACCCCCCCAAACACGACCGTTGATCCGGAGGAGCCCGCAAGGCGGCACGAAGCGTGCTAAGAGAACCCAAGGGACCCAACCACAGCGAGGTGAGCAGATGCCGCAACTCATCGTCGAACCCACCAGCATCGCGCAGTGGCAGCGCCTGGTGCGCGACGCCGGGCGCGAGGCGCAGCGCGAGCTGGACGAGGAACTGGAGGGCTACCTGGTGATGGTACTGGCCCGGGGCCTGCGCGAGGTCGAGGGCCTGTCGCGGGTGGTGGCCCTGGACTACCTCCACAGCCTCACTGCCGGCAGCGGCGATCGCGCCCGGGGCCTGCGCGACGTGGGCGACCGCTGCCTGCTCACGGCCGGCCTGTTCCCGCACCGCGCGGAGCGCCGGCTGGTGCGCATCAGCTATTTCGTCGACATCGGCCGGACGGCCTACGACACGCTGGCCGGACAGCTCGGTCACGCCGCCGCCGAACTCTTCCGCCACATCGCCGTCGCCTTCGTGCCGCTGATGGAGGTACTGCAGGCGATGCGTCGCCTGGATGGGCGCCCGGCGCTGAACGCCCTGGAGGCGGTGGAGCTCATCCAGGACACGGGCAGCGAGGCGGCACGGCGTGAACTGGCACGCTACACCGACGGGCTGCTCGGACCGGAGATCTCGGGACGACGGCACTGAAACACCTTTTTGCCACAGAGAGCCCAGAGTTCTGGTGCCGAGTTTGGGCGTAGGAGCGCTGCGAGGCGCGATACCCATGTCAGGCGAAGCCGCCACCCCTTGATCGCGCCTCGCAGCGCTCCTACGGGTGCTGGCCTTGCTCTGTGCCCTCTGTGGCAGACAGCGCCCCCTGGCAATACCCGATCAACGAGGTCTGCTATAATTCGCGGCCGATTTTCAGCCGGCCGCGCCGCGGCCTTCGAGTAGTTCTCATGAGCAATACCCAACGCAAGGCCGTCGCCCTGATCTCCGGTGGTCTGGATTCGATGCTGGCGGCCCGCACCATCATGGAGCAGGGCATCCACGTGGAGGGCATCAACTTCTTCACCGGTTTCTGCGTGGAGGGGCATACCCACGCCATCCGCAGGAAGGATCAGGAAAAACCCAAGCGCAACAATGCGCTGTGGGTGGCCGAGCAGCTCGGCATCAAGCTGCACATCGTCGACATCGTCGAGGAATACAAGGACGTGGTGCTCAACCCGAAACACGGCTACGGCGCCAACCTCAACCCCTGCCTGGACTGCAAGGTCTTCATGGTGAACAAGGCCCGGCAGTGGATCGAGGAAAACGGTTTCGACTTCATCATCACCGGCGAGGTGATCGGCCAGCGCCCCATGTCGCAGCGCAAGGACACCATGCGCATCGTGGTGCGCGACTCCGGGGCCGACGACCGCCTGCTGCGCCCGCTGTGCGCGAAGAACCTGGCCCCCACCCTACCCGAACGCGAGGGCTGGGTGGACCGGGAGAAGCTGCACGACTTCTCCGGCCGCGGCCGCAAGCCGCAGATGGCCATGGCGAAACGCTTCGGCTTCGACGACTACGCCCAGCCGGCCGGCGGCTGCTGCTTTCTCACCGACGAGAGCTACGCGAAGAAGCTCGGCGACCTGTGGGAACACCGCGGCAGGCGCGACTACGATCTGGACGACATCATGCTGCTCAAGGTGGGCCGCCACCTGCGTCCCGCCGACCACTACAAGGTGATCGTCGCGCGCGAGGAGGGCGAGGTGAAGTTCCTCGAGGGCTACCGCAAGCAGTTCACCCACCTCCGCACCCTGAGCCACCCCGGCCCGCTGGTGCTGGTGGACGGCCACGACATCGGCGCCGAGGACCTGATGACCGCGGCACGGCTGGCCGCCCGTTTCAGCAAGGGCAAGGACGCCGAGGCCGTGGAGGTCGCGATCACCCCCAGGGGCGAGGACGCCCGACTGGTGACAGTACGCCCGCTCACGGCCGACGACATCCCGCCGGACTGGTACGTCTAGACTGATACGGCGCAAGGGCGGGAATTCCCTTGTGCAGCGGACCACGGCCCGGCACCGCGCCGGGCCGGCAAGGCGTCCTCCCCCGCCGGCTCGCACGCATTTCCCTGTACACGGCGTTTCCGGTATCTTTCGCCAACCATGGACGCCGTTCTCGCCCGCTTCGCCGCCGTTATCGACACGCTCAACGACTGGGTGGGGCGCGCCGTCGCCTGGCTGACGCTCGCCATGGTGCTGCTGATGTTCGCCATGGTGGTGCTGCGCTATGGCTTTGACTGGAATTCCATCGCCCTGCAGGAATCCGTGACCTACCTGCACGCCCTGATATTCATGGCCGGGGTGGCCTATACGCTGCGCCACGACGAGCACGTGCGGGTCGACATCTTCTACCGGCAGATGACCCCGCGTCGGCGGGCGCTGGTGAACCTCCTGGGCGCGCTGCTCCTGCTGGTCCCGGTGTGCCTGTTCATCCTGGTGGAGAGCTGGGACTACGTGGCCCGCTCCTGGCGCATCCTGGAAGGCTCGCGCCAGACCGGCGGCCTGCCGCTCACGTTCCTCCTCAAGTCCTTCATTCCCCTGATGGCGGGCCTTTTGCTGCTGCAGGGGCTGGCGCAGGCGGCTCATGCCCTGCGCGTGCTGCGCGGGCGCGAGACGCCGCCCCCGGCGGACGGCGTGGAGGACGTGCTCTGATGGAGTGGGTCGCACTGCTGATGTTCGCGGCGGTCGTCGTCGTGCTGCTGGCGGGCTACCCGGTGGCACTGACGCTGGCCGGCGTGGCGCTGGCCTTCGCCGGGCTCGGCATGCTCATCGGCGGTTTCGACACCGGCCTGCTGGTGACCATGCCGGCGCGGCTCGCGGGCATCATGGAGAACGAGACGCTGATCGCCGTGCCGCTGTTCGTGTTCATGGGGGTGATGCTGGAGCGCTCGCGCGTGGCCGAGAACCTCCTCGACACCATGGCCATGCTGTTCGGCCCCCTGCGTGGCGGGCTCGGCATTTCGGTGATCCTGGTGGGCATGCTGCTTGCGGCCAGCACCGGCATCGTCGGCGCCACCGTGGTCACCATGGGCCTGCTGTCCCTACCCACCATGCTCAAGCGCGGCTACAGCCCGGCACTGGCCAGCGGCACCATCTGCGCCTCCGGCACCCTGGGCCAGATCATCCCGCCATCCATCATCCTCGTGCTGCTGGGTGACGTGCTCTCCTCCGCCTACCAGAAGGCCCAGCTCGACCAGGGCATCTTCTCGCCGGAGACCGTGTCGGTGGGTGACCTGTTCATCGGCGCGATCATCCCGGGCATGCTGCTGGTGGGGCTGTACCTTGCCTACCTGATCGGCATGGCCTGGTGGCGGCCGGCCAGCATGCCGGCGATCCCGGCGGCCGAACGCGACATCAGCAGTGCGGCACTGTTCATACGCGCGATCAGGGCCCTGCTACCACCGCTGGTGCTGATCCTGGCCGTGCTCGGCTCCATCATGGCCGGCATCGCCACGCCCACCGAGGCAGCCTCGGTGGGCGCGGTGGGCGCGCTGTTGCTGGCGCTCGTCAACCGCCAGCTCGACCTGCCACGGCTGCGCGAGGTGATGCGCTCCACCGTGCGCGTCACCAGCATGGTCTTCCTGATCTTCATCGGCGCCTCGCTGTTCTCGCTGGTGTTTCGCGGCTACGGCGGCGATGACCTGGTGCACGAGCTGCTGAGCGGCCTGCCGGGCGGCGTGTTCACCGCCGTGCTCATCGTCATGCTGGTGATGTTCCTGCTGGGCTTCGTGCTCGACTTCATCGAGATCACCTTCGTGGTGGTGCCCATCGTGGGGCCGGTGCTGCTCGCCATGGGCCTGGACCCGGTATGGCTCGGCATCATGATCGCGATCAACCTGCAGACCTCCTTCCTCACCCCGCCCTTCGGCTTCGCGCTGTTTTACCTGCGCGGCGTCGCCCCGGCGGAACTCGCCACCCGCGACATCTATCGCGGGGCCGTTCCCTTCATCGTGATCCAGCTCATCGCACTGGGCCTGCTTGCCCTCTGGCCCGGCCTCGCCACCTGGCTGCCGGACGTCGTCTACAACCGCTGACGCGTCCGCGTCGGAACTTTCCGCATTGCCCGTAGGCCTTTTCTGTAGGAAGGGCCTGATAGCCCGGTCGCGGTTTCTGTGATTAGGTTCACTCAGCGGGCCGGTCCGAGTCGGGATGATTAGCCGATCCGTGTTTCTCACCGAGTCATCCGGCAACAGGCGTCGCGGGCGGTCGGCGGGGAAATACGGACTAAGCTCCAGGGTACGGCGGCTGCACACTGGGGGGTGGGTACACGCCGCTGGATCCAGGGCCCAAGCTCCAGGCCCGTCTTAAACCCGTGTAGTCATCGCCTTTACTTGCAGGAGAGTACGCCATGAACAGCCAGCCCATTTCCACCGCCCATCTTGCCGACCTTCGTCCCGTCCCGCGCTTCGCCAACCTGACGACCCACTACGATGCGAAGCACGAGGTCGCCTGGTGCTACATGCATGCCCAGCCGCGTCCGAGCTTCACCCCGGCCCTGCTCGAGGACCTGAATGCCTGGTGCGACCTCCTCGCCTCGGGCCAGGCCTGCAACGCCCAGCCCGTCGCCTACCATGTGCTCGCCTCCGACGTCCCGGGCGTATACAACCTGGGAGGCGACCTCGCGCTGTTCCGCGAGCTGGTCGAGACCGGTGACCGCGCCGGCCTGCGGCATTATGCGAAACGCTGCATCGACGCGATGCACGCCAACATCCGTCACTTCGACCGCGACCTCACGACCATCTCGCTGGTGCAGGGCGATGCCCTGGGTGGCGGTTTCGAGACCGCCATGTCCAGCGACGTGCTCATCGCCGAGAAGGGCAGCAAGCTCGGCCTGCCCGAGATCCTGTTCAACCTGTTCCCGGGCATGGGCGCCTACAGCCTGCTGTCGCGCAAGCTCAACCCGACCCAGGCCGAGCGCCTGATCCTGAGCGGGCGCGTCTACAGCGCCGAGGAGCTCTTCGACATGGGCGTGGTGGACGTGCTCGCCGAATCGGGCGAGGGCGAGATGGCCGTGTACGAGTACATCAAGCGGGAGAACCGCGCGCGTAACGGCTTCCGCGCGCTGCGCAAGGTGCGGGCCCACGTCGATCCCGTGACCTACGAGGAACTGGCCGAGGTGACGGATATCTGGGTGGACGCGGCACTGCGGCTGACCGGCCGCGACCTGCGCATGATGGAGCGCCTGGTGAGCCGGCAGACGCAGAAGGCCGATACCGACGAGGCGGCGGCCTGATGGCCGGCCATCAGGTCATCGCATCACAGTGCCTGGACAGATAGGCATCCAGGGCCACCAGCACCTCCTCGAACGCCGCCTGGATCTGGTTCGCCAGGTCCAGCGGCTCCCCGCCTGACATCGCGTAGGACTTGAGGCGCCGCGCCTTCAGGCACAACGCCACCAGCCGCGCCGCGCCCAGCTCGCTGGAGCTGCCACGCAGCGCATGCACCGCATCCTGAAAGGCGGGGTAATCGGCCTCGTCCACCGCCGTCGCCAGCCGTTCGAGCTGACGCCGCCCATCGCGGGCATAGCCGTCGACGAGGTCGCGCAGGAAATCCATCCCCGATCCCAGCTGCACGAGGCCATCCAGCACCTCGGTGTCCACCGCCGCAGCCTCGCTCCCGCCCTCGCCGTAGGACGGCCCTTCCTCGTGCGTCCCGACAGCGGGCGCCGGCCCCTCCCGCCACCCGAACTGCGCGATGGTCTCCAGCAGCCGGCTGGCGTTCACAGGCTTGGTCAGGTAGGCGCTCGCGCCGGCCTCGTCGCAGGCGCGCAGGGCCTCGACCGTCGCATCCGCGGTGAGGATGATGACCGGCATCGCCTCGCCGCGTGCCATGAAGCGGTAGGCCTTCAGGACATCGATGCCACCCAGCACCGGCATGTTCATGTCCAGCACCATGAGATCGAAGCCGTCGTCGCTCTCGAGACGATCCAGGGCCTCCTGGCCGTTGGCCACCAGCGTCACCTCGTGTCCGCCGCGCACCAGGATGCCGCGAATCACCTGCTGATTGGTCTCGTTGTCCTCCGCCACCAGGATGCGCAGGCCCGCACGTTCGCGCTGCCGGAAATGCGCCGCCAGCGAGACCACGTTCTCGGCCAGCTGATGTTCGCTGTGCGCAGCGTGCAGGGCATTGAACAGCAGGCCCTTGTGAATCGGCGCATGCAGTACCGCCGAGTACCCGGCCTGCAGCCAGGCCTGATCGCGCCCAGCGCCCGGCGCCACGTCCACCAGCACGAGCGAGACTTCGCGCAGGCGGCGCTCCGCACGCACGGCGGCGGCAAACTCGCGCGGCGGTGTGTCCAGCGCCTGGCGCTCGATCAAGGCGACGCTGCAGGGCTGGCCGGCCCGGGCCCCGTCGAGCAGGGTGACGAAGGCCCGCGCGCCACTACCCACGTGCGCATATTCCAGCCCCCAGCCCCTGAGGTGTGCGCCGAGCTTGCGCGCCGTGGTCTCGCTCGCCAGTACCAGCACCCGGGGCGCGCCCAGCGCCTCGACCGGGGGCTCGTCGATGCTGACGCCGGCCTGCAGCTCGAACGGCAGTTCGAACCAGAACAATGAGCCCTTGCCCGGCTCGCTCGCAAGCCCCATCTCCCCGCCCATCAGCTCCACGAGCTGCTTCGAGATCGCCGTGCCGAGGCCGGTGCCGCCGTAACGCCGGGTCGTGGACACGTCGGCCTGCTGGAAGCTGTCGAAGATGCGCGCCTGGTCCTCGGGAGCGATGCCGATGCCGGTATCCAGGACGTCGAAGCGGATACGCACGGACTGCGGGTCCGGCGTCGCGTACACCCGCAGTTCCACGCGACCCGCCTGCGTGAACTTGATGGCATTGCCGAGGACGTTGATCAGCACCTGCCGGATGTGATGCGGGTCCCCGCGCAGCAGGAAGGGCGTATTGGGCGAGACGTGCGCCACCAGCGACAGTCCCTTCGCGTGCGCGGCGTGTTCGAACATCTGCGCGGTGTTGGCCACCAGGGCATGGAGGTCGAAGTCGGCCTGCTCGACGGTGAGCTTGCCCGCCTCGATCTTGGAGAAGTCGAGAATGTTCTCGATCAGTTCCAGCAGGGTATTGCCGGAGCCGTGAATGGTCTGCGCGAGTTCTCGCTGCTCGCCGTTGAGCTCGGTGTCCATCAACAGGTTGGTCATGCCGATCACGCCGTTGAGCGGGGTGCGTAGCTCGTGGCTCATGTTGGCGAGAAACTGGCTCTTCGCCTTGCTGGCCGCCTCGGCCCGCTCGATGGCCGCATTCAATTTGCGCAGCAGGGTGGCCATGTACATGGGCAGCACGGCGAGGATCAGCATCATGCTGACGCTGAGTACCGGGCTGTCACCCCAGAACGGTGTCGTCAGATAGACGTAGCTGAAACCCGCGATGCTGAGCACGGTGCCGGCCGCGAGGTAGGGGATGCCGTAGCGAAAGCCGTTGCCCATGGTCACCCACAGGTAGACCGCCACCAGCGGCGTGCCGGCCTCGCCGCTCAGAGACATCAGCGCGCTGGTCACGCCCATGTCGCCAATCAGGCCGACGATGCGCCGTAGTGCCGAGGGCTCGGGGTGGATGACGATGGAGAGGAAGATACCGAGCGAGACGAGGATGTAGACCACGCCGATGACGGCGACCGCGTGCCCGGTGTGCGTGGACAGTTCCCGGAACCACGGGGAGAGGAGATAGAGACCAAACAGGGAGACGATGCCGATGCGCACCAACGCCTGTTCGTGTTCGCTATCGGGCCGCGCCCTCAGGCGCTGCCAGAAGCGGCCGACGAGACCCGGCAATGGCGGTTGTGTCTGCATGCGTTCGGTCTGCCCTCGTGCCCGCCCGCCTGTCCGACTTCACCTCGAGGCGTCGTCGGCCAGGTCCTGCTGAATGGCACGCACCCGTCCGACCTGCTGCAGGAAGGCATCCACGCAGGCCGGGTCGAGTGCGCGACCACGGAGCTGACGCAGGCGCTCCGCGGCCTCGCTGAGCGTGAGCGTGGTCTTGTGCGGCCGCTTGGCGGTCAGCTCATCGAACATGTCGGCCACGGCCACGATGCGCGCGGCCAGCGGGATTTCCTCGCCACCCAGGCCATTAGGATACCCGGTACCATCATAATGCTCATGGTGGCCGAGCGCGATCTCGGCGCCACGGCGTATGTAGCGCGAGGGGCTGTCCTTGAGGATCTCGTAGCCGATCACCGTGTGGCTCTGCATGATTTCGGTCTCCGCCGCCGTGAGTGAGCCCTGCTTGAGCAGCACGCTGTCGGGCAGCCCGGCCTTGCCCACATCGTGCAGGGGCGCCGCCAGTTCGATCTCGATGCAGTCGGCAACCGGCAGGCCGAGACCCTCGGCGATCAGGCGGGCGTAGCGGGCGATGCGGTGGATGTGGTTGCCACCACTCTCGCCCCGGTACTCGCCCGCGCGCGCCAGACGCAGCAGGGCCTCGCACTCGCGGGTGTGGGTCTCGCGCACGGCCACGGCGACCTGGTCCTCCAGCCAGCGACTGCGGTCGCTCAGCAGGGTCTGCTGGCGACGCAGGGCGAGCAGGTTGCGGCAACGCGCGCGGCACTCGTGCGGGTCGACGGGGCGCGTGAGAAAGTCGGTGACGCCGGCATCCAGGGCGGCCTGGCGGATGCGCCGGTCGTCCATCACCGTCACCATCACCAGCGGGACGTGCCGGCACTCCGGCAGGCGCCGCAGTTCGCGCACGAAGCGCAGACCATCCATGCCGGGCATCTGGCAGTCGCTGACGATGAGGTCAGGCACGCGCTGGGCGATGCGGTCGAGTGCGGCCTGCGCGTCGGCGAAGCCCTCCACCTCGATGGCGTCGTCGAGCGTGTGCAGCAATTCCTCGAGGATCCTGCGGCCGGTCAGCTGGTCGTCGACCACGACGACATACGCATGCTGGCGCGCAAGGGGGGCAATCTGACGGGTGCGCGGAGCGCCATCCGCCCGTTCGACGGGGATGGCGGCATTGTGCAACCCGTCCGGTTCGAGTCTCCGGATCCGGGTCATGTCCTCTGGTCCTTTGGCCGCGCCGCTGGCGCGTGAATGCGCGGAGTGTGCTCCGCTGTTATCGTTTTCGGGCCGCGATTGTACGCAGGCCGGGGTGGCGGGGGAAGTACCCGGTCACCATTTGGGGTCTTCCGCCCGGTTTTCGGGCGGGCGGCGGTTCAGGCGCCGCGGCACCAGCAGAGGATCGCGTTGTTCGCGGGCATCGCCACGTCAGCCTCCAGCGTGAGGCCCTGGGCGGTGGCCAGCGCGTCCAGCGCCTCCAGGTCGCGCACGCCGCTGCCGGGATCGCGCCCCCTGAGCCAGGTGTCGAACCGGGCGTTGCTCTCGCTGGTGTAGCACCCCTCGCGGTTGAACGGGCCATACAGGGCAAAACGGCCGCCCGGCGCCAGCACCCGGCCGATGCCGGCGAACATGGCCTCCACCGCCGGCCAGTGCATGATGTGCGCGGTGTTGGCGGAGAAGACGTACTCGACCTGCACCACCGGCCAGTCGGGCGCGCTGACGTCCAGCGCTACCGGCATTCGCACATTGGGAAGACCCGCTTCCTCGATCCAGAGCCGGATGCCCGCCAGGGCCTCGGGCACGTCGCTGGGCTGCCAGTCGAGCTGCGCCAGGTGGCGGGGAAAGAACACGGCGTGCTGCCCCGTCCCCGAGCCGATCTCCAGCACCCGGCCCGGGCGGTCGAAGAGTTCGACCAGGACCTGCAGGATCGGCTCGCGGTTCTGGTCGCAGGATTCGGCGTAGGGCTTGCTCATAACGGACCCTTCCTTCATTGATCCAATAAAAAAACGGCCGGATACCCGGCCGTTTTCATGCGCTGGCGGCGCAGTCTAGCGATTGTACCCGTTCATCTCCATCTGCTGGGCACGTTCCACGTACTCCTGATAGGCCGGCACGGCGATGGCCGCGAGAAGCCCGATGAAGAAGAACATCACCACCGGCACCGCGATCGCCATCAGGTACACGCCGCCATTGTTCGGTTTGGGTGGCAGGCCGTACTGGTTCTCGCCATCGGTGCCCGGAGCGAACAGCATGAACAGCGACATCAGGATGTTCACGATCGGCACCAGCAGCAGCAGCCAGAGCCAGCCGCTGTAGCCCATGTCGTGCAGTCGCTGCACCCCGAGGAACACGGCGATGACGGTACCCACGACGGCGGCCACCAGGTAAAGCCCGATGAACATGGGGCCCAGCGCCTCCGGGTTGTTACCGACCATCGGCACCATCACCGCGGCGGCGATACCGAGCACGATATACAGCGCGAAGGTAATCATGAAGCTGTAGCCGAAATAGCGCAGCCGCCCCAGGCGGCCGGTACCAAAGACCTTCGGCTCGGCATAGGCCACGGCGGCGTCGGCCACCGCACTACCCGGTGCCGTATACGGATTGGTTGCGGACATTCATGGTTCTCCCTGTTGATTATTCTGGTTCCAGCGGTCGTCGCCCCAAGCGACCTCTCCCCTGGCGGGAGTAATGCTAGCACCGCACCGCACGGCGTGGTATCCCTGCCTGGAGTGCGGATATCACGCGCCGAGGGACATCCGTGAGACGGGTCGCAGCGTCAGCCGGTCCAAAGGCGGTAGAATCCCGCGGCATCAACTACCAACAACTGCAGAGGGCACTGCCATGAAACGCGTAATGACCAATACCCTGCTCGCCGCCGCGCTGGCCATCGGCCCGGCGGCCGCCCTGGCCGATGGGTGGTACATCGGCGCCAAGGCCGGCTACATGGCCACCGACGCCAACGGCTTTGACGACGCCACCAACGCGGGCGTGGTGCTCGGGCGCGACATCATCGGGCTCGTCGTCGGCGACGTGAGCCTGGAGGGCGAGTACACGACCACCATCGACGACGGCAAGGCCGGTCTCAACGACTGGGAGATCGACACCCTTGGCGGCTACGCCGTGTTCCGTTCGGCCGGCCCGGCCTACCTCAAGGCCAAGGGCGGCATCGTGCGCTCGGACATCTCGGTCAATGGCGCCTCGGATGCGAGCACCGACACCTCCGCCGGCCTCGGCCTCGGCCTGAGTCTCGGGCTCGCCCAGCTGGAACTGGAATACACCCGCATCAACAATGACCTCGACGACATCGACTTCGTCAGCCTGACGGTGAACTTCTTCTGATACGTAAGGGTGAGGCGGAGGGCGAGAGACGCAAGAGATTCCGCTTTCGCCTAACGCCTCACACCTAACGCCTTGCGTCCCCTCATCCGCGCACGTCGAAGTACGCCCGCTCCGAGATGTCGTGCCACTTGACCGCCTGGTCGTAGAAGCCCTCGTAGGAGTCGTACACGCGCCGGGCGAACTCGTTGTTGCCGACCAGCCCGCCCACCACCTCTTCTGAAAGGCTGCGCAGGCGCACGAGCACGTCGTCCGGCAGGCGGCGCACGTCGACGCCGTGCTTGCCGACCAGGGTCTGCAGGGCGTCGTGGTTGCGCGCAGTGTAGAGGTTGAGCATGTCCTGGTTCACCACACGGCAGGCACTGATGACGATGCTCTGCAGGTCGGCCGGCAGCTGCTCGAAGGCGGCCTGATTGATGATGGCCTCGAGCGTGGTGCCCGGCTCGTGCCAGCCCGGGTAGTAGTAGTACTTCGCCACCTTGTGCAGGCCGAAGGCGAGGTCGTTGTAGGGGCCGACCCATTCCAGCGCGTCCAGCGCGCCGGTCTGCATGGCCAGGAACAGTTCGCCGCCGGCCATGTTCACGGGTGTGCCGCCGGCGCGCTTGAGCACCTCGCCACCCAGTCCCGGGATACGCATCTTCAGGCCCTTGAGGTCCTCCAGGCGATTGATCTCCTTGTTGAACCAGCCGGCCATCTGCACGCCGGTGTTGCCGGCCGCCGCCGGAATCACGCCGTACGGGGCATACGCCTCCTTCCACAGTTCCAGCCCGCCACCATAGTGCAGCCAGGCATTCATCTCCTCGGCGTTCATGCCAAAGGGCACCGTGGAGAAGAAGGGGAAGACATCGCTCTTGCTCTTCCAGTAGTAGGCCGCGCCATGGCCCATCTCGGCCCCGCCCTGACTCACGGTGTCGAATACATCCAGCGCCGGCACCAGCTCGCCGCCGCCGAAGACGCGGACCTTGAGCCGCCCGCCCGACATCGCGCCGATCAGGGTGGCGAGCTTCTCGGCGCTGGTGCCCATGCCCGGGAAGTTCTTGGGCCAGGTGGTGACCATCTTCCACTCGAAGGTCTCCTGCGGGCGCGCCGCTGCGGTGGTCGCGGTCGCCTCGTCCCGGTTGCAGCCGGACAGCGCCGAGGCGCCCACGGCCAGCGCGCCAACGCCGGCGCCCTTGAGAAATTCGCGTCGTTTCATGAAACGGGCCTCCTGGTGTGTTTGTTCTCGCTAGGATTCGAAAGATGTTCCAGGCCGCGTCACAGCGGCTGCAGGTTCGCGTAGGCCAGCACCAGCCACTTGTCGCCGGCATCGGCGAAGTTCACCTGCACGCGGGCGTGACTGCCCTGCCCCTCGTAGTCGATCACCAGTCCCTCGCCGAACTTCGGGTGCCGCACGCGCTGGCCGACACCGAGACCCGCTTCGGGCGGCGGCTCGATCGGCGTGTGGGCCGCGGGCCGGTACACGGGCTGGGAGATCGACACCCTGGGGCGGATCTCCTCGATGAGCGCGGCCGGGATCTCGCCGATGAACTGCGAGGGCAGGTTGTAACGCTCGGAGCCATGCAAACGGCGGCGCTCGGCACAGGTGAGGTACAGGGCTTGGCGCGCGCGGGTGATGCCCACGTAGCAGAGCCGACGCTCCTCCTCCAGCCGCCCCGGCTCGTCCAGCGACATCTGGTGCGGGAACAGCCCCTCCTCCATGCCAGCGAGGAACACCAGCGGGAACTCCAGGCCCTTGGCCGCGTGCAGGGTCATCATCTGCACGCAGTCCTCCCAGGAATCGCCCTGACCCTCGCCGGCCTCGAGCGCGGCATGGGAGAGAAAGGCCGACAGCGCATCCATGTGTTCGTGCACCTCCGGGTCGAGCACGAAGCCCTGCGCGGCAGTGACCAGTTCGTCCAGGTTGTCGAGCCGCGCCTGGCCCTTCTCGCCCTTCTCCTTGCCGTAATGCTCCTTGAGGCCGGAGTGCGCGACCACGTGCTCGACCTGCTCGGCCAGCGGCAGGTCGCCGACCGCCTCGGCCATGCACTCGATCAGGACGGTGAAGCCGCGCAGGGCGTTGCCGGCGCGCGCGGTCAGGGCCTGGTGCTCCAGCAGGGCCGAGGCCGCCTGCCACAGCGGCAGGTTGTCGTGGCGCGCGCGCTCGCGAATCTGCGCCAGGGTGCGTTCGCCCAGGCCGCGTGCCGGCTGGTTGACCACGCGCTCGAAGGAGGCGTCGTCGTTGCGGTTGGCCACCAGGCGCAGGTAGGCCAGCGCGTCGCGGATCTCGGCGCGCTCGAAGAAGCGCAGCCCGCCGTACACGCGGTACGGGATGCCCAGCGCCATGAAGGTCTCCTCGAACACGCGCGACTGGGCGTTGGAGCGGTACAGCACCGCCACCTCGTCGCGGCGATGCCCCTGCTCCGCCCACTCGCGGATACGATCGGCGACGAAGCGCGCCTCGTCCTGCTCGTTGTAGGCCGTGTACAGGCGGATCGGCTCGCCGCGCTCGCCGTCGGTCCACAGGTTCTTCCCCATGCGCCCGTCGTTGTTCTCGATCAGTGCGTTGGCGGCATCGAGGATGGTCTGGGTGGAGCGGTAGTTCTGTTCCAGGCGCACGGTCTGGGACTGCGGAAAATCGCGGGTGAAGCTCTGGATGTTCTCGATGCGCGCGCCCCGCCAGCCGTAGATCGACTGGTCATCGTCGCCCACGGCGAAGATGGGGTTCTTCTCGCCGGCGATTAGCCGCAGCCAGGCGTACTGCAGGCCGTTGGTGTCCTGGAACTCGTCCACCAGGATGTGGCGGAAGCGCTGCTGGTAGTGGTGCAGCAACGAGGCGTTGTCGCGCAACAGCTCCAGTGCGCGCAGCAGCAGCTCGGCAAAGTCCACCGCGCCGGCACGGCGGCAGGCGGCCTCGTAGGCACTGTAGATGCGCACCATCTGGCGCACAAAGGGGTCACCGGTGTCGGCGATGTGCTCGGCGCGCTGACCCTCGTCCTTGCGGCCGTTGATGTACCACATGGCCTGCTTGGGCGGCCAGCGCGACTCGTCCACCTCCATCTCGCGCATCACGCGCTTGACCATGCGCAGCTGGTCGTCGGCGTCGATGATCTGGAAGCCCTGCGGCAGATCGGCCTCGCGCCAGTGGGCGCGCAGCATACGATGCGCCAGGCCGTGAAAGGTGCCCACCCACATGCCACCGGCCGGCACACCCAGCAGTGCCTCGATGCGCCCGCGCATCTCGCCGGCCGCCTTGTTGGTGAAGGTCACGGCCATGATGGCGTAGGGTGAGACGTTCTCGACCTGGATCAGCCAGGCGATACGGTGCACCAGCACGCGGGTCTTGCCGCTGCCGGCCCCGGCGAGTACGAGCACGGACTGGGGCGGGGCCGTAACGGCCTCGCGCTGGGCGACGTTGAGGGGATCGATGATCGGTGTGACGTCCATCGGCCGGATTCTACCAGATGCGCCGGCGGCACCCGACATGCGGGACATGTGGGATGGAACATGTCAGGCTTTGGCTACACTATATAAGAAGAGCGACACGAACGGACCCGCGACCCCTCGATGAGCCAGGACGACAACCCCAAGAGCATGCAGGCGCTGTGGCGCTCCTCTCCGCTGGCCGGTGCCAACGCCGCCTATCTTGAAGCCCTCTACGAACGCTACCTGCGCGACCCGGGGTTGGTGGCGGCGCACTGGCGTGACTACTTCGACAGCCTGCCGCGCGTCAACGGCACTGAGACCGACGTGCCGCACTCGGACATCCGGCGAGAGTTCCGCAACCTGGCCCGCAGACGCCCGCCGGGTGCGGCGGAACGCCCGGCCGAGGCCATCAGCCTCGACCACGAGCTAAAGCAGGTGCGGGTGCTGCAGCTGATCAACGCCTACCGCTTCCGCGGCCACCAGCTCGCCGAGCTCGACCCGCTGGGCCTGACGAAAAACCCCGAGATACCGGAACTCACGCTTGCCCATCACGGCCTGAGCGAGGCCGATCTCAATCTGCGTTTCCAGACCGGTTCTCTCACCGGTCCCGGCGAGGCCACGCTGGCCGAGATCCTCGACACCCTCGAGCGCACGTACTGCCACCACATCGGCGTGGAGTACATGCACATCACCAACACCGAGGAAAAGCGCTGGATCCAGCAGCGCCTGGAAAGCACTCGCGCCACGCCGGACTTCGATGCCGACGCCCGCCGCCGCCTGCTCTACAAGCTCAGTGCCGCCGAGGGCCTGGAACACTACCTGCACGCCAAGTACGTTGGCCAGAAGCGCTTCTCTCTCGAAGGCGGCGAGAGCCTCATCCCGCTGCTCGATCACCTGGTGCAGCGCGCTGGCGAGCACGGCGCGAAGGAGATCGTGCTCGGCATGGCTCATCGGGGGCGGCTCAACGTGCTGGTGAACGTGCTGAGCAAGACCCCGCGCGAGCTCTTTCAGGAGTTCGAGGGCCGGAACCACAGCAGGGAGCGCACGGGCGACGTAAAGTACCACCAGGGCTTCTCCTCCGACGTGCAGACTGCGGGCGGCCCCGTGCATCTGGCGCTGGCCTTCAACCCATCGCACCTGGAGATCGTCAACCCGGTGGTGGAGGGTTCGGTACGCGCCCGCCAGGAACGGCGCAACGACCGCCACGGACAGCAGGTACTGCCGGTGCTGATCCACGGCGATGCGGCCTTTGCCGGCCAGGGCGTGGTGATGGAGACGCTCAACATGTCGCAGACACGCGGCTTCTCCACCAAGGGCACGGTGCACATCGTCATCAACAACCAGATCGGCTTCACCACCAGCACCCTCAAGGATGCCCGCTCCACCCTCTACTGCACCGACGTGGCCAAGATGGTGAACGCCCCCATCCTGCACGTGAACGGCGACGACCCGGAGATGGTGCTGTTCGCCACCCGCATCGCCCTGGACTACCGCATGACCTTCAAGAAGGACGTGGTCATCGACCTGGTCTGCTACCGGCGGCATGGT
>DSBO01000144.1 GCA_011046015.1 Thioalkalivibrio sp. | reverse complement strand
CTATTTCAGCACCGAGAAGGACGACATCGGCATCGAGGTCGCCCTGCAGTGGAACGACTCCTACCAGGAGAACATCTTCTGCTTCACCAATAACATCCCCCAGCGCGATGGCGGCACCCACCTGGCAGGGTTTCGCGCCGCCCTGACCCGCACCATTAACGGGTACATGGAAGAGGAGGGGATTACCAAGAAGCAGAAGATCAGCCCCACCGGCGACGACGCGCGTGAGGGGCTGACGGCCGTGCTGTCCGTGAAGGTGCCTGACCCGAAGTTCTCCTCGCAGACCAAGGATAAACTGGTGTCCTCCGAGGTGAAGAGTGCGGTGGAGTCCGCCATGGCGGAACTGTTCAAGGAATACCTGCTCGAGTACCCGGGCGATGCGAAGACCATCACCGGCAAGATCGTCGAGGCCTGCCGGGCCCGCGAGGCTGCCCGCCGCGCGCGCGAAATGACGCGCCGCAAGGGGGCGCTGGACGTGGCCGGCCTGCCGGGCAAGCTGGCCGACTGCCAGGAGAAGGACCCGGCGCTGTCCGAGCTCTTCCTGGTGGAGGGTGATTCCGCCGGCGGCTCGGCCAAGCAGGGGCGTGACCGTCGCACCCAGGCCATCCTCCCGCTCAAGGGCAAGATCCTGAACGTGGAGAAGGCCCGTTTCGACAAGATGCTGTCCTCGGCCGAGGTCGGCACGCTGATCACCGCGCTCGGCTGCGGGATCGGCAAGGACGAGTACAACCCGGACAAGCTGCGCTACCACCGCATCATCATCATGACCGACGCGGACGTGGACGGTTCGCATATCCGCACCCTGCTGCTCACCTTCTTCTATCGTCAGATGGGCGAGCTGGTAGAGCGTGGGCACATCTACATTGCCCAACCGCCGCTGTACAAGATCAAGCGCGGCAAGCAGGAGCAGTACGTGAAGGACGATGCCGAGCTCAAGCGGCACCTGCTGCAGCTTGCCCTGGACGGTGCCCAGCTGTATGTCAGCGCCGACGCCCCGCCCATCAGCGGCGAGGCCCTGGAAGACCTGGCGCGGCGCTACAACTCGGCCATGACCACGATCGAGCGCCTGTCCCGGCGCTATCATCAGCCGGCCCTGGACCGGATGGTGTTCTCCACTTCCATCGACGACGCGGCCCTGGCCAATGGCGAGGCGCTGCTGGCCCGCTTCCAGGCCATGGCGGAGGACATGACCTCGACGGCCAGCGGCGGGAGCCGTTACGGCGCGCGTCTGGAGGAGGACGAGCTGCATCGCCCGGTGGTGGTACTGGAGCAGACCCTGCATGGTTCCATCACCGAGCATCGCTTCGATGGCGAGTTCTTCTCCTCGGCCGAGTTCCGGTTGCTGCGCGATCTGGCCGAACGCCTGGATGGCCTGCTCGATGACGGTGCGCGCGTGCAGCGTGGCGAGCGTGCCCAGCCTGTCACCAGTTTCCGCGAGGTGATGGCCTGGCTGGAGGGTGAGGCCAAGCGCGGGCTCAACGTCCAGCGCTACAAGGGCCTCGGCGAGATGAACCCGGAGCAGTTGTGGGACACCACCATGAACCCCGAGACCCGTCGCCTGATGCAGGTGCAGATAGAGGATGCGGTGGCTGCCGACGAGGTGTTTACCACCCTGATGGGGGATCAGGTCGAGCCGCGTCGCGAATTCATCGAGTCCAATGCGCTGGCGGCCAACAACCTGGACATCTAGGTGATACCCGGTCATCCGCCAGCAACGGATGATCCAGGTCACAAAAAGCCCGGCCATGAGCCGGGCTTTTTGTGACTGCCTGCTGACGATCGGCGTCTACCGATACAGCCCGGCGTCGCGCGCCATGCGCTCCTGCTCCAGCTGCTTCATGATGAGCGAGAGCGCCTCCGTGTAGGGCACCACGCCGTTTTCCTTGATGATCGCCTTGCCTTCGCGCGTTTGGGCGAACTGCACGAACTTGTTGATCTCGTCCCGCGACGGCGCAGCCGGGTTATAGACGATGTAGAGCGGACGGTAGAGGAGATAGGCGCCGGACTTGATGTTGTCGTAGTTCGGCGATTTACCGTCCAGGGTCAGAATCTTCAGATCCCGTTTCTGCGCGCTGCTGATGCCGGTCACGCCGATCGCGTTGGGGTTGCTCTCCAGGGCCTCTTCCAGCGGACCGGTGGATGAAAACTCGCGCCCGCTCGGGAATTCTTGTTCGTAATTCGCGAACACCAATTGCCGTAGCGTCCGGCCCACCCCCGAGATCTTGCCACGGCGCACGTAGAGATCGAGCGGGGCATCCGGACCGCCGAGCTCCGACCAGTTGCTGATCTTGCCCTCGTAGAGCGCACGCAGCTGCGCCAGGCTGATGTCGTTGATCGGGTTGTCCTTGTGCACGATCACCGCGAGCGCATCCCAGGCCACTGGTTCAAGGTAGGCATTGGCCTCGCTGGCCTCGCCATCCAGCTGCAACCGGCAGGTGCCGCCCATGTCCACCTCCTGCGAACTCGAGGCGCGGATGCCCTTGGTTGCGCCACCACCCCGAATGTCGATATGCACACCGGTCTTCTCTTCGTAGGCCTCCGCCAGCGACCGCATGAAGGCCTTCTGGGTGATGCCGCAACCGGCCCAGCTCAGCGTGGTTTCCGGGGATTTATCCGCCTGGGCGAACACGATGGGTGCCACCAGTGCCAGCGCCAGGGTCATGACACGTCGCATGTTGTTCTCCTCGTCGTCATAGTGCCCGGTCTGTCGCCGGGGTATAGTTATGTTTATGTTCCGAATCCCTGGAATTACGCTCGAATTACTCCTCGTGCGTTTATGGTGATGGTTCTGTCAACATAAAAAATCCAAACACTTCACATAAAAAACGCGGGCAAACTCACAACATGACAACTAGTACCATCGTTCTACTCGGGATCCTGGTGGTGGCGCTCGTCTACCTCGTCACGATCTACAACCACCTCGTGAATCTGAAGCACGGGGTGTCGAAGGCGTGGTCGAATATCGAGGTCCTGCTCAAGCAGCGGCATGACGAGCTGCCGAAGCTGGTCGAGGTGTGCAAGCAGTACATGGGATACGAACAGGAGACCCTCGAGCGCGTGATGCAGGCGCGCTCGCAGGTCGCCACCGCCCAGCAGGCGCATGATGTGAAGGCCCTGGGTGCGGCGGAGGGCATGCTGCGCATGGGCCTGGGGCAGCTGTTCGCGGTCGCCGAGGACTATCCCGACCTGAAGGCCAACGAGAACTTCCGTCACCTGCAGCAGCGCATCAGCGGCCTGGAGAATGCGATCGCCGACCGCCGCGAGTATTACAACGAGAGCGTCAATCGCAACAACGTCCGCATCCAGCAGTTCCCGGACGTGATCGTGGCGCGGCTGTTCGGCTTCGGACCCTTCGAGCTGCTCCAGTTCAGCGCGGCCGAGACCGCCGACGTGGATATCAAGGCCCTGTTCGGCCGCTGAGGCGGGTCTGGCCGGCCATGCAGGACAGTATCCGGAGCATCGATGACCCGGCGTTCTGGTTCTGGGTGGTTGCACTCGGCGTGGCGGCGCTGGTCACTCTCTATCTTTCCGCCCGCGCCTTTCATCGTGCACGCCTGATCGAAGACACCCCAACGGCGAAGATCCGTTCCGCGCCCCAGGGCTACGTGGAATTGATCGGCTTCACGCGTGTCATGGATGGCACCCCGATCATCGCACCCCTGACCGGCCAGCCCTGCAGCTGGTACCGCTACTCCGTCGACAAGCGCGAGGTGCGGCGCAGTCGCAACGGCACCCGCGTCACCTGGAAACGCATCCGGAGCGAGACCAGCCGCGAGGTCTTTCTCATGGAGGACGGGACCGGCCAATGCCTGGTCGATCCCGACGGCGCCAGTGTCTACTGCGAGCACCACGACCTGTGGTATGGCGCCACCCCCTGGCCTCGGCACGATCTGCCACGCCGCGCGGGACTCTTCTCCAGCGGCGACTACCGCTACCGCGAAAGCCGCCTGATGCCGGACGAGCCGCTGTACGCGATTGGCGAATTCCGTACCCTGGGCACGGATTCCCAGGGCAGCCTGCGCGACGACGTCGGCGCCATCCTGCGCGAGTGGAAAAACGATCCCGCTACCCACCTCGACCGCTTCGATGCCAACCGCGACGGCGAGATCGATCTGGAGGAGTGGGCGGTCGCCCGCCAGGCTGCCGAGACCGAGGCCCTGCGACACCGGGCCGCGCGCAGCGTGCTCCATGTCACGCACCTGCTACGACGCGGCAGCGACCGCCGCCGTCCGTTCATCCTCTCGTCGCACGCCGAGGGCGAACTCGTCACCCGCTATCGCCACCGCGCCCTGGCCTATGCCGCCGGATTCCTCGCGGCACTGGCCGCGGCCGCCTATCTGCTGCTTGCGCGTTTAACGCCGTGATAGAGTATGCAGCTCACGTGACCCCAAACGGATAATCTTGCGCACCATGTCCAATCCCCTATTCGAGATGACGGGCCTGCCCCCGTTCTCCCAGATCCGGCCCGAACACGTCGAGCCCGCCATCGATCACCAGCTGGCGGTGAACCGCGCCCTGCTCGACAGCCTGCTCCGTCAGGGCGAGGCCACCGGCTACACCTGGGACAACCTGGTGGCACCCCTCGAGGTCGCCGAGGACCGCCTGAGCCGCATCTGGTCTCCCGTGCGTCACATGAACTCCGTGGTCAACAGCGAGGCCCTGCGCGAGGCCTATAACCGCTGCCTGCCCAAGCTCACCGAGTACGGGACCGAGGTCGGGCAGAATGCCGCGCTCTACCGCGCCTTCCAGTCGATCGCCGAGGGGCCGGAATTCGCGCGCCTCGATGCGGCCCAGCAGAAGACCATCACGGACGCGCTGCGCGATTTCCACCTGAGTGGCGTCGATCTGGCGGAGGCCGACAAGGCCCGGTTCAAGGCCATCCAGCAAGAGCTTTCGAGCCTGCAGTCCCGCTATGAGGAAAACCTGCTGGACGCGACCAACGCCTGGTGCCGGCAGGTCACCGACGAGGCCGAGCTCGCCGGCCTGCCGGAATCGGCGCGCGAGATGGCCGCGCAGGCGGCGAGCGAGCGTGAGCTCGACGGCTGGGCTCTGACCCTGGAGTTTCCGTCGTATTACGCAGTAATGACCTACGCCGACAGCCGTGACCTGCGCGAGGAGGTGTACAGCGCGTATAGCACCCGCGCCTCCGATCAGGGCGGTCATCCCGAGTGGGACAACTCGGACCTCATGGAACAGATTCTGGCCCTGCGCCACGAGGCCGCTCGCCTGCTCGGCTACGAGAGCTATGCCCACAAGTCCGTGGCTACCAAGATGGCCGACGACCCACAGACCATCCTCGAGTTCCTGCACGATCTGGCCGGGCGCAGCAAACCCGCCGCGGTGCGCGAGATCGAGGAGCTGCGCGCGTTTGCCGCCACGGAACTGGGGCTCGACGACCTGCAGGCCTGGGACATCGGCTACGCGAGCGAGAAGCTGCAGCAGCAGCGTTATGCCATCTCGCAGGAAGACCTCAAGCCCTACTTCCCGGTCGACCGGGTGCTGTCGGGCCTGTTCGAGCTGGTCGGCCGCCTCTACCAGGTAAGCGTGCGCCAGGCCGACCACGCCGACACCTGGCACCCCGACGTGCGCTTCTACGAGATCGTCGGGCCGGACGGCGAACTGCGCGCGCAGTTCTATCTCGACCTCTACGCGCGCTCGAAGAAACGCGGCGGGGCCTGGATGGACGATTGCATGGGGCGCATGCGCACCGCGGCGGGCGTGCAGTTGCCGGTGGCCTACATGACCTGCAACTCGACGCCGCCGGTGGGCGACAAACCCGCCCTGTTCACCCACGACGAGGTGATCACCCTGTTCCACGAGTTCGGCCACGGCCTGCACCACATGCTCACGCAGGTGGACTATCCTGCCGTGTCCGGCATCAACGGCGTGGAATGGGACGCCGTGGAATTGCCCAGCCAGTTCATGGAAAACTGGTGCTGGGAGCGCGAGGCCCTGGACCTGTTCGCCGCCCACTGGCAAACCGGCGAGAAGCTACCGGCCGCGCTCTTCGAGAAACTACTGGCGACCAAGAACTACCACGCCGCCATGATGATGGTGCGCCAGATCGAGTTCGCACTGTTCGACATGCGCATCCACCTCGAATACGACCCCGCACGGAGCGGGCGCATCCAGGAGATCCTCGACGAGGTGCGCGCCGAGGTGGCCGTGGTGCAACCGCCGGCCTTCAACCGGTTCCAGCACGGGTTCTCGCACATCTTCGCCGGCGGCTACGCGGCCGGCTACTACAGCTACAAGTGGGCCGAGGTGCTGTCGGCCGATGCCTTCGCACGATTCGAGGAGGAGGGTCTGTTCAATCCCGCGGTAGGCGCCGACTTCCTGCACGAGATCCTGGAGGTCGGTGGCACGCGCCCGGCGATGGAGTCCTTCCGGGCCTTCCGCGGGCGCGAGCCCGAGATTGATGCCCTGCTGCGCCACAGCGGGCTCGCGGCCTGACGCCAAGGAGTAGTCATGATGAAACGTCTGCTGATCGGGATGCTGATGCTCGCCGCGCTCGCCGCTGGCCCCGTCGCTGCCGAAACCATGTATGTCACCGACCAGCTGCGCCTCGGCGTATTCGCCGGCGAGGGCGCCACCGGCGAGCGGCTGAAACTGCTGTCCAGTGGCGACCGCCTGGAGGTGCTGGAACGGCGCCCCAACTTCGCCCGTGTCACCACGGATGACGGCGTCACCGGCTGGGTAAAGTCCGCCTTTCTCGTCAGCGACAAGCCGGCCGTGCTGATCGTGGCCGAGACCGACGCCGAGCGACAGGCAGCCGAGCAACGCATCGAGGCCCTGCGAGCCGAGTACGCCGACACCGACGCGGTGCACAATCGCCTGCGCGAAAGCCTCGAGACGGCCAACGCCACCATCAACTCGCTGGAGACCGAACTGGCCGGCTACCGCGCCGCCCGGGGCAACGTCCTGCGGCGCCTCGGTACCGACCTCGAGTTGCTCGGCCTGTTCGCCGTGGCCGTCATCGTGATGTTCGTGCTCGGCCAGTGGCTCGGGCGCCGACACCACGAAAAGCGATTGCGACAGCGTTTCGCCGGTTTGAGCCTGGGTGATTGAATGCAGGGCACAGGCCCTCGCGACCGAACGAGACACCGAACTACGCCATGAAGATTGCAAGCTGGAACGTCAACTCTCTGCGTGTGCGCCTGCCCCAGGTACTCGACTGGCTGGCCGACGCGAGGCCCGACATACTGGGCATCCAGGAAACCAAGCTCACCGACGAGAACTTTCCGGTCGTCGAGCTCGAGGCCGCCGGCTATGAGGTCGCCTACTCCGGACAGAAGACCTACAACGGCGTGGCGCTGCTGAGCCGCTCGCCGATCGAGGATGTCATCACCGACCTGCCCAATCTGCAGGATCCACAGCGGCGCATCCTCGGTGCCACCGTGGGCGGTGTGCGCGTGCTCAACCTCTACGTGGTCAACGGGCAGGAAGTCGGCTCCGAAAAGTTCGCCTACAAGCTCGACTGGCTGCAGCGGGTCACCGACTACCTCGCGCAGGACCTGCAGCGGCACGAGCGCTACGTGGTGATGGGTGACTTCAATATCGCCCCCACCGATGCCGATGTGCACGACCCGGAGCGCTGGCACGAGAAGATCCTCTGTTCCACACCGGAACGCGAGGCGCTGCAGAAGATCCTCGATCTCGGTTTCGTCGACACCTTCCGCCAGTTCGAGCAGGACGAGAACGTGTTCAGTTGGTGGGACTATCGCGCCGCCGGTTTTCGCCGCAACGCGGGCCTGCGCATCGACCTGGTGCTCGCGAGCCAGGCACTCGCGCAGAAGTGCACGGGGAGTTTCATCGACATCGCCCCACGTCGCCTCGAACGCCCCTCCGACCACGCCCCGGCCGTGGCCGAGTTCGATATCTAGGCCGCCGCCGTGAAATATCGCGATCTGCGTGACTTCATCGAGCTGCTGGAGAAACAGGGCGAGCTCAAGCGCATCACCGCCGAGGTCGATCCGAACCTGGAGATGACCGAGATCTGCGATCGCACGCTGCGCGCGGGAGGGCCGGCCCTGCTGTTCGAGAACCCGAAGGGGCACGACACGCCAGTGCTCGGCAACCTCTTCGGCACGCCGCGCCGCGTGGCGCTGGGCATGGGGGAGGACTCGGTCGAGGCACTGCACGAGGTGGGCAGGCTGCTCGCCTTTCTCAAGGAACCGGACCCGCCCAGGGGCATGAAGGAGGCCTGGAAGACGCTACCCGTTTTCAAGAAGGTGCTCGACATGGCGCCGAAGACGGTGAAGAAGGCGCCCTGTCAGGAGGTGGTGATCGAGGCCGATGACGTGGATCTGGCGAAGATCCCGGTGCAGACCTGTTGGCCGGGCGACGCCGGCCCGCTCATCACCTGGGGGCTGGTGGTCACCAAGGGCCCGCTCAAATCCCGCCAGAACATGGGCATTTACCGTCAACAGGTGATCGGCCGGAACCGCGTCATCATGCGCTGGCTCTCGCATCGCGGCGGCGCGCTGGATTTTCGCGACTGGCAGGAGCGGCATCCGGGCGAACCCTTCCCGATCGCGGTGGCGCTGGGCGCCGACCCGGCCACCATTCTCGGCGCCGTCACGCCGGTACCGGACACTCTATCCGAGCATGCCTTCGCCGGGCTGCTGCGCGGCTCGCGCACCGAGCTGGTGAAGTGCCAGACCAGCGACCTGCTGGTGCCGGCCTCGGCCGAGATCGTGCTCGAGGGCGTGATCCATCCGAACGACATGGCCCCCGAAGGCCCCTTCGGCGATCACACCGGCTATTACAACGAGGTGGACGAGTTTCCCGTCTTCACCGTCGAGCGCATCACCAGCCGGAAAGACCCGATCTACCACAGCACCTACACCGGACGCCCGCCGGACGAGCCCGCCATCCTCGGCGTGGCGCTCAACGAGGTGTTCGTGCCCATCCTGCAAAAGCAATTTCCGGAGATCACCGATTTCTATCTGCCGCCGGAGGGCTGTTCGTACCGCCTGGCGGTGGTAAGTATGCGCAAACAGTACCCCGGTCACGCCAAGCGCGTGATGATGGGGGTATGGTCTTTCCTGCGCCAGTTCATGTACACCAAGTTCGTGATCGTCGTCGACGACGACGTGAACACGCGCGACTGGCAGGATGTGATCTGGGCCATGACCACGCGCATGGACCCGGCGCGGGATACCGTGCTGGTCGAGAACACGCCCATCGATTACCTCGACTTCGCCTCGCCCGTGTCTGGCCTCGGGTCCAAGATGGGGATGGATGCCACCAACAAATGGCCGGGCGAGACCGACCGCGAGTGGGGTACGCCGATCGTGATGGCGGCCGACGTGAAGGCACGCGTCGACGCCATCTGGGAGGAGCTCGGCATCGACTGAGGCCGCATGGCTGCGGATTCTCCTCCACGCATTACAGGCGGCCGCCGGGTCGCCTACGCTAATTCGTATCAGAGAGGGAGGGAATCGCATGCGCCACATCATGGTCCTCAACGCCAAGGGCGGGTCCGGCAAGACCACCATCGCCACCAATCTCGCCAGTTACTATGCGAGCCAGGGCAAGCAGGTGCTGCTGGCCGACTACGACCCGCAGGGTTCGAGTCTCGACTGGCTCAAGGCCCGCTCCAAGGGCCGGCCGCACATCCAGGGCGTGGCCGCGTGGAAGGGCACGATGCGCCCGGCGCGCAACACCGAGATCGTCATCATGGACCCGCCGGCGGCCGTGCACGGGCGCGACCTCGCGAACCTGCTGCGCAAGGCCGAGACCATCCTGATCCCGGTGCTGCCTTCGCCCATCGACATGCGTGCGGCGGCCGCCTTCGTCGAGACGGTGAAGGGCAGCGCGAGGGTGACGAAGAAACAGGCGAAGATCGCGCTCGTGGCCAACCGCGTGCGCGAATACACGAATATCTACCACGAGCTGGAGGCCTTCCTCGGCAAGCTCAAGGTGCCGGTCGTGGGGCATTTGCGCGACAGCATGAACTATATACGTGCCGCCGAACGCGGGCTGGGCATTTTCGAGCTCGGTCCGGCCGCCAGCCAGATCGATCGCGAGCAGTGGCAGTCCGTGATCCGCTGGCTCAACAGCAAGCGCAGCCGACCCTGAGGCGGCTGCCGGATACTCATGTCGACATTCCAAGGAGAGTCCCCGATGCGTCACCCGGTCCTCGCCGCCGCCCTGGCCGCGACCCTGATCCTGCCTCTTGCCCCCGCCCTCGCGGCCGACGCGGCGCGCAGCCTCGACCTGGCCACGCCCACGGCGACGGCCAAGCAGGACCTCGCACGCCACGAGGTCTTCGCCCGCGCGCTCGAGGCGGAACTCAACGACGGCAGGGCCGCGCGTTTCAACGCCGCCTTCGACCAGGACAGCTTCCTCGAACGCGTGCTCGCCGGCCTGCCGGAGAGCCGGGAGCTGCGTGAGGTGCGCGATGGCATGCAGCAGGGTC
This sequence comes from Thioalkalivibrio sp., assembly GCA_011046015.1. Lineage (GTDB taxonomy): Bacteria > Pseudomonadota > Gammaproteobacteria > SpSt-1174 > SpSt-1174 > SpSt-1174. The sequence continues at coordinate 11,252 of DSBO01000144.1, read as the reverse complement.
TGGCGCGTGTCGGCCAGTCGCTGCTGCAGCGCATGAACCCGGACTACGCCTTCAAGTACCTGCGCAGCCGCAGCCGCAACGGCAACGTCGCGCTGCTGTTCCGCATCGACCTCGGCGACGAGGGGCTCAATTACATGGAGCTCGAGACCGTGCAGCAGGGCGAGGAGATGCGCATCGTTGACTGGTACGACCACGCCAGCGCCCAGACCTATAGCGATGCGGTGCGGCAGGCCCTGCTCGTGATCCTGCCGCTGGACCGCAACGCGCTGGAACGCATGCTCGGCGTGAAGTCCGCTGACGACGCCACCGTCAAGCAGTTCCTCGAGCTGTCCAACCTGCAGCGCGACCGCCGCTTCGACGAGTGGCTGGAGCGTTACGAAGACCTGCCGAAAAAGGTGCGCGAGTCGCGTACCATGGTGCTGCTGCGCGTGTTCAACGCCAACAGCAGCGGCAACGAGGAGGCCTATCGCCAGGCGCTGGACGCGGCCGCCCACCAGTTCGGCGACCAGCCCGAGATGGCGCTCCTGCTCGTCGACCACTATATCTACGGGGGCGACTGGGACCGCGCCCATCAGGCGCTGGATGACCTCAACCGCTACACCGGCGGCGACGCCGCCATCGACGGCATGCGCGCCAACATCTACCTGCTGGCCGAGGACGACGCCAACGCCCTGCGCTGGGCGCAGCGTGCCATCGACGGCGACGCAGATTACGAGGAGGCCTACTGGACCCGCCTGCAGGCCAACGTCAACCAGGGGTACTTCGATGCCGCCACGGACGACCTGCGTGTGCTGGTCGCGCGCTTCGAGTACGAATTCGATGTCGAGCAGCTGGCCTCGCTGGAGGGGTACCAGGCGTTCGGGCGTTCCGCGCCCTTCCGCCGCTGGGCCGAGGGGCAGTAAGTAGTGCACCGCGTGCTGGCCGTCCTGCTGGCCGTCCCGCTACTCCTGTTGGGCGGCTGTGGCGGCGAGCCCACCCCCGAGGAGCGGATCCGCGCGCTGCTGGCTGCGGCGGAACAGGCTGCCGAGGCGCGCAACACGGGCGACGTCATGGCGTTCGTCGCCGCAGACTACGCGGATGCGCGGGGCAACACCCGCGACGACCTGCGTAACTACCTGCGGGCCCTGTTCCTGCGCTACCAGTCGGTGTACCTGCTGGTCCGGGTCGCCGCCATCGACGCAGGGGAGGGGCGCGCGGCCATCACCGTGTTCGTCGCCATGGCGGGCCAGCCGCTCACCGAGGCCAATGCCTTCATGTTGCGGGCCGATGTGCACCGCCTGGATCTGGTCCTGGCCGAGCGTGCCGGCGAGTGGCGCGTGACCGGCGCCGACTGGCGTCGCGCCGCTCGCGAGGACCTGCTCGGGCCAGGAAACACGGCAGGGGGCTGAGGCCCCCGCCAGACTGTCGCCAACCGGCAAGGAGGACAGGCCATGTCCCACACCGTCGTCGTCATGGGCGCAAGCCCCAAACCGCACCGCTATTCCAACCGGGCCCTGCGCCTGCTGCGCGAGAAGGGATACGACGTGATTCCGGTACATCACCACGCGGAGAAGATCGAGGGCCTCGACGTGGTCCACCGCCTGGCGGACATCGACCGTCCCATCGACACCCTCACCCTGTACATCGGCCCGGCGCGGGTCCAGCCGCTGATAGACGATATCGTCCAGGCGCGGCCGGGACGCGTGATCATCAACCCGGGCACCGAGGATGCCAATCTGCTCAAGCACCTGGAGGATGCGCACATACCCTACGAGGAGGCCTGTACCCTCGTCATGCTACAGCACGGTAACTTCGACCCCGCCCATTGAACCCGCTGGACGCCGACAGTGCGCCGGCCGCGGTTCTCGTCAGCGCCTTCCTCTCCGCCACGCTGCTGCCGGGCGCCTCGGAGATCACCGTGCTGGCGGCGCTCGACGCCGGGGTCGATCCCGGGCTGATCCTGCTGCTCGCGACCCTTGGCAACACCCTCGGTGGAATGAGTTCCTGGCTGCTGGGGCTGCTCTTCAGCCGCGTGGGACGCGAGACCGTCCTGCGCCATGCGCGTCGGCGTCAGGCCCTGGGGCTGATGCAGCGCTGGGGCTGGCCCTTCCTGCTGCTGTCCTGGGCGCCGGTGATCGGCGACGCCCTGTGCCTGGCCGCTGGCTGGCTGCGCGTCAACGCCGTGCTCGCGGCGCTGGCCATGGCGGTCGGCAAGGGCTTGCGTTATCTTGCCCTTATTGAGCTCTATCTCTGGGCATGACAAGAACCGCACAAGGAACCCGCATGGCCATCCTCATCCTCATGACCGACGGCGTCGCTACCCACAAGTTCGCCCTCGACCAGGCCGTGACCACCATCGGCCGGTCCCCGCAGAACGACATCCACATCGACGACCCGCTGGTGAGCGGGCGACATGCCGTGATCGAGCGTCTCGGTGCGGACGAGGCCAGTGGTTACCAGCTGCGCGACCTCGACAGCACCAACGGTTCCTTCGTCAACGAGCAGAAGGTCGCGACCCAGGCCCTCAGGCACGACGACCAGTTGCGCTTCGGGCTGCACACCTTCAAGTTCGTCGGTGATCAGCTCGTCGACATCGAAAAGACCAAGAAGATCAAGAAGAGCTGGATTCCCGGTGTGTACTACACCAGCGACTAGCCGATCGCCCGGTCCATGACCCCCAGCCCATCGAGAGCGACCGACGACCCGGCCCTCTGGCAGTTTGTCCCGCTAGCGGAGTTCACTCTCCCCGCCGTGCCTCCCGGGGAGCTGGCTACCCGCAAGCTGGCTGACTTCTGGCACCGGCTGCGCAGTGACGCGGCCCACGCCGAGGCCCCGGCCCGGGCCGAGGAAGATCTGCGCGCGCTGGCCGGAATCCGCCTGGAGCACCTGGTCCCGCCCATCGACTGGGCCGCGGCCGTCCCGGCGCTGGACCAGCTGCTGGCCGACTGGACGGCATCACCCGCACCCTCGGCCCCTGTGCGCTTTCTGGTCGGTCCCCCCCCACGCCGGGCAGGCCGATATCCTGCGCCTGTGGGCCGCCCGCCATGGCTACACACCGGTCGTCGCACCCGCGCCCGAGCAGGTGCTCGCCGGCGACATGGCCTGGCTCGATGCCTGGCCGGTGAACGGGGCGGGCTGGGTGCTGCCCGAACTCGAGCGCTGCTTCCTGCGCCATGCCCGGGGCCTGGACCTGGTGCGGCGGTTGCTCGAGGCGGCGGTGGCTGGCCGTCTCGGCCGCGGAATCATCGCGTGTGACAGCTGGGCCTGGGCCTTCCTGCAGCGTGTCTGGGCGATCCCTCAGCCCGAGGTGTACACGTTGCAGGCCTTCGACGCCAACCGCCTGGCCGTGCACCTTCTCAACCCCGCGTCGGCCGGCGCGGGGCATGGCCTGTGGGTGCGAAATGCACGTACCGGGGAGGACGTCCTGCCCCTGGGCGATGTCGAGGGCGGCGTTCCCGCAAGTGACGAAATGCGGCGCCTGGCCGCCCATTGCCGCGACAACCCGGGTATCGCCTGGCGCTACTGGCGCAGTCACCTGCGCCCCGAGCCCGATCCCTCCGCTGCCGACATCGATGCGGAGAACGGCCAGCCCGCGGACGCGTGGCCCGCCGATACCGATACGATGTGGTGGTCGAGTGGGCGCGATCCCGTGATGCCGGCGGATACCGGCGATGACATGGCCTTCGTGCTGCATGGGCTGTTGCTGCACAACGGCCTGCCCGAGGAGCTGCTGGCCCGGCTCATGCCGCTGTCCCGCGACCAGCTGGGGGCGGTGCTCCAGCGACTCGCGCGCCTCGGCCTGGTCGAATGCGATGTGCGGCCCTGGCAGGTCGCCCCGCTGGGCTATGCGGCCGCGCGCGATTTCCTGCGTGGGCGCGGGTACCTCGTGGACGCATTCTGAGATCGCGATGAACGATACCGACACCTTCGTACAGATTTTTCGCGCCCTCACCGGCGAGGCACTGCTCGATATCGGCCTCATCGCCGGCACCGCGCTCCTGCTGATCGTCGGCTTCGGCCGGCTGCTACCCTGGCTGGCCGACAAGTTCCACGGCAAGCCGCGCCTCTACCTGCTGGCCAGCGTGCCGTTGCTGCGCATGCTTATCATCGCCCTGGCCCTGCTCGTCATCATCCCGCGCGTGATCGAGCCCACCCCGCAGAACATGCTGGCGGTGTTGGGAGCGGCGGGACTGGCCTTCGGTTTCGCGTTGAAGGAATACGTCAGCAGCCTGATAGCCGGGGTTGTCGCTCTGCACGAATTCCCATATCGGCCGGGGGACTGGATCGAGGTGGGCGGGGCCTACGGCGAGGTGAAGCATATCGGCATGCGCACCGTCGAGATCGTCACCCAGGACGATACCGTGGTCTTCATCCCGCACCTCAAGATCTGGAACGAACAGATTGCCAACGCCAACGACGGTGGCTCCCATCTGCAGTGCGCAGCCGACTTCTATCTGCAACCCGATCACGACGCTGCGGCGGTCCAGCATCTCCTCCACGACGTCGCCCTGAGCAGCCCCTACCTGCAGCTCGACATGCCGGTGTCGGTCAGCGTGGGAACAGCCCTAGGGGACGCATTACCACATCCGGGCCTACCCCATCGATCCTCGTCAGCAGTTCCAGTTCGTCACGGATCTCACCGTTCGCGGCAAGGCCGAGCTGTCGGCCCTGGGCATCGGTGCCGCCGCCGCGCCCGTGGTATCGGCCGACGCCTGAGCGCACACCATGGACGGGCGGCAGTGCTCGTGCAGGCGCGCGTGCCTGAGCGTGACGCCGAGTGTCTTGATGCGACCATTGCGCTTACGTCGCGATTCGCGCCCCACTCAGCCAGGGCGTACCGAGTTTCCGCTCTCTATGCTCGCCTCAACCGTGGCCTTCGGACCAATTGATCGTCTTGAAGCGGATGGGTGACGCCGCGTGAAGGGTCGGGTGAGTCAATGTCGGGCCGAGGTCCATGGAGATGCTCTGCGCTCCCGCCGGGAGCGGCGTGTCGAAGGCAATCAGCACCGAGTAGCGACCCCCCTTTAAAACTGGTGAGGCGAAAGTCCGAGTTTAGCGGCACCAGCCACTCGGACGCGTGGCTTCTCCGTTTCGTGTTCAGGTCGATGGTCAGTCACAGCCGGGTAGCTCGTGTCGGCGCAATTCGCCAAGAGTATGGGGTGTCGTGGCTCGAGCCATGGCCGGCGGCGTATCTCCGCTGTACGGGAAATGCGCAAAACCTCCCGTGACGGTGGCTCGCGAAACCCATCGGCTCGAGCGACCCGTCATCGGGACGTGCCCCGTTCTGTAAGACATGCGGCGAGGCCGGATCTCAAATCCGGATAGCGTAACCGCGCGCCCAGCGACTTGATCTTCGCTGTGGTCATACGCCGCGACTCACTCAGGTACGACAACATGGCAGGCGTGAACGTCCGGCGCGCATCTTCCATCGTTACGCATGGCGGCCGTGGTTTTCCGATGGCGTCGGCCACCTGGTAGAAGTAATCGGTCATGGTACTGGGACTATCGTCCGCGACATTGTAGACGTTACCCGCGGTACCCTTGTCCGAGACCAGCATGCACATCATGGCCAGATCGTCGGCGTGGATGCGGTTGGTATAGGGTGCCTCCTCGGGACAGATCACCGTCACCTGGTCGAGCCGGTCGACGGGCAGCCGCCCGGGGCCGTAAATGCCACCCACGCGCAGGATCATAACGGCACTGCCGGCGCGCCCGCCATAGGCGAGCAGCTGTTGCTCGGCGTCCAGCCGTCGACGCGCACGGTCGGTTTGCGGTCGTGGTGGCGTTGTTTCGTCCACCCATGCTCCATCGCGATCCCCGTAAACCCCGGAGGTGCTGATGTAGACCAGACGAGGGGCCGGTGGAAGCTGGTCGAGCAGGGCGCGGGTACGTGCGTCGGTCGTACCGTCAGGTTGCGGTGGGGCGAAATGATAGACGAGGTCTGCCGCCGGCAGCGCGGACGCGATGTGGTCCAGATCCAGCACCAACGGCTCGATGCCCTCGTGCACCAGCAGCCTCGCACTGGTATCCGACCGCACCACGCCGATCACGCGATCGCCGCGCGCGCGGTGCAGCCGCGCCACGCGACGCCCGATATCCCCACAGCCGATGATAAGCACAGCGGTCACGGGTTTTTATCCCCCCGGAAATAGGCGAAAATCCCCGGCCCCGCCTTCGACACGACAAGGGACCGGCATGAGCTTCATCGTCACCATACAACCGAGCGGCCACCAGTTCACCTGCGAGGATGACGAGACCGTCCTCGACGCGGCGCTGCGCCAGGGTTACGCGCTGCCCTACGGCTGCCGCAACGGCGCCTGCGGGTCCTGCCTGGGCAAACTCCTGCAGGGCGAGGTGGACTACGGTGCGGTGAAGCCGCCGGCCATCAACGACAAGGACATCGCCGAGGGCAAGGCCCTGTTCTGCCAGGCCCTGCCGTTGTCCGACCTCGAGATCGAGGTGCGCGAGATCGGCGCGGCCAAGGACATCGTGATCAAGACCCTGCCGGTGCGGGTGATCGGGCTCAACCGGCTCAACCACGACGTGATGGAGATGCGCGTCAAGCTGCCGGCCACCGAGCGCCTGCAGTTCCTCGCCGGCCAGTACATCGACATCCTGCTGAAGGACGGCCGCCGCCGCAGCTTCTCGCTGGCCAACGCCCCCCACCAGGACGAGTACCTGGAGCTGCACCTGCGCCACGTGCCGGGTGGCGACTTCACCGACCATGTCTTCAACGAGATGAAGGAAAAGGCCCTGCTGCGCATCGAGGGCCCGCTGGGCAGCTTCTTCCTGCGCGAGGATTCCGAACGCCCGGTGATCCTGGTGGCCGGCGGCACCGGCTTCGCCCCCATCAAGGGCATCATCGAGCACGCCATCGCCCACGGCGACACCCGGCCCATGCTCCTCTACTGGGGGGCGCGGGCGAGGGAAGACCTGTACCTCAACGACCTCGCAGAAGGCTGGGCCGACGCGCATGCAAACATCAGCTACGTGCCCGTGCTCTCCGAACCGAAACCCGAGGACGCCTGGAGCGGACGCAGCGGTTTCGTGCACGACGCCGTGGTCGCCGATCACCCCGACCTGTCGGGCTTCGACGTCTACATGGCCGGGCCCCCGCCCATGATCCAGGCCGCCCGCGCCGCCTTCGGCGAATGCAGCCTGCCCGATGAACAGCTCTACTACGACTCCTTCGACTACAGCGCCGACGCGAAGCAGGGCGGGTGACGCCCCGCCGCGCCGGCACCGGCTTCAGGCGGTACGCTGGCGTCCCTCGTCCCCAAGCGCCTCGCGCAACCCGTTCGTGGCCGTGACCATGGCGCGCAGCGCCGCCTCCACCTCGGGCCAGCCGCGGGTCTTGAGCCCGCAGTCCGGGTTGACCCATAACCGTTCGGCCGGGATCCGGTCCAGCGCCTTTTCCAGCCGCGCGCGGATCTCGTCCGCCGTCGGCACGTTGGGCGTGTGGATGTCGTAGACGCCCGGGCCGATGTCGTTGGGGTAGGCGAAGTCCTCGAAGGCCTCCAGCAGGGCCATGTCCGAACGCGAGGCCTCGATGGTGATCACGTCCGCATCCAGCGCGGCGATGGCCTCGATGATGTCGTTGAACTCGGCGTAGCACATGTGGGTGTGGATCTGGGTGTCGTCCGCCACCCCGGAGGCAGTGATGCGAAAGCAGCGCACCGCCCAGTCGAGGTATTCACCCCAGTCCCGTTGGCGCAGCGGCAACCCCTCGCGCAGGGCGGGCTCGTCGATCTGGATGATGCCGATGCCGGCCGCCTCCAGGTCGCAGACCTCGTCGCGCAGGGCCAGGGCGATCTGCTCGCAGCTGCGTGCGCGCGGCTGGTCGTCGCGCACGAAGGACCACTGCAGCATGGTCACCGGTCCCGTGAGCATCCCTTTCATGGGGCGGCCGGTGAGCGACTGGGCATAGCGTGACCAGGCCACCGTCATCGCGGCCGGCCGCTGCACGTCGCCATAGATGATCGGAGGTTTCACGCAGCGCGAGCCATAGGATTGCACCCATCCGTGGCGCGTGAAGGCGTAGCCCTCGAGCTGCTCACCGAAGTACTCCACCATGTCGTTGCGCTCCGGCTCCCCGTGCACCAGCACGTCCAGCCCCAGCGCCTCCTGCCGTTCGACCGCCTCGCGGATGCTGGCCTGCATGGCGGCCTCGTAGGCTGCCGCGTCGATCCGACCCTGTTTGAATGCCTGCCGGGTGCGGCGGATCTCACCCGTCTGCGGGAAGGAGCCGATGGTGGTGGTGGGCAGCAGTGGCAGCCCCAGCCGCGCCTGCTGCGCGCGTTTGCGCATGCCGAACGGGCTCTTGCGCCGGTCGACGTCGGTCGGCAGCGAGGCCAGTCGCCTAGCCACCTCGGGGCGGTGGATGCGCGGCGAGCGACGCCGTGACGCGAGGGCTGCCTCGCTCCGGCGCAGGGCCTCGACATCGCCCTGGGTCGGCTCCGCGGTGGTCGCCAGCCGCGCCAGCAGGCTCACCTCGTCGAGCTTCTGGCGCGCGAAGGCGAGCCAGGCGCGCAGCGCCGCGTCCAGGTCCGGTTCGTGATCGAGGTCCTGCGGGACGTGCAGCAGGGAACAGCTCGGCGCGAGCCAGAGACCGTCGGGTCGTCGCGCCAGGACCTCGGCGATGTGCGCGCGAGCGGCCTGCAGGTCGCAACGCCACACGTTGCGGCCGTCGACCACGCCGAGCGACAGCTGCTTGTAGGCCGGCAGGTGGTCGAGCACGCGCGTGAGCTGGTCGGGTGCGCGGGCAAGATCAATGTGCAGGCCATCCACCGGCAACCGGCAGGCCAGCGCGGTGATGTCACCGAGCTCGCCGAAATAGGTGGCGAGCAGGCGCTTCAGGCCGGGGGTTTGCAGGCGGTGATAGGCGGTCTCGAACGCCTGCCGCCAGGGCGCCGGCAGGTCGAGCACCAGGATGGGCTCGTCGATCTGCACCCAGGTGCAACCCAGCGCCGCCAGCTCGGCCAGCAGCTCGCCGTAGACGGGCAGCAGGGCGTCGAGCAGGGCGAGGCGGTCGCCGTCGTCGGCCATCTTGCCGAGCCAGAGCCAGGTGAGTGGCCCCAGGATCACCGGCTTGGCGTCCAGTCCCAGCGCCTGTGCCTCGCGCACCTGGGCGAACAGGCGTTCGCCGTGCAAGCGGAACGACTGCCCGCTGTGCAGCTCCGGGACCAGGTAGTGGTAGTTGGTGTCGAACCACTTGGTCATCTCCAGCGCAGGCGTGGCCTCGGGGTCATCATCGTGGGCGCGGCCGCGGGCCATGCGGAAGTAGCCCTCGAGCGGATTCGCCTGCGCACCGAAGCGCGCCGGAGCAGCGCCCAGCAAGAGGGTGGTGTCGGCAACGTGGTCGTAGAGCGAGAAGTCGCCCACCGGTACCCAATCCATGCCCGCCGCACGTTGTTCCCGCCAGTGGCGTTCGCGCAGCGCGCGCCCCGCGGCCTCAAGCCCGGCCGCGTCCAGCTCGCCGCGCCAGTAGCCTTCGAGCGCGAACTTGAGTTCGCGCCGTGCGCCGATGCGCGGATAGCCCAGGTTGTGTGTCGTGATGCGTTTCGTGTCCATGCCAGAACCCCTGGTTGTATGACTTGTCGTGGGAGCAGTCTGGCGGGATACTTTCATGGAATCCATTTCATATTTTTCAGTTATTCATGAATCCTATTCATAACCCGGTGGAGTTGCGGCACCTGCGTACCCTCGTCGTGCTGCGCGAGGCCGGCAGCCTCGTGGCGGCGGCCGAGCGGCTGCACCTCACCCAGTCGGCCCTCTCGCACCAGCTCAAGGCTCTGGAACACCAGCTCGGCCTGCCCCTGTTCACGCGCAACAGTCGTCCGCTGGCCTTTTCCGAGGCCGGGCTGCGCCTGCTCGCACTGGCCGACGAGCTGCTGCCCCGCGTGCGCGCGGCCCACCAGGCGCTCGAGCGCCTGGCCAGTGGTAGTGTCGGACGCCTGTACCTGGCCCTGGAATGCCATGCCTGCTTCGACTGGCTCATGCCCGCACTCGACCGCTATCAGGCGGACCATCCCCGGATCGAGGTCGATCTCACGCTGTCTTTCCCGGGCGACACCCTGCCGGCGCTGACGCGTGGCGATATCGACCTGGTCATCACCGCCGATCCTCAGGCGCGACGGGACGTGGCCTACCGGCCGCTGTTCGGCTACGAGAGCGTGCTGGTGATGTCGCCCCGCCATCGGCTGGCCGCGCGGGATCACGTGCGCCCGGAAGACCTGCGCGGGGAGACCCTGGTGACCTATCCCGTGGAGCCCGAGCACCTAGACGTCTGGTCGCGCTTCCTGGCGCCGGCAGGGGTGGTGCCGGCCGAGTGGCGTCGAACCGAACTCACACCCATGCTGCTGCAGCTGGTGGCCAGCGGTCGCGGGGTGGCGGCGCTGCCCCGCTGGGCCGTGGCCGACGAGCTGGGGCGCGGCTACCTGCTCGCCCGACCCCTGGGACCACAGGGCCTGCACGCCACCCTCTACGCCGCCATGCGCGCCGGCGAGGCCGGTCTCCCGCACCTGGCGGCCTTCGTGGCGCGGGCACAGGACACCTGCCTCGCGCAGCTTGCCGACGTGCACGCGGTGGACGAGCCCCGCTGAAACGGTGCTTGCGATCGCCGTAAAACCCCTATATCTTGTAGCCAAGCTCCGGTTGTACCCCTATCCCTAGGGGTACAGGCAACAGGGAACCCGGTGAGAATCCGGGACTGACGCGCAGCGGTATGGGGGAACGAAGGTCGCAAGGTACGTCGCCAAGCACGTACCGGGCACTGTCCTGACGGGATGGGAAGCCGCGACGGTAGGTTCCAGGCAATGCCCCCGAGTCCGAAGACCTGCCTGAGCCCGGCGGCCCGCTGGCCGCCCGACCCTCGCCTTCGCGTAACAGGCGTCGGGGATGAAGGCCCGTGCCCGGCTACAACGCCCGAACGACCGATCCTTTCCTCCCCCGCAACTGTCATGTGTTAGGCGCCGACACCCGCCGCGTCGACGCGGCGACTCCGAACGGACCCTGGGAGGCGCAGATGCACACCGAACAGATCGACTCGACCCCGCGGCCGCTGGCCGCGGCCCCGGCTGACCCCACACCCCGACCCGAGACGGGTACCCCGCATCCCCAGGTGATGCGCCGCAATGGCAGCGTGACGGCCTTCGATGCGGGCAAGATCAGTGTTGCCCTGACCAAGGCGTTCCTGGCGGTGGAGGGTGGCCAGGCCGCGGCATCAAAGCGCATTCACGAGACCGTGGCGGCCCTGACCCGCGACGTGGCGGAGG
>DSBO01000256.1 GCA_011046015.1 Thioalkalivibrio sp. | reverse complement strand
GGCGGCAGCATACAGCATGGCAGCGAGCAGCCACTCGCCCTGTGCCACCCAGTAAAGACCGAGCGTCATGGCGATGCCGAGCAGGGCGAAGAGGCTCAGGAACCGCTTCTTGAAGCTGCCCTGGTCCGCCAGTGCGCCGAGGATGGGGGCGCTGAGCACGATCACCAGGCTGCCGATCGAATTAGCCATGCCCAGGTGCAGGGTGATCTCGGCGCTTTCCTGCCCGGCACTCCAGTAGGAGCGAAAGAACAGCGGAAAGAAGCCGGCCATGACCACGGTGGCGAAGGCAGAGTTGCCCCAGTCGTAGAGGGTCCAGGCCAGCATGCGGCGTCGGTTCATGGCATCGACCGTCATTTGCGGAACAGCCAGAGGACCAGCGAGAGCAAAAGGCTCGCGAGGATCATGGTGGTGAACGGGAAATAGGCCTTGAAGCCCGGTCGTTCGATGACGATGTCGCCCGGCAACCGGCCAATGGGCAGCTTGCCGAGCCAGGGCCAGAACAGCCCCGCGAGGAGAATGACGATGCCGATGATCACCAGGGTCTTCTGCATGCTCATCCTCTCAACGCCACTGGGGGATCAGGGCACCCAGCCCCTGCTGCTCCAGTTCGGACGCAAGCCGCATGCGCTGCTCGGGGCCCAGGCTATCGCGCCACTTGATGATTTCACCCACCAGGCGATAACGATACTCGGCATCGATGGCCCCGAGCTCCTCCAGGGCCTCGTCCAGCGCCTCTGTCGATCCCGAGGCATCGCTCAGGGCGTGTCGCAACCGGGCCTCGGGGACTTCGCGTTGTTCCTCGCGCCGCCGTGAACGGATCTCGGCGAAGCGACGTACCGAGTCCAGCGCCAGGGCCTGATCAGGGGTCAGGGCCAGGTCGGCAGGCCTGATCACCGCGTCCACCGGCTGCAAGGCCGGGTGGACGGCCTGGGTACGGGCGTAGAGATACGCATTGACGAACAATGAGACCGCGAGCAGACCAAACAGCAATCGAAGCTTGAGCACCCATCCTCCTGCGCCCCGTGGGAACGTTGATTATTTAGCCACAGAGGGCAGGGAGATCACAGAGGTAAAAGCGCAATGCCTTGCAGCGCCCCTGCAGGGAAGAGACTGTCCTCGGTGTCCTCTGTTGTGATCACCTACTCCCCGGCCCGCCCAAGGGCCCTCATCCTGTCCAGCCACCGGTGCCGGCGCGCCTCGCTGGTGTCGACCAGACCGAGCAACGTGCCGCGTATGGGAGCGATCCCGCAGAAACCGAGGATGTGGCGCTTGAGCAGCTTCAGGCTGTGGGCACCGAAATACCAGCGGTAGATGAAGGCCGGCATGCCCATGGTGATCACCACACGCGCGCTGCGCCCCCTGAGTCGCGGACGCATGCGTTTGCCACCCTCGAAACCGAAGCCCGGCCGGAACACCTGTTCGAGAAAGGCCTTGAGCAGTGCAGGCATATCGCCAAGCCAGAGGGGATGCAGAATCAATAGATGCTCGGCCCAGTCGATGACCTGCTGGGCCTCGCGAATCGCCGACGGCGTTTCGCCGTGGTCGAAGTCCTGCTTGTTGCGCAGTAGTGGAAAGTCCAGTCGGCCGACCTCGATCACCCGCACGTCGTGGCCTGCGGCCTCGGCGCCCTCGCGATAGGCCGCCGCCAGCGCATGGTCGAGATGTACGGGCTCCGGGTCCGGATGCCCCTGGATGATGACGATACGCCTGGCCATACCCCCTCCTCTGCCCCTCGGGGCAACGGAACGAACAGCCTCATGGTCGCGCATCGAGGCACTGGGTGCAAAGCCAGCAAGGCGGGGACCGTCGTCAGGCATGGCCATCGCAACTCATACCCTCAAACCTGGGCACCCGTAGGAGCGCTGCGAGGCGCGATCAGGGGTGGCATATTCGCCTAGGCATCGCTATCGCAGCACGTACCCGGAGTGCCTCACTCAGCCGCCGTGTTCGCGGGTGGCGTGGAATTCGACCTCCGGCCACTTCTCGATGGCCATCTGCAGGTTCACGCGGGTCGGCGCGATATAGACGAGTTCCCCGGCATGATCCAGCGCGAGGTTGGTGGCGGCCTTGTCCTTGAACTGCTCGAACTTCTTCTTGTCGTCCGACGTGACCCAGCGCGCGGTATTCACGTTCACCGCCTCGAACTGGCAGTCGACGTTGTACTCGTCCTTGAGGCGCTGGGCTACCACGTCGAACTGCAGCACACCGACCGCGCCGAGGATCAGGTCGTTATTGGTGAGCGGACGGAACAGCTGGGTCGCGCCCTCCTCGCAGAGCTGCGACAGGCCCTTTTGCAACTGTTTCATCTTCAGCGGGTCGCGCAGCTGCGCGCGGCGGAAGAGTTCGGGTGCGAAGTTGGGGATGCCGGTGAAGGCCAGGTCTTCGCCCTGGGTGAAGGTATCGCCGATACGAATGGTGCCGTGATTGTGCAGGCCGAGGATATCGCCCGGGAAGGCCTCCTCCACGTGCTCGCGGTCGGAGGCCATGAAGGTCAGCGCGTCGCTGATCTTGACGTCCTTTCCGATACGCACCTGACGCAGCTTCATGCCCTTGGTGAAGGTGCCGGAACAGATACGCATGAAGGCGATGCGGTCACGGTGCTGCGGATCCATGTTGGCCTGCACCTTGAAGATAAAGCCGGTGAGCTTCTCTTCCTGCGGCTCGACGACGCGCGTGGTGGCCTCGCGCGGCTGCGGCGGCGGCGCGTACTCGACGAAGTCGTCCAGCAGCTCGCTGACACCGAAGTTGTTGATCGCCGAGCCGAAGAACACGGGCGTGAGTTCACCCGCGAGATAGGCCTCGTGATCGAATTCGTTGCTCGCCGCCTGCACCAGCTCGATCTCGTCGCGCAGCTCGCGCGCCTGGTCACCCAGCAGTTCGTCCAGACGCGGGTTGTCCAGGCCCTCGATGACCTCGCCCTGCTGCACCTTGCCGCCGTGCGTGGGACTGAACAGGTGCACGGCGTTGCGATGCAGGTGGTACACGCCCTTGAAGCGCTTGCCCATGCCGATGGGCCAGGTGACCGGTGCACAGCGAATGTTGAGCACGTTCTCGACCTCGTCCAGCAGCTCGATGGTCTCGCGGCCCTCGCGGTCGAGCTTGTTGATGAAGGTCATGATCGGCGTGGTGCGCAGGCGGCAGACCTCCATCAGCTTGATGGTGCGCTCCTCGACGCCCTTGGCGGCATCGATGACCATCAGCGCCGAGTCGACGGCGGTCAGCGTACGGTAGGTGTCTTCCGAGAAGTCCTCGTGCCCAGGCGTGTCCAGCAGGTTGACGATGCACCCCTTGTACGGAAACTGCATCACCGAGGAGGTCACGGAGATGCCGCGCTCCTTTTCCATGGCCATCCAGTCGGAGGTGGCGTGGCGCGCGGACTTGCGGCCCTTGACGGTACCAGCGAGCTGGATCGCGCCACCGTAGAGCAGCAGTTTTTCGGTGATGGTGGTCTTGCCGGCGTCAGGGTGCGAGATGATCGCAAAGGTGCGACGACGGGCCAGTTCCTTGAGAAAGTCGGACATGGGGGACAATGCGCTGATGCAGTGACTGAAAAGACCCGCCATTATAACGGAAACGCGCCATCGACATCAGGCGTTCTCGCCCGGCACGAAGAGCTCACGCACCAGCACCAGGGCGTCCTCGCGACCCGCCGGGGCGGGGTAGTAGTTCTTGCGCCGGCCGATCTGGGCGAAGCCCTCGGCGCGGTACAGGGCGAGCGCGGGCTCGTTGCTCGGGCGCACTTCCAGCAGCACGCGTGCCGCGCCAGCGAGCCGGCTCATCTCCACCAGGTCGCGCAGCAGGCGCCGCCCAAGGCCCTGCCCCTGCAGCTCGGGCCGCACGGTGAGATTCATCAGGTGGCACTCGTCCACGGCGAAGGTCATCACACCATAGGCGATGAGGGCGTGCGCCTCGCGGTCCTCGTAGACCCAGCAGGAATAGCCCACCCGCAGGCAGTCGTGAAAGATTCCGCGCGTCCAGGGGTAAGGGTAGGCGCGTACCTCGATCTCCATGACGGCATCCAGGTCGTCGGTGCGCATACGGCGCAACAGCGGGCTGGGCAGGTCGTGGACGGCACTCACCGGCAGCCCCGGTTTCAGCCGGCCTCGGCGGCCATCACCTGGCGCGCGAGCTTGAGGTCGGCCCAGGCCTTGCGCTTGTCTTTCGGCGTGCGCAGCAGGTAGGCCGGGTGGTAGGTGACGATCACCGGGAGGCCCGTCCCCGGCAGGCGATGCACCTGGCCCCGCAGGCTGGCAAGCGGCGCATCCGTGCCGAGCAGGGCCTGCGCCGCGATGCGGCCGACAACCAGTATGAGCTTCGGGTGGATGAGCGCGATCTGGCGATCCAGCCAGGGCCGGCAGTTGGCTGCCTCCTCGGGCCGCGGGTCGCGGTTGTTCGGTGGCCGGCACTTGAGGATGTTGGCGATATAGGCCTGCTGGCGATCCAGCGCGATGGCCGCGAGCATCGCGTCGAGCAGTTGGCCGGCGCGCCCGACGAAGGGTTCGCCGCGGCGGTCCTCCTCCGCCCCCGGGGCCTCGCCGATCACCAGCCAGTCGGCATCCGGGTTGCCGACGCCGAATACGGTCTGGGTGCGGGTGGCGGCGAGCTCCGCACAGCGCGCGCAGGCGGCGACCTGTTCGCGCAGCCCGTCGAGGTCCAGTGTGGCGATGTCCGGTGCGCCCCCCGGGGGACGTGATGTGTCCGGCAGCGGGGCCGGCGTGGCGGCCGGTGGTGGTGCGGACGCCCCGCCCTCCCGACGCGGCGGTGACACGGCACGGGACACCGGTTCAGGGGTAGCCGGCGCCGCGACCGGCTCGGGCGCCGGAGCGGACGGCTCGGCGGCGCGCACCGCTGCCCGGGTCAGGGGCTTGCGCGGTGCCCACAGCGGGATGCCCATCGCCTCCAGGTAACGCCGTTGTCGTTCGTCGCGCATGTTCCGGTCTCGCTCGGACGAAGGGCCGGTGATCCCGGCCCTGTGTTGCTTACACCCCGTCCCGCTGGGGATGGGCACGCAGGGTCTGGTCCACCAGCTTGTTCAGGGCGTTGAGATAGGCCTTGGCCGAAGCGATGACGATGTCGGTATCCGCCCCCAGACCGTTGACGATCCGCCCGGCCTTCTCCAGGCGCACGGTCACCTCGCCCTGTGCATCGGTGCCGCTGGTGATGTTGTTCACCGAGTAGAGCTGCAGCTGGGTGCCGCTGGAGACGATCTCCTCGATGGCGCGGAAGGCCGCATCCACCGGGCCGCTGCCGGCGCACTCGCCCGCCTTCTCCTCGCCGTCGACGCTGAGCGTGATGCCCGCCACCGGCGTCTCGCCGGTCTCCGAACACACGCGCAGGGCCAGCAGCTTGTAGCACTCGTCCTCGACCGCCGTGCTGGTCTCGCTGACGAGGGCCTGCAGATCCTCGTCGAAGATGTCGTGCTTCTTGTCGGCCAGGTCCTTGAACCTGGAGAAGGCCAGGTTGAGCTCTTCTTCCGTCTCGAACTCGATGCCGATCTCCTGACAGCGGGTGCGGAAGGCATTGCGGCCCGAGTGCTTGCCGAGCACGATGCGGTTGGCGCTCCAGCCGACGTCCTCGGCCCGCATGATCTCGTAGGTCTCGCGCGACTTGAGCACGCCGTCCTGGTGGATGCCGGACTCATGGGCGAAGGCATTGGCGCCGACGATGGCCTTGTTCGGCTGCACCGGGAAGCCGGTGATGCCCGACACCAGGCGCGAGCAGGGCACGATCTGCGTGGTGTCGAGGTCGGTGTCGCAGGAGAAGACATCCTGGCGCGTGCGTACCGCCATCACGATCTCCTCCAGCGAGGCGTTCCCGGCACGTTCACCCAGACCGTTGATGGTGCACTCCACCTGGCGCGCCCCGTTGAGCACGGCAGCAAGCGAGTTGGAGACGGCCAGACCGAGGTCGTTGTGGCAATGCACGGAGAACACCGCCTTGTCGGCGTTCGGCACGCGCGACATGAGGTTACCGATCAGCTCGCCGAACTGCTGCGGGATGTTGTAGCCCACGGTGTCCGGGATGTTGATGGTGGTGGCACCTGCATCGATCACCGCCTCGATCACGCGACAGAGGAAATCGAGCTCGGAGCGCCCGGCGTCCTCGGCCGAGAACTCGACGTTGTCGGTGTGCTGGCGTGCGCGCTTCACCGCGCGCACGGCCTGCTCGAGCACCTGGTCGGGCTCCATGCGCAGCTTCGCCTGCATGTGGATGGGCGAGGTGGCGATGAAGGTGTGGATACGCGCCGAGTTGGCGTCCTTCAGGGCCTCGCCGGCACGGTCGATGTCCTTGTCCAGCGCGCGGGAAAGGCCGCACACCGTGCTGTCCTTGATGCTGCGCGCCACCGCCTGCACGGCCTCGAAGTCGCCGGGACTCGCGATCGGGAAGCCGGCCTCGATCACGTCCACGCGCATCTTCTCCAGGGCCTTGGCGATACGTACCTTCTCGTCCCGGGTCATGGAGGCGCCCGGGCTCTGCTCGCCGTCGCGCAGGGTGGTATCGAAGATGATGAGTTTATCTTTGTCCGCCATGTTCACATTCTCCGTTCGACCCGCGCAGTTCGGGTCGGCTTAATCGGGATAGTGTACCGGATCATCCTCGCCTGCAGGACTCCGATAGCGATAAACAGTGGGTGCGCATGGCCTCGCCAGGCCAGCTGGGCACCGCTATAGCGGCAGTCGCGGCGCGTGCGGGGACAGAGATCAGACGGCCACGACCGGCGCTGCCTAGCCCCCGTTCCCGGCGTCCGAATCCTGGGAGGACTCGATCGCGCGTTCACGCTTGCGCCGCCAGCGAACGAGTGCGAGCACCGGGCCGGACAGGGTATAGAGGCCGAAGGCCGCGAGGAGGATCTTGGGCGGATCGAGCGAGGCAACCACGAGGACTACCACCACCAGTAACAGGGCGATGAACGGTACGCGGTTGCGGAAGTCGATGTCCTTGAAGCTGTAATAGCTGATGTTGCTCACCATCAGCAAGCCAACGATGATAGTGACGCCCAGGGCCACGAAGCGCAGGGTCTCGCCCTCCACTTCTAGGTCGTGCAGAACCCAGACCATGCCCATGAGCACGGCCGCGGCCGTCGGACTCGGCAACCCCTGAAAGAAGCGCTTGTCGGAGGTGCCCACCTTGGTATTGAAGCGCGCGAGGCGCAGGGCCGCGCAGGCCGTGTAGAGAAAGGCTGCCAGCCAGCCCGTCTTCGCCCAGCCAAAGCCCAGCGGATCGAGGTAGATCAGCGCCCACTGGTACATGACCAGCGCCGGCGCCAAGCCGAATGACACCATGTCGGCCAGGCTGTCGTACTCGGCGCCGAAGGCGCTCTGGGTATTGGTCATGCGTGCCACGCGCCCGTCCACGCCATCCAGCACCATGGCGATGAAGATCGCCACGGCTGCCGCCTCGAACCGGTCCGCCATGGCCGCAACGATGGCATAAAAGCCCGCGAACAGCGCCGCCGTGGTGAACAAATTGGGCAGGAGATAGATCGCGCGATGCGACTTTTGGTCTTCAGAACTCATGCGCATCCTGCATTGCGTTGGGTGAACATCCGATTATGTTAGCCGTGCACGAAAGACGCAATCTCGTCGCTACCGGCGAGCAGGCACTGACCCGGTTCCACCGCCACGCGGGCGCTGACGGGCAGGTACACGGTGACGGGCCGGCCGAAACCCATGAGGCCGCAGCGCCTGCCCTGCCCCGTGCGCTCGCCCGGCTGCACGCTGCAGTGCATGAGCTGGAACCGGCCGCGCAGGTCGATGGCGACCACGGCGTCGTCCCCCTCGTCGGTCTTGAACCAGATGGCGAAGTGCCCCGGCGGCAGGGCACCCTCGTCCTCGGGCGTCTGCTCCGGCCACCAGCGCCCCGTCACCCGGCCCTCCACCGGGCTGTGGACGTTGAACTCGCCCAGGGTACGCTGACGGATGCGGATCACCAGCGCCTCGCGCTTCAGGTAGGGATCACGCGCACGCGATACTGAAGTCACCCTGCCGTCCACCGGACTCACCACGCCCAGCGGCCGGGACGGCACCAGGCGCCGCAGGTCTCGCAGCAGGAATACCACCGCGACCAGCAGCACCCAGAACACCGCGGCCACGGCATACGGCAGGTACACCGTCGCCAGGATGGCGACGACCAGGATCGCCAGGACAAACAGACGTGCTTCGCGGGCTATCGGAAACATGGCAGTGCCCCAGAACGAGAAAGGCCGGCGGTGCTTGCGCCCCCGCCGGCCCTTGCCTCAATTTTTCGTCTTGTCGACGATCTTGTTTGCCGTGATCCACGGCATCATGCTGCGCAGGCACTCGCCGACCTCCTCGATCGGATGCTCGGCGTTCAGCCGACGACGTGCAGTCATCTCGGGATAGTTGGTCTGACCCTCGAGGATGAAGCGCTTGGCATATTCGCCGGTCTGGATGTTGTGCAGCGCTTCCTTCATCGCCCAACGACTCTCTTCGTTGATGACCTTCGGACCGGTGACGTACTCGCCGTACTCCGCGTTGTTGGAGATGGAGTAGTTCATATTGGCGATGCCGCCCTCGTACATCAGGTCGACGATCAGCTTGAGCTCGTGCAGGCACTCGAAGTAGGCCATCTCCGGCGCGTAGCCGGCCTCGACCAGGGTCTCGAAACCGGCCTTCACCAGCTCCACGGCGCCGCCGCAGAGCACGGCCTGCTCGCCGAACAGGTCGGTCTCGGTCTCGTCACGGAAGGTGGTCTCGATGATGCCGGTGCGGCCACCGCCGATGGCGGAGGCATACGACAGTGCGATGTCCTTGGCCTTGCCGGAGGCATCCTGATGGACGGCGATCAGGTCCGGGATGCCGCCGCCTTTGGTGAACTCGGAACGCACGGTGTGGCCCGGGGCCTTGGGCGCGATCATGATCACGTCCATGTCGGAGCGCGGCACGATCTGGTTGTAGACGATGGCAAAGCCGTGGGCAAAAGCCAGCACCGCGCCCTTCTTCAGGTTCGGTTCGATTTCGGCCTTGTAGAGCTGGGACTGGAACTCGTCCGGGGTCAGTACCATGACCACGTCGGCGCCGGCCACGGCCTCGGCCACCGGCTTCACGGTCAGGCCGGAGTTCTCCGCCTTGGCCGCGGACGCAGAACCCGCGCGCAGACCGACGGTGACGTCCACGCCGGAGTCCTTGAGGTTGTTCGCATGGGCATGCCCCTGGGAGCCGTAGCCAATAATGGCGACCTTCATCCCTTTGATGATGGAAAGGTCACAGTCTTTGTCGTAATACATCTTCATCGGTTGTTCCCCACGTAAAGCCAGTATCTAAGGTTCGGGACGCCGCCATGCGGCCACGTCAGCAATCGGTTGTCGTCAGATCTTCAGCGCCACGTCGCCGCGCGCGATGCCCATGACACCAGAGCGCACCACCTCGAGAATCACGCTGCCTTCCAGCGCGGTGATGAAGGCGTCGAGCTTGTCGCCGGTACCGGTGAGTTCCACCGTGTAGGTGGTGGCGGCAACGTCCACGATGCGGCCGCGGAAGATGTCGACCAGGCGCTTCACCTCGTCGCGTTCCGTGCCCTGCGCCTTGACCTTCACCAGCATCATCTCGCGCTCGATGTGGCGATGCTCAGTGAGATCCATGAGTTTGACCACATCCACCAGCTTGTTCAGCTGCTTGGTGATCTGCTCGATGATCTGGTCGGAGCCACGGGTCACCAGGGTCATGCGCGACAGGGTCGGGTCGTCTGTGGGTGCCACGGTGAGCGACTCGATGTTGTAGCCGCGCGCCGAGAACAGGCCGGCAACCCGCGACAGCGCGCCGGACTCGTTTTCGATCAGAATGGAGATGATGTGCCGCATGACTTACACCAGGATCATTTCGTTCTGCCCCGCACCGGCGGGGATCATTGGGTAGACGTTCTCGCCCTGATCGGTGATGAAGTCCATGAAGACCAGGCGGTCCTTGAGCTTCATCGCCTCCTTGAGCGCGCCCTCGACGTCGGCCGGCTTTTCGATGCGCATACCGACATGACCATAGGCCTCGGCCAGCTTCACGAAGTCCGGCAGGGCATCCATGTAGGACATGGCGTAGCGCCCCTGGTAGAAGAACTCCTGCCACTGTCTCACCATGCCCATGTAGCGGTTGTTGAGGTTCACCACCTTGATGGGTAGCTGGTACTGCAAGCAGGTCGAGAGCTCCTGGATGCACATCTGGATGCTGGCCTCGCCGGTCACGGTGCAGACCAGGTCCTTCGGGTTGGCCATCTGCACGCCCATTGCTGCCGGCAGGCCGAAGCCCATGGTGCCGAGCCCCCCGGAGTTGATCCAGCGGTTGGGCTTGTCGAACTTGTAGAACTGCGCCGTGAACATCTGGTGCTGACCCACATCGGAGGTGACGAAGGCATCGCCCTTCGTCACCTCCCAGAGCTTCTCGATCACGTACTGGGGCTTGATCAGATCGCTGTCGCGGTCGTACTTGAGGCAATCCATCGCCCGCCACTCCTCGATCTGCTGCCACCAGGCCTCGAGTGCCGAGGCGTCCGGCTTGCCCTTGCGCTCCCTGATCTCCTTGACCAGCTCCTTCAGCACGCGGTCCACATCGCCCACGATCGGCACGTCCACCTTCACGTTCTTGGAGATGGAGGCCGGGTCGATGTCGATGTGCACGATCTTCGCATGCGGGCAGAACTTCTCGATGTTACCGGTCACGCGGTCATCGAAACGGGCCCCGACGGCGATGATGAGGTCGGCATGGTGCATGCCCATGTTGGCCTCGTAGGTGCCGTGCATGCCGAGCATGCCGACGAACTGGCGGTCGGTGGCCGGGTAGGCACCCAGGCCCATCAGGGTATTGGTGATGGGATAGCCGAGCAGCCGGGTGAACTCGGTCAGTGCCTTGGAGGCGTGGCTCAGGATGACGCCGCCGCCGCTGTAGACCATGGGCTTCTCGGCAGCGAGGATGAGATCCGCCGCCTTCTTGATCTGGCCCAGGTGGCCCTTCACGGTCGGGTTGTACGAGCGCATCTTCACGGTGCGCGGGTACTTGAACTCGAACTTGTCCGCGGTCACGTCCTTGGGAATGTCCACCACCACCGGGCCGGGACGGCCGGTGGTTGCCACGTAAAAGGCCTTCTTGATGGTCTCGGCCAGGTCCTTCACGTCCTTGACCAGGAAGTTGTGCTTCACGATCGGGCGCGTGATGCCCACCGTGTCCACTTCCTGAAAGGCATCGTTGCCGATCAGCGCGGTGTTGACCTGGCCGGAGAAGACGACGAGCGGTACCGAATCCATGTAGGCATCGGCAATGCCGGTGATGGCATTGGTCGCGCCCGGACCCGAGGTGACCAGCGCCACACCCGGACGGTCGGAGGATTTCGCGTAACCCTCGGCGGCGTGAACCGCGCCCTGTTCATGACGCACCAGGACGTGGGTCACGTCCTTCTGCCTGTACAGCGCGTCGTAGATATGCAGGACGGCACCACCGGGATACCCGAAAATGACATCAACGCCCTCTTCCTTGAGGCAACGGACGAAGATTTCGGCACCGGTCAGTTCCACTTGCAAGTCCCCATACGGAAGTTTTTCAGAAGCACGCCTACCGCCCCATGACCGGCCGGGAGAAAAAACCCCATAAAATCAACACGATTGCCGCCGAGGGTACGGATAGCGAAAGACTTTAATCTTAACCGCTTCGATTCAAGATTTCACGAACTATTAATATTGCACGCCACCCGGGCTGTGCGGGCCGCCGACGGCCCTCAGCCGTGGCGGGCGCTGAGCTCGGAGATCTCGGCCAGGTGCTCGCGGGCCCGGCCGATCAGGTCACGGGGCAGGCCGTTCTTCTCGGCGATGGTGAGCCCCAGCGAGACCCCGGGGACACCGATCTGCAGTTGGTAGGTAGGTACCAGGCGCTCGTGGTCGAACTGCATGGAGGCGTTGACGATGTTGGCGTGGCGGTCGGCGTAGTCCTTGAGCGGCGAGAGGTGGGTGTTGACGATACCCTGCACGCGGCGGTCCAGCAGTTCGTCCAGCACCGCCATGGCCAGCGCGGCGCCCTCCTCCGGGTCGGTGCCGGTGCCCAGCTCGTCGAGCAGCACCAGGGTGTCGCCGTCGGCCTCGTCGAGGATGCGCTTGAGCACCTCCACGTGGCCGGCGAAGGTCGAGAGGTGGTGGAACAGGCTCTGGTGGTCACCCACGTCGACGATTACCTTGCGGTAGTTGCCGATCACGCAGTCCTGCTCGGCCGGGATGTGCAGGCCGCAGTAGGCCATCACCGTCAGCAGGCCCAGGGTCTTGAGCGCCACTGTCTTGCCGCCGGTGTTGGGTCCGGTGATGAGCAGGATGGTGTCCTCGCCGCCCAGGCGAATGGAGAGCGGCACCGGCTGCGGACCCCGGCCGTCGGCGAACTGCAGTAGCAGCAGCGGATGATAGGCCTGCCGGAGCTCCACGCCCGCCGCGTCGCTCAGCGTGGGGGCATGGGCGTGCATGGCGCGGCTGAGCTCGCCGGCGGCCAGCGCCAGGTCCACCCAGGTGATGGCCGCGAGCAGCTGTTGCAGGGGCTGCACGTGCTCGCGGATCACGCCGGTGATCTCGCGCAGCAGGCGCTGCTGCTCACCGGTGATCTTGCCGTTGACCGTCTCCAGGTGGTTGTTGTGCGGCACGGCCTCCATCGGCTCGATGATGACGTCGCGCCCACCCATGGCCGTGCCACGCCGCACCCCCTTGATCTTGTCCGCCTCGGTGCCGCGCACGGTGATCACGCCGCGCTCATTGTGCCAGTCGACCTTCTTCGGATCCTCGAACTGGTCCTTGATGTCGGCCTTCGCCATGCGCTGGCGGATGACCTCCTCGACCTGCTCGCGCAGCGCCTTGCGCTCGCCGAAGTACCCGACCAGCGCCTCGCTGGCATCGTCGCGCAGGGTACCGGCACCGACCAGGGTGCGGGCGAGGATGTCGACCACCGCCTGCGGCGCTCGCAGCTCGCCGAGGTCCCCCGGGTACAGCGCCGGGTGTTCGGCCAACGCCTCGCCCAGTCGGTGCCCGGCGTTCATCACCACCTGCAGGTTGTACAGCGCCTGGCTGCTCAGGGCCGCGCCCGGTGAGGCGGCCTGGCGCAGGGCGGCGCGCACGTCCGGCAACTGGCCGATGGAGGGCGCGCGGCCCGCGTCGACGAGCTGGCGGGCCACCGTCACGGCCTGCTGCATGTTACGGGCGATGTCCAGGCTCGGCGCGGGCTCCAGGGCGCGGGCCGCGTCGGCCCCGTAGGGGGTGGCGGTAAGCTTTTCCAGGAGTCGGCGGATGGCGTCGAACTCCAGGGCCTTGAGGTCGGCTTGCATCGGGTCTCGTCTCCGGGAGGGGCGGTTACACGCCCTCGGCCTTCTGGTACATGGCGAGATAGTCCTTGCGCGGCAGCGGCGGGAGCTTGGCCACGGCCAGTACATCGTCCAGGTGCTCGGGCGTGCTCATGCCCACCAGCGAAGTGCCGATACCGGGCGTGGACCGGTTGAACTGCAGTGCGCGCTGCGCAGGATTGGCGACGTTGCCGATGGCACGCTCCACCACGTCCATGGACTGCTGTGCGAGATGGCCCTTGAACATGCTGTGGCTGGCCATCATGTACACGTCGAGCTGGTGCGCGGCCTGCACCGGCGAACCCACGTTGCCCTGCCCGGTGGCGGTGTTGAAGCGCGTGAACCCCTCCAGCATCACCTGGTTGAAGGGCATGGTCATGAGCTTGAAGTGGTGGCGCGCCATGTCCTGGCCGGTCGCGGCCTGTGCCGCCTTCTCGGCCAGGCCCTGCATGGAGGTGATGGACTGGAACAGCTTGTCGTCGGTCTCCACGCGCAGGCCGTCGAAGGTGGCGATGCCGTAGTAACGGATGCGGCCCTCGGCGACGGCCCGCTCCAGCACCTCGAACACGGGCAGCAGCTTGCGGTTGAGCGCCTCCTTGCCGATTTCCGGGATGTGTACCTCGGGCTGGTCGATGAGGAAGGCGTCCAGCGTCTCCACGCCCATCAGGTTGCGCGAGAGCTCGATCTGGTAGTTGATGTAGGCCGGCGTGAGCAGGTGGCAGCCCTTGGCCAGGTCCTCCATGCTGCCGTAGCCCTGGGCCACGATCTCCTGCTCGAACCAGGCCTGCATGTCGGCCGGCGGCCCGCCGCGCAGGGTGAGGAAGCCGCCCTTGGAGATCAGGAACATGGCCTCGCGTGGCACGCCGGCCTCGACCGCGGCACGCACGCCCGCCCCCACCGCTGCCAGCGAGCGGCCGTAGCGGTAATGCGCACCGGTGTCGATGACGTTGATGCCGGACAGCAGCGCACGGGTGACGATGGCAGCGATCTTCGCATCCACCTCGGGCGTGGCCGCGCCCGGGAAGGTGCCCACGCCCAGGCTCGAGAGCTGCATGCGCGCCCGCAGGAACTCGCTGTAATGGCCCTCGGCCGCGTGCCCCTCGCGCTGGTGCTGCTCGGCGTATTCGCGGGTGGCCTTGGCGTTGGCGTGTCCGGTGATCAGGGTCGGTTTTGGCTGCATCATCGCGACTATCGGTTGGACTGCGGTCGTAAACCGCAGAAGGTTATCAAAATTGGGCCCGGGCTTCAGCGCGCGGCGGCTCCGGCGAACAGCGGGTGCGTGTCCAGCACCCGGTCGGCCAGCGCACGCACCATGGCACGCAGCTCACCCTCGTAGGCGGGATCGAGCCGGCTTGCAAACAGGCCTTCGAAATAGTCCTCGTCCTCGTCCTGGTCCCAGTCGACCGCCCGCAGCAGGGCCTGTCCCGTATCCGGCAGCTCGGCGGGGAGCTCGCGCCCGGAGAGGATGGCCCACACGCCGACCCAGCAGCGTGCCAGCACCAGCGGGTGATAGCCGCCGCCGCCCACCGCCAGCAGGCGCGGGGTGCCATCCTCGTGCGTCGGGCTGTCATCGAGGATGCGCTGCACCACCTCCAGGAACAGTTGCGTGGAGATGCGGAACTTGCCGAGCGGGTCCGGCCGCAGGATGTCGGTGCCGGTCTGCAGCACCACGACATCGGGGCGGAAGGCCGCCAGCACCGCGGGCCATACTCGGGTGAAGACGTGGCGATATTCGCTGTCGTTCATCTCGCGGGGCAACGGCACGT
Source organism: Thioalkalivibrio sp. (assembly GCA_011046015.1). GTDB lineage: Bacteria > Pseudomonadota > Gammaproteobacteria > SpSt-1174 > SpSt-1174 > SpSt-1174. Next base: position 6,622 of record DSBO01000256.1, on the reverse strand, counting down.
TCACGGCATTGCCGTGCGGCCCCGTATCCGCCACCTGCCCGCCCTTGAAGGGATAGGCGTACTCGGTGTCCATGTGCAGGGAGAAGGTGCAGACGCCGGGGTCGTTGCGAAAGGCATACTCCACGCCGTCGCCGTGATGCGCGTCGATATCGACGTACAGCACGCGCAGCCCTTCCTGGCGCAGGCGCAGGATGGCCAGCGCAGGGTCGTTGAAGAAGCAGAAGCCCTGGGCGGAATCCGGCAGGGCGTGGTGCATGCCACCGGCCGGGCTGAAGGCGACGCGACCCTTCAGCACCTCCTCGGCGCCCTGGATGCTGCCGCCGGTGGCGGTGGCGGGCGTGGCGAAGAAATCCGGGAAATACGGGTTCTCGTAATTGCCGATGTTGTGGCGCTGACGGTACTTGTCGAACACCTTGCCCACGGCCTCGCAGCGCTGCATGGCCGAGACGTACTCGCGGGTGTGGAACCACTGGAGCTCGCGCGGCAGGGCCTTGCGCGAGGGCAGGTATTCGGCGGTCTCGTCCAGGGCCCCGTAGCTGCGGATCAGGTCCAGGGTGAGCGACACGCGCGGGATACCCAGCGGGTGGTTGTCGCCGTAGGAATGCCGGCGATAGCGCGCGGCGGCGGTGAGTACCGCCCTGCGGGTCGGCGGGACGGCCACGGGGGTCACATTGAGGTTGTCGGCAGTCTGGCTCATGGACACGGGCGCTCAGCGGCGCAGACGCAGGTAGATCTCGGGCAGGCGGGCCGGCAGATCCGCCGCTTGGTCGATGACGGTATAGTGCCCGGGACCGAAGATCGCCGGCAGGTACTCGCTACCGGAGGGGTCGAGCGTCACGCAGAAGGGATGGATGCCACGGTCCACGGCCTCCTTCATCGCCATGCGCGTGTCCTCGTGCAGGTAGCGCGTGTCACCGCCGTCGTCGTAGTCGGCCGGGCGCCCGTCGGTGAGCAGCAGCAGCAGGCGGTGATGGGCCGACACGCCGTTGAAGCGCTCGATGGAGTGACGGATGGCCGCACCCATGCGACTGGCCAGACGCCCGGAGACGGCGGCAATGCGCGCACGCACGTCCGGGCTCATGGTCTCGTCGAAATCCTTGAGCACGTAGTAGTTCACGTTGTCGTGGTTTTTCGAGGCGAAGCCGCAGATCGCGTTCGGATCGCCGACGTCGTTGATCGCCTCGGCGAACATCATCAGGCCCGCACGCAGGTGATCGACGAGCTTGCCCTGCCCGCCGGCATGGCTCGCCATGATGGAGGTGGACATGTCGGCCAGCAGCAGCACGGCCGTGTCGCGGTGCTGGCGGGTGCGGTGGCGGTAGATGAAGGGCTTGGGCGAGAGCCCGGCCTTCTTCTCGGCGACGAAACCCACCGCCGCCTCCATGTCGAGCTCGTCGCCCTCGAGCTGGCGGCGCAGGGGCGCCATGCGGCTCGGGCGCTGCATCTCCAGGGCGCGGCGCAGGCGCTTGAGCGCCCCGGCATGATCGGCGCGGATCATCTCCGCACGTTCGGGTTCCATCTCCTCCAGCCGGCGCTCCTGCACCCGCGCCCACTCGTGGATGTAGCGTTGCTCGCGGTAGTCCCATTCGGGGTAGGGATAACCCTCCGTGAGCTCGTGCACGGCCGCCCCGCGGCCGACCACCTGGGCCGGCATGGGGATGCCCACGCCGATGCGCCCGCCGCTGCCGGAGGTGTTCTCCTGCGGCACGTTGATGTCCGGGTCGGGATCGACCTGGCGCATCTCCTGCGTGGTCTGTGGCTGCTCTTCCTTCTGCTTCTCGGCCACGGCCTTGTTGTCGGCGTGCACGTCGTAGTCGTTGACGTAGACCTCGTCCTCCCAGCGCCGGCGCGGATACACCGGACGGCCGGTGTTGTGGCCGTGGCCCGGCAGGTAGGCATCGTCGCGCGCGTCGATGCCGATCTCGGGAAACTCGGCCTCGTCGAACAGCCCGCGGGCCACGCGAAAGGCATCCACCACGGTGGCGGACTCGTTCAGCAGCGGCTGCAGGCGTGCGTCGAAGCCGCGCCCCAGGGCCAGCGCCTCGTACTGGGCGAGCGCATAGCGGTAGAACACGCCGGCCGGCCCCTCCGGCTGGGGATGCGCGTCGGCCAGGCGCACCAGGCGCCTGAGGTAGCCGGGGATGAGGGTATCCAGGCGCGCGTCCACACGCAGGTCCTCGCAGAGGTCGAACAGCACCTGGAAGCGGAACATGCGTTCCTCGAAATGGGCGTAGAGCGGACGCCAGGTGATGCGCTGGTCGGCGTCGACAGGCGGGTGTTCCATGCCCAGCTCGCCAAACAGCGCCTCGATGTGATCGAGAAAGTAGGAGTCGAAGCGCAGGTGCCCCATGGTGTGGAGCACCGCGACGATGGCCTCCTCGCGCCCCTCCAGCACGGCGGGCAGGTAGAGGGTATGCCCGTCGGTGTCCATCATCGGGCGGCCCCGGCCCGGGCGCCAGTCGCCATCGGCCAGCGGCACCAGGTGGCCGAACCAGGCCGTGGTGAGCAGCTGCAGGAAGCGACTGTGACGACGCGGGCGGTAGCCCGGCATCCCGTCCAGCAGCAGGCGCAGGCTCTCCTCGCTCTCCAGCTTGAAGTATTCCTCGCCGCGCGAGCGCCCCGCCTGCATGATATCGGCACCGCGGCGTGCCCAGCTCTCGATACCCGCCACGCCGACGATGTTGCGGGCGATCACCGCGCCCTCGAGGTAGGCGTCCAGGGTCAGGCCACGCTCGTCGAACAGCTTCTCGGCCGGGGCGATCAGATCCTCGATGCCCTCGATGCCGCGCTCATCGCCGAGCTCGCGGAAGGAGGCCCGGAAGTAGTGCGCGGCGTCCTCCAGGTGGCGGTCGCACCAGCGCAGGCCAATGTCGTACCAGCGCTGCTCGGCCTCGCGACCCCATTCGGCCGCCACATCGCCCACCTGGCTCATGAAGCCTTCGAGCGCACCCCAGGAGTTCACCCACTTCGAGAAGCCGCGGGCCTGCTCCACCCAGAAGTCCACCTCGCCGGTCTTCTCCACCACCGCGGGGCTCGCGCGCATGAAGACCTTGCCGGCCTCGCGATCGTGGAAGAACAGGTCGCGCGCGGCCTCCAGCCAGCGCAGCGTCGGCTGGGCCCCCAGCGGCTCCAGAGCCGGCAGCGCCTCGCGGGCGTCGCGCTGCGCCACGAAACTGATCTGCTCCAGGTGCTGGAGGATCTCCTGGATCTCTACGAGGGCTTCTGCGTCGTTCATGGGACTCGTCGGTCAGCCCCGGCGCACGGCGGGCCGGGGCGTTTGCCTGCGGGATGGACGGGGCGGCTTACTCGTCGGCTGTGCCGAAATGGGCGCGCACGATCTCCTCGATGGCCTCGACCAGCTCCGGGTCGTCGGTCAGCGGGTGGATCATCGCCGCACGACAGGCCTCGATGGGGTCGACGCCCGCCTGGATCAGCGTCCCGGCGTAGGTGAGCGCGCGGGTGGAGGTGGCCTCCTCCAGGCCGTGGTCCTTGAGGGCGCGGGCCTTGCGCCCGGCGGCCACGAGCTTGTCCACGATCTCCGCGTCCAGCCCCCCCGATTCCTTGGCCACGATCTGGCGCTCGATCGCCTCGCTCGGGTAGTCGAACTGCAGGGCGATGAAGCGCTGCTTGGTGGAGGGCTTGAGGTCCTTGAGCACGGTCTGATAGCCGGGGTTGTAGGAGATCACCAGCATGAAGTCCTCGTGGGCCTCGATCATCTGGGACTTCTTCTCCAGCGGCAGCACACGACGATGGTCGGTGAGCGGATGAATGACCACGGTGGTGTCGGTGCGCGCCTCGACGATCTCGTCCAGGTAGCAGATGGCCCCCTCCTTCACCGCCCGCGTCAGCGGGCCGTCGTACCAGACCGTTTCGTCGCCTTCCAGCAGGTAACGGCCCACCAGATCGGAACTCGTCAAGTCCTCGTGGCAGGCCACGCTCACCAGCGGGCGCGTGAGCCGATAGGCCATGTACTCGACGAAGCGGGTCTTGCCGCAGCCGGTCGGGCCCTTGAGCATGACCGGCAGACGCTTCCTGTAGGCCGCCTCGAACAGCTCGATCTCGTTGCCCTGGGCGACGTAGAACGGCTCCTGCCCGGCCACCGGTTTCTGCACGGCATCCTGTTCCACACCACGCAGGCGATTGATCAGATTCTTCATGAAGGCTACTCCAAGGTCGTTCGGTGCCGCGGCAGGCGCCCCGGCAGGGATATGGGTCCGGCAGGCGACTAAGGCAACCGGTCTTCCTGCATGCAGCGCGTGCGCAGGTAGAGGTATACATGACGCAGCGTGCGCACCATCATGGTCGCGGGCCGCGGCGGCAGGGCATCGGCCCGGTCGCCGGCCAGGCAGTTCTGGTAGAACACCAGCTCGCGCACGTTGTCGCGCACGGCGTTCAGGCTCGGATCACCCTTGACGAAGGCCTTTTGCACCTCCAGCAGGTCCTCCGAGGCCGGCATGGGCTTGCCGGCATGGGCCGCATAGGCCAGCAGCAGGTCCCGCATGATACCAGCCCCTGCCGGCAATACCGACCCCAGCTCGCCCAGCGCCCCCTCGCGCTCGGCAGCCTCCAGCGCGTCGATACGCGCATCCAGGTCGTCGAGGCGGTCTTCCAGCCAGCGATTACGCTGCTGCGGGTCCTGCGGGATGTCTTGCGGCATGGGTGTACGAAATTCCTCTGAAATGCGGTATGATGATCGGCTGTATTATACCCTACTAACATACTCAGAAATAGTTCAACGAAATAGTTCAACCGGGGAGCCGCGATGAAACTGCTCAAGATGATCAAACTGAACAACCTGCAGTACAACATGAACCGCGACCCGCAGGTCTACCGTCGCTCGGTGAACAAAGACTTCCGTCTGCAGGCCCTCCTCAACGGCAGCGGCACCGCCAGCGCGAAGTTCGAAGTGGATGGCAAGGTCGTCGGCGAAGGCAACGTCACCCTGCCCGGCACCTTCGAAACCAAGTTCAGCTATGACACCGCCGGCACCCGCATCGGCACCCTCACCATCGAGGGCAACGGCGAGTCCGTGAAGGAAGACATCCGTATCGACGTGATGGAACACGACTGGATCGGCTAGATCCGACCGACACGTGTTTGCAAAAACGCCCGCTTCATGCGGGCGTTTTTTTCGTTCCGGAAGGCGCAAGACGAAAACTGCCCAGTCCCGCCGCCCCCGCAGGCATCCCCGCCTCAACCGCTCTGCGCTCTGCGGCAACCAGCCGTCTTTGCCCCCCTCACCCGCCCCACGCGTACTGCTCGAAGAACCGGGGCAGCATCTCCAGCATCTCCTCGCGGGCGAAGAATCGGTCGGCACGGGCCAGGCGCATCTCGTCCTGGATGTCCTCATCGCCGCCAAAACAGAAGACCGGCACGTTGATCTGGAACTGGGTGCGCAGGATGCGAATCACGTCCAGCGGGTCGAAGGCATCGATCTCGTCGAGGTCGAGCAGAATGAATCGGTGCAGCAGCACCTCGTGCCAGTCGCCAAGATCGTCGAGATCGGTGATATTCACCAGCTCCCAGCCTTCAGGCGTGGCGGCCGCCAGGCGCTCCAGCATGCGGGCATCGGCCGTCATCACGATGTACTTGCGCTGCAGGCGCCGCTCGATGGTCGGTTCGGCCATGATCTGTTCCTCGGTTATGCGGGTTCGCCCGCCAGTGGGATGTCCTGCGTCATGCGCAGCAAGCGGTCCAGCACGGCCCGTGCCGCCTCGTCCGACATGCCGCCCTGGACCAGCCTCTCCTCCAGCCGGTACCGCGCGACCGGCTCGCCCGCGCAGGCCTGCAGCCGGGCAGACAGTTCGGCGTCGTCCGAGGCGATGCGGCGCACCCGCCCGGCATCCACGTCCAGCCGCAGCGACGGGGCCTGTCCGGCATCCTCCAGCACATAACGCCACTGATTGACCTTGATACCGTAACGCACGTGGCGACGCGTGCCGCCATCCGGTGGCTCGGCCAGCTCGGCCCGCGCTGCCTCCACGGCCGAGATCTCTGTCCCGGCGAGCCCGCCCTCGACCAGCGACCAGCCAAAAGCCTGGGCAAAGGCCTCTCGCAGCACCGGCAGCAGTGCCGCGTCCTCCGGCTCCGCGCCGGCCCGGCTCCAGTCGCCCATGCCATCGGCCAGGGCCTCGGCGAGCCAGTCACGAAACGCGGGGCTCGGACAGCGCACCACGGCGGCAAAGGCATCGGCGTCGAAGCGCCGGAGGATACTGGTGGCAAACACCAGGCTGGTGCCGATGGTGGCCGCGCCGGAGCCGAGGATCTTGCGCCCGTCCGCCCAGATGTCCTGCTCACCCACGCGGCGCGCGGCCAGACCGAAATGCGTACACACTCGCAACATCGGCCCCAGGCAGGCATCGAAGACCGCGGCCGGACGACCGGGATGCGAACCGGCAGGAAACACCACGCAGACCACGGTCTGCCCCGGGTCGACCCACACGCTGCCCCCACCCAGCGGACGCTGGATCACTTCCACGCCACGGGCAGCGCATTCGGCCGTATCGAGATCGGCGGCCACCGACTGGCTGGCGCCAATGGACAGATGCGCCCGCGGCGGGCGCAGGATCAGGATGAGGGGCGGGTCGCCCGCGCCCTGGGCCTCGGCCACGCCGGTGTAGGT
>DSBO01000062.1 GCA_011046015.1 Thioalkalivibrio sp. | reverse complement strand
CCACGCGTGTGTGTCATCGCCTGCCGTGGGCTCGCCTATTCCAGGTGCCAGTTGCCGATGTCGTCGTCGCTGGGCTGCTGGTCCGGGCCCAGGGAGTAGATGTCGATCTCGCCGCGCTGCCCCGGGTTGAGGTACAGGTAGGGGTTGCCCCACGGGTCGTTCGGCAGGCGCTTGATGTAGCCGCCGGTCTTCCAGTTGCGCGGCTCGGGCGTGCCGGTGGGCTTTTCCACCAGCGCCTGCAGGCCCTGGTCGGTGGTCGGGTAGTGGAAGTTGTTGGCGCGGTAGATCTCCAGTGCGCTCTCCAGGGCCCGAATGTCGGTCTTGGCGCGCGCGATGGCCGCCTTCTCCGGTTCGTCGACGATGTTGGGGATGATCGCGGCGGCCAGGATGGCGAGGATGACCACGACCACGATCACCTCGATGAGGGTGAAGCCGCGCTGGAAGGCGCCAGGTCGCTTGATGGTGTTGTGGTGCATGTGCAGTTTCCCTGAGTTGAGTTAGCCGAACATCTGCTGGCTTTCGAAGATCGGCAGCAGGATGGCGAGTACGATAAGAAGTACCACGCCCCCCATGACAATGATAAGCAACGGTTCGAATATCCCGAGCGCCATGCCGATGGTGGCGTCGGTCTCGCGTTCCTGCTGGGTGGCGGCGCGCTCCAGCATGTTGTCCAGCTCACCGCTGCTCTCGCCGCTGGCGATGAGGTGGATGGTCATGGGCGGGAAGTGGCCGGCATCCTCCAGGGCGCGGTGGATCGCCGTGCCCTCGCGTACCCGCACGGCGGCCTGCTCGACCGCCGTCCGCATGGGCAGGTTGCTCATCACCTGTGCCGAGATCTGCAGCGCCTGCAGGATCGGCACGCCGCTGGCGGCGAGGATGCTGAGCGTGCGCGCGAAGCGCGCCGCGTTGAGCCCGCGGACCAGCGGGCCGAACAGCGGCAGGCGCAGCTGCAGGGCGTGGACCCGGTGGCGAAACGCCGGCCGCTTCATCAGCCGGAAGAAGCCCGCCACGGCCAGCGCCAGCACGATGAGCAGCACGATGCCCCAGTCACGCACGAAGTCGCTGCTGGCCAGCAGCAGGCGGGTGAGTACCGGAAGCTCCTGCCCGAGGTTCTCGAACACGGCCACCACCTTGGGTACCACGAACCCGAGCAGCCCGCCCAGCACGGCGAGCGCCATGATGCTCAGCAGGATCGGGTAGAGCATGGCCTGCATCAGCTTCTGGCGCGTGATCTGCCGCGATTCGGTGTAGTCGGCCAGGCGTTCGAGCACGGCGTCCAGATAGCCCGATTCCTCCCCGGCGGCCACCGTGGCGCGATAGAGCTCGGGGAAGGCCTGGGGATAATCGGCGAGCCCAGCGGCCAGCGGGTGGCCCTCGACGACGCGGGCGCGCACGGCGAGGATGATGCGTTTCACGCCGGTCTTGTGGGTCTGTCGGGCGACGGTCCCCAGCGCCTCCTCCAGCGGCGAGCCGGCGCGCAGCAGGGTGGCGAGCTGGCGGGTGAACAGTGCGAGGTCGGCGGCGGCCATGCCGCCGCGCCACAGCTGCAGGCCGAGGCCGCGGCGCTTCTCCCGCTCGGTGACGGGGTTGACGTCCAGCGGCGTGAGCCCGCGCTCGCGCAGGAGCTGGCGCACCTGGCGGGCGTTGTCGCCCTCCAGCACGCCGCGTTCCTTGCGACCGGAGGCTTTGAGTGCGGCGTACTCGAAGGCGGGCATGGCGCGGCGTCAGTCGTCTTCGCGGGTCACGCGCAGCACTTCTTCCAGCGTGGTCTCGCCGGCCAGTACGCGGCGCAGCCCATCGTGCCGGATGCTCGGTGCGATTTCGCGGGCATGGCGTTCCAGGGCGTGTTCCGCGGCACCGTCGTGGATGAGGCGGCGCATGGACTCGTCGATGGGCACCAGTTCGTAGATGCCGGTACGCCCGGTGTAGCCCGTGTGGTTGCACTTCGGGCACCCGGTGGCGCGGTACAGCGTCGGGGGGGTCTCCGGGTCGGCCTTCAGCAGCCCGCATTCGGTGGTGTCGGCCGGATAGGCCTCGCGGCAGGCCGGGCACAGGGTGCGCACCAGGCGCTGGGCGAGCACGCCGAGCAGCGTGGAGGAGAGCAGATAGGGCTCCACGCCCATGTCGCGCAGGCGAGTCACGGCGCCGACGGCCGTGTTGGTGTGCAGGGTGGAGAACACGAGGTGGCCGGTGAGACTGGCCTGGATGGCGATGTGCACGGTCTCCAGGTCGCGGATCTCGCCGACCATGACCACGTCGGGGTCCTGGCGCAGGATGGCGCGCAGGCCGCGGGCGAAGCTCATGTCGACCTTGCTGTTGACCTGGGTCTGGCCGATGCCGTCGATAAAGTACTCGATTGGGTCCTCGACGGTGAGGATGTTGCGCGTGCTGTCGTTGAGGTGCGCGAGTGCGGCATACAGCGTGGTGGTCTTCCCCGACCCGGTGGGGCCGGTGACCAGCAGGATGCCGTGCGGCTTGGCGATGAGCTTGCGCAGGCGCTCGTGGGTCAGCGGGTCCATGCCCAGGTGCGACAGTTCGAGGCGTCCCGCCTGCTTGTCGAGCAGGCGCATCACGATGCGCTCGCCATAGCCCGAGGGCAGGGTGGAGACGCGCACGTCCACGGGGCGGCCGGCCACCTTGAGCGAGATGCGCCCGTCCTGCGGCAGGCGCTTCTCGGCGATGTCCAGGCGTGCCATCACCTTGATGCGCGAGGTGATCAGCGGGGCCAGGCTGCGGGGCGGCTCGAGGATCTCGCGCAGCACGCCGTCCACGCGCAGGCGCACCAGCAGGCGGTTCTCGAAGGTCTCGATGTGGATGTCCGAGGCATCCTCCTTCACCGCCTGGGTGAGGATGGCGTTGATCAGGCGGATGATGGGGGCGTCGTCCTCCGATTCCAGCAGGTCGGCCGGTTCCGGCAGCGAGGCGGCGACGCTGTCGAGGTCGAGCTCGCCGCCGAGGTCGCTCATCATCGCCTGAGCCCCTTCGCTGCCCACGTCATAGGCGCGCGCGAGCTGCGCGTCGAACTGCGCGGCGTCGATGGCCTGGAGCCGGATCGGCCGCCCGAGGAAGCGTCGCAGCTCGGCGATGACGCGTGGTACCGGCCGGTCGCGATGGTAGACGGTGAGGCCGCCGTCGGCCTCCTGCCCCACCAGCAGGCCGTGCCGCTTGGCAAAGCCATACGGCGGGCGGCGCGGCGTGTCGGTCGACTTGTCGGCAGGGACGCTCATCGAGACGGTCAGGGTTCGGTACGCAGCGGTGTCACGAGATCATTGAGGCCGGTGCCTCTCGGCGTCAGCACTTCGGCGGGCGGCAGCTGGGTCACCAGCTCCTCAAGATCGGGGAACACGGCCTTCGAATCGCGGATCAGCCCGCGCTGCCCGATGCCGGCCTCCAGCTGGCGCGCGCGCAGGTAGTCGTACTTGCGATTGGTGTATTCGCCCGCCTCGACCGAGTCCTTGATGATGGCCGGGTGGATGAACACCATCAGGTTCTGTTTGACCTTCTGCGTCGTGTCGTAGCGGAACAGGCGGCCGAGCAGCGGGATGTCGCCGAGCAGCGGCACCTTCTCCTGGCGGTCGCGGAAGCTGTCCTCGATCAGTCCGCCCAGCACCAGGATCTGCCCGTCCTCCACGGTGACGGTGGTGCGCAGCAGCCGTTTGTTGGTGATGAGGTCGGCGGCCGATGCGGCCGAGCTGGCGATACTGGAGACCTCCTGCTCGATGGCGAGCTTGATCTTGTTGCCCTCGTTGACCTGCGGGGTGACCCGCAGGCTCAGGCCCACGTCCTGGCGCTGGATGGTCTGGAACGGGTTGTTGACCGAGCCCGTGTCGCCGGTGGTGGTGTAGCTGCCGGTGATGAAGGGCACGTTCTGGCCGACCACGATCTCGGCCTCCTCGTTGTCGGTGGTGACCAGCGTGGGGGTGGAGAGGATGTTGGTCGCCGCATCGCCGGCCAGGGCCCGCAACACCACGGCCCAGTTGGTCCGTCCCTCGCGCAGGTCGCCGACGCCGAGCAGCAGGCCCACGGGCGGGGCGGCGTTGCCGGCCGCGACGTTCAGGGCCGTTTCGGCGATGCCGCCCACGTTGCTCACGGCCACGGGGCCCTGCTGATCGCTCTGCGTGCCGTCCACGGCCCAGGCCACGCCCAGGTCGCGCGAGAGGTCGGTGGAGACCTCGGCGATCACCGCCTCGACCAGCACCTGGGCACGGGGAATGTCGAGCTGGCGCACCACCGAGGCGATATTGCGCTGCATGTCGGCGGGGGCCGTCACGATCAGCGCGTTGTTGGTCTTGTCGGCCTGGATGTCGACGTCCTGGCCCGCGGCGGCCGCCCTGGCCTGCTGGCCTTGCTGTTGCTGCTGTTGCTGGAACTTGGCCGTGCCCTGTAGCACGGTGACCATCTCATCGGCCTTGGCGTGCTTGAGAAAGATGACCTGGGTGCCGCCGTAGGCCTCAAGCGGCGTGTCGAGGTGGGCGATCAGGCCGCGGATGCGCAGGCGGGCGGGGCGGTCGCCGGAGAGCAGGATGGAGTTGGTGCGATCGTCGGCCGCCAGCACGGGCTTGCCCGGTGCGCCCTGCGCCTGCTGCTCCCCCTGGCTCAGGGAGTTGACGATGCGGACGATCTCGCCGGCGGAGGCGTGGCGCAGGGTGATGACCTCGATCTCCTCGCTCTCGGAACGGTCGATGCGGCTGACGATCGCCACCAGCCGGTCGATGTTGGCGGCGCGGTCCGAGACTACCAGTACGTTGGTTGCGGGGTAGGCGGCCAGGTGCCCCTGCTGGGGCACCAACGGCCGCAGGATGGGGACGAGCTGCGCGGCGGGGACGTGGCGGATCTGCAGCACGCGCGTGACCAGTTCGTCGCCGCTCCCCGGGTTGGCATCGCCGACTGTCGGAACCGGCCCCTGGCGTGCATTGGCGTCCGGCACGATCTTGATGATCTCGCCCACCGGCACGGCGGCGTAGCCATGCACCTCGAGGATGGAGAGGAAGACCTGGTAGAGCTCCTCCTTTTCCATGGGGCGCGAGGTGATGACGGTGACGTTGGCCTTCACGCGTGGGTCGACCACGAAATTGCGGCCGGTGACCCGCGAGACCGTGTCCACCAGCGTGCGGATGTCGGCATCCTTGAGGTTGAGGCTGGCCTCGGTCTGTGCCTGGCCGACCAGGGGCAGCCCGAGCAGGCAGCACAGCAGCGCCAATCCGGGGAGTGTTCTTGTCGTGTTCATAGCGGTGTCTGTCGGTCCGGTGCCTGGCCGCGCCCGCGGCCCGGGAATGTCGAATGTCTCATCTGCCGAATTCGGCCTGTATGGTCTGCGGCGTGCCGTTGCGCAGCACGGTGACATTGAGCTCGCGTGCCGTGGCCAGCTGGCGCAGCGCGCGGATGCCGGCTTCCGGTGTGTCCAGCGCTACCCCGTTGACCTCGGTGACCACGTCACCCGCCTGGAAACCGAGCTGCTCGAAGACCGGCAAGTCCTGGCGCGGCGTCACGCGGTACCCGACGAATCGCCCGTCTTCCTCCACCGGTTCGGCCGCGACCATCTCGGCCATGCGCGCGGGATTGCGCATGGCCTCGCGGCGGTAGCGCTGGAGTTCGGTGGCGATTCCGGTAGTCGCGCTGCTTGGGGTGCCGATGCTGACGCCAGCGCCCAGCGATTCGCGGGGCAGGCGCAGCGTCTCCAGCACGCCGTTGCGTTCGAGGACGACGCGGTCGGCATACACCGCCCGCAGCGTGGCGTTGCCGGGCAGCGAGTCCCCGATGCCATAGAGGGCCTCGGGTCGGCGGCCTGGGGCGATGATCGCAAGCGCAGATGAATCTCCGGTTGCAAACACGCCGACCAGTTTCAGGTCGAGCTTGGTCTCGGGGGCCTCGGCGGCCGTGTCGACGATCACCTCGGTGGTGCCGAACAGATGTCGCATCGCCAGCGCGCTGGCCGGGTTCTGCGTGCGCGCGGGTGTGGCGGCGGCCGTCGGTGTGCTGGGTGCCGCAACCGCGACCGACGGACTGGGGGTGAACAGCTGCCACGCCAGCCGCGCCATGGCTTGCCCCAGGAGCACCAACAGCACGATCAGGGCCAGCCGGAAGAACCAGGGTTCATGCCGTTGCCAGTTGTTGAAGAAGGCCGTGTTCATTTCACCGGTGTCGGCAGGTTGCGAATGAGGTCCAGGCGGATTTGCAGCTCCTCCCCCGTGTCGTTGCGGGCGCGCAGGTAGCGCCGCTGCTCCCGCTCGATGATCTCCAGTGGCTGGATTCTCCCCAGAAAGGCCTGGTTGCTGTCCTCGGTGGCCCACTGGAGATTGAACGTCTCGCCGCAGATAATCGCGATTTCAAGACGTTCCTCGACGTGAGCGGGCACCGGCGTGTAAGGCTTCATGGCGTTGACCGATCAGGCTGACTAACCTGCATCATAGCCCGGCGCGCCCGGTCTTTTAAAGCCTGCTGGGTCGGCCATTCCCAGGGCGGCAAAGGCGCCGCGGCGCTTTTCGCATTGCGGGCAGGCGCCGCATTGCTGCGTGTATCCCAGCAGGCAGCTGTAGCTGTGCCGGTAGTCCACCCCGATCTCGAGTCCCTGCGCGATGATCTCGGGCTTGCTGAACGTGATCAGCGGCGTCACGATGTGGATCTCGTCGAGATCGCGGGCCAGTACCCGCAGGTGCTCGATAAACGCCGTGGTGGCGCTCGCATAGGCGCCGGTGTCCTCGCGGTTGAGGGCCAGCGCCACGGCGGCGGCGTGCCGGTGTGTCGCATAGCTGATGGCCAGACTCGCGATCACCAGGTTGCGATGGGGCAGCGGGACGTGCAGCTTGCGCTCCTGGTCTGCACGAAAGCCGTGGCCCACGGCGGCCATGTCCAGCTCCCCGAGGCCGAGCCCAAGCGCCTTGCACTGCGCGCGGGCAGCGACGCGCTCCTGGTCCGCGGCGCGCTGACCGTAATCGATGAACAGCGGGTGGACGACCTGGTCTCGTGCCAGCAGGTGCAGTAACGTGGCGCTCTCGATCCCGCCGCTGAGCAGCAGTACGGAACCCTCGCGTTCCGGTGTGTCCAATGCCCTGAGCATCATCGTGCCCCGCGTCGGCGCGTTATAATCATCAGTCCGCCCCCCTGGCGTGTATGCAGGCAGTGTGTCAGCCCATGAATGATTCGACCCATAACCGGCAAGCGGGTTTCTTCCCCGGCCAGCTGGTCCGGCATCGCCGGTTCGGTTACCGGGGGGTGGTCTACGACGTCGACCCCGTATTCGACAAGAGCGATGCGTGGTACGAGGCCATGGCGGACACGCGTCCGCCGAAGGACCGGCCCTGGTACCGCGTACTGGTCGATGGCCAGCCGGTCACGACCTATGTCGCCGAACGCAACCTCGAGCCGGATGACAGCAGCACACCCATCCGGCACCCGCTCGTCGAGGCCTTTTTTACCGGCTTCGACGCGGGTGTATACCAGCTGCGCGTGAGTACCAACTGAGACATGCTGAATACGATCAGACGTTTCTTTGCCGAACACCTGAACCCCGCCGAGGCCGAGGCCGACGCTGCGCACACGCTGCACATGGCGGCCGCCATGCTGTTGCTGGAAGTGAGTCGGGCGGATTTTTCCGTCGACGAGGATGAGCTGGTGGTAATCGCCGACATCCTGCAGCGCCAGTTCGAGTTTTCCGACGAGGAAACCGCCGAGCTGATCGAGCTGGCCACCCGGCACAGTGACGAAGCACTGTCCATTCACCCCTTTCTGCGCCTGATCAACGACAGCTGCGACACAGACGAGAAGGCGGTGATCATCGAGGACCTGTGGCGCGTGGCCTACGCGGACGAGCGGCTCGACAAGTACGAGGAATATCAGATTCGCAAGATCGCGGACCTCCTGTACGTGCCGCATGCGACGTTCATCCGCACCAAACACCGCGTGCAGGACGAGCGTGGCTGAATCGTCGGTGCGGGCGCCGTGTACGACAAAGGGGCCCCGCGAGGCCCCTTTGTCATCGTGCCGTTCACGGGTGATGGACGGGTCGTCAGACCATGTCCTTCAGGCCCTTGAGCGGCTGCACCTTGACGACCTTGCGGGCCGGCTTGGCCTTGAACACGGTCTCTTCGCCGGTGAAGGGGTTGATTCCCTTGCGCGCCTTGGTGGCCGGTTTCTTGATGACCTTGATCTTCATCAGGCCTGGCACGGAGAAGGCGCCCGGTCCGCGCGGCTTCAGGTTTTTCTGGATCATGCCACTCAGCGAATCGAACACCGCGCTCACGTCCTTGCGGGTCAGGCCCGTTTCGGTCGCGATATGGTTTAGAATTTCGGATTTGGTCGGCGGCTTGGCAACGGCGCTGGCGGTTGCGGTTTTTTTCTTGACGGCCTTCTTCTTTGCAGCCATTGGCGACTCCTCGGGATGGTATTGCGGCGGTTAGCCGGGTAACGTCGGGGCAAAGATAGCACGGTGTCCGCGTGGGTGCGAGTGATTATATGCTTGTATATAAGTGTTTTCTTCAATTCCTCCGGGGGCGATCGTGGACCTCTTGACGTTGTGTCTCAGCGCGTTCGTCGCCGGCCTGCTCGGTGGCGTGCATTGCGTCGGCATGTGTGGCGGTGTCGTGGGTGCCATGACCTTCGGCCTGCCGGAACAGGAGCGGCGTGGGGGCGGGCGTCTGCTCCTGTATCTCGGCGGCTATAATCTCGGGCGGATCGCGAGCTACGCGCTGGCAGGTGTCATCGTCGGCGGTATCGCCGGGCTGGCGGTGGATCTGGTGGATCTGCGTGCGGCGAGTATGGTGCTGCTGTTGCTGGCCGGGGCGTTCATGCTGATGCTCGGGCTGTATCTGGCTGGCTGGTGGCGGGGGCTCGCGCAGATCGAGCGCGTGGGCGGTGTGCTGTGGCGGCGGGTGGAACCGCTGGCGCGGCGCCTGATGATCGTCAGCCAGCCGTGGCAGACGCTGCCCATGGGGCTGGTCTGGGGATGGCTGCCCTGCGGGCTGGTCTACAGCGCATTGATCCTTGCGCTGGCCGCCGGCGGGCCACTGGAGGGGGCGCTGGTGATGCTGAGCTTCGGCCTGGGGACCCTGCCGAACCTGATGCTGATCGGCGTATTTGCCGCGCAGCTGTCACGCTTCACGCGCGATCCGCGCGTGCGGCGGGTGGCGGGGCTGATGGTGATGGGTTTCGGGGTCTACTACCTGGTATTGGCGATTCGGAGCAGCGTGCCGGCCTGAAGGCAGCACGCTGCTCGCCCCCGTTCAGTTGACGAAGAACTGCTGCCGGAAGCTGACGGTGCCGCGTGGGCCGCCTTCCGGGACCACGTCGGCCGTGAAGTCCACCGTTTCCCCGTCAACGATTCTGAAGTCGGCGATGTAGTAGATCGAGTCCTGGTCGACGATCTCGCGCACGGTCATCGGCTTGACCTGCTGGCTGAGATTGACAGCGCGCACGCTGATCTGCGCCTTCACCGGCTGGTTGGGCACGCCGGCGTGCCGCTTGAGTACGGAGAAGGTCACCATGGCGCGATTGCCACTGCGCTGGATGCCGTAGGCGCGCGCTGTCTCGGGCGCGAGAAAGTCGGTGCCCAGCGCATTGTAGTGAACGACGAAATCGCCGATCTCCTGGAATTTTTCCGCCATGGCGGCGGGGGTCAGGCCGATCAGCAGGAACAGGGCAAGTGCCGCGATGCGCGTTGCGTGTGACATGGGCGATCCTCCGTTGTTGTGCTTATGAAACGAGTGTAGGCGATTATTCGCCCGTCGCCAGCACCGGCGGCGATCAGCGGCGGCAGAACCGGTACAGGGCGATCTCGCCCAGCAGGTTGGGCAGGACATGCATGCCGTGGTGACGGCGGTGTGCCGCATCGACCACCTCGCGCTGCAGGATGTGGATGCCGCGTTCACGGCACAGCGCCTCGAAGTCGCGGATGGTGCACAGGTGGATGTTGGGCGTGTCGTACCAGGCGTTGGGCAGGGTGCGCGAGACCGGCATGCGGCCCTTGAACGTCAGGTGCAGGCGGTTGCGCCAGTAACCCATGTTGGGGAAGGTGACGATGCCCTCGCGGCCGACCCGCAGCATCTCGTCGAGCAGGCGCTCGGGGTGGGTCATGGCCTGCAGGGTCTGCGACATGATGACATAGTCGAAGGAGTCCTCGTCGAAGAACACGGACAGTCCGTCGTCGAGGTCGGTCTGGATGACGTTCACCCCCTTGTCGACGCAGGCAACGACGTTGTCGTCGTCGATTTCGAGGCCGTAGCCGGTGACGTCGCGCTGCGTTTCGAGGTGCGCGAGCAGCGTGCCGTCGCCGCAGCCGAGATCCAGCACTCGCGAACCCGGTTCGATCCATTCGGCGATGATGGCGAGATCGGGACGCATCAGCCGATCTCCTCTTCGACGCGGCGCATGTAGCTGTACAGTACCTTCATGTACTGCGGGATCGGCAGCAGGAACGCGTCGTGGCCGTGGTGGGCCTCCACCTCGGCATAGCTCACCACCCGGTCGGCATCCAGCAGGGCGCGCGTGATCTCGCGGGAGCGTTCCGGCGCGAAACGCCAGTCGCTGGTGAACGAGACCACCAGGAACTCTGCGCTGGCACGGCGAAAGGCCTCGGCCAGGTCGCCCTCGTAGTCATGGGCTGGATCGAAGTAGTCCAGCGCCTTGGTCATGAGCAGATAGGTGTTGGCGTCGAAGCGTTCGACGAAGGACTCCCCCTGGTAGCGCAGGTAGCTCTCGATCTGGAATTCCACATCGAAGCCGAAGTTGATCTTGCCCTCGCGCAGGTCCCGACCGAACTTGGCGCGCATGGCCTCGTCGGACAGGTAGGTGATGTGGCCGAGCATGCGCGCCAGGCGCAGGCCGCGGCGCGGCACCGTGTCGTGGGCGTAGAAATGGCCCTCGTGGAACTCCGGGTCGGTGAGGATCGCCTGGCGGGCAACCTCATTGAAGGCGATGTTCTGCGCCGAGAGCTTGGGTGCGGCGGCGATGACGATGGCGTGGCGCAGGCGTTCGGGCAGGTCGATCGCCCATTGCATCACCTGCATGCCGCCGAGGCTGCCGCCGATCACCGCGGCCCACTGTTCGATGCCGAGCGTGTCGGCCAGGCGCGCCTGGCTCTTCACCCAGTCCTTCACCGTGACGATGGGGAAGTCGGCACCCCATTCGCGTCCCGTCTCCGGATTGATGCGGTTGGGACCGCTGGAGCCCTTGCAGCCGCCCAGGTTGTTCAGCGAGACGATAAAGTACTTGCGGGTGTCGAAGGGCTTGCCCGGGCCGATGCAGCTGTCCCACCAGCCGGGCTTGCGGTCTTCCATGCGGTGGTAACCGGCGGCGTGGTGGTCGCCGGACAGGGCGTGGCAGATCAGGATGGCGTTGGACCGATCGGCGTTGAGTTCGCCGTAGGTCTCATAGACCAGATCGTACTCCACGAGCGCACGCCCGCATGCCAGCTCGAGCGGCTGGTCGAAATGCAGGGTCTGGGGGGATACCAGGCCGACGGAATCGGCGGGTATGGTCTCCGGCATCGTGGGAATCGGGTGTGTGGCCAGGAAAAAGTCGTCTGAGTCTAATGACGGGGTCCCGTGGATGCAACCAAGCCCCCGTCAGGGGCAGGGATGATCGGCGGCAAGTGTCGCGGGGCATGGATGCGCAGGCGTTTGTCGCGGCCGGTCTCGCCGGCCAGCAGTTCGATGTCGGACTTCGGCACCCTGAAGGCCTTGGCCAGAAAGCTTACCAGCCGCGCGTTGGCCTTGCCGTCTACCGGCGGGGCGGTGAGGCGGATCTTCAGTTGCTCGCCCAGCACCTCGGCAAACCCGTCGCGGCTGGCGCGGGGCTGCACCTTGAGGTTCAGGATCAGGTCCTCGCCGTCCCAGCGGAAGAAGGCGGCCGGCGCCTCAGACATAGCCCACCAGGTGGTCCAGCACGCGCAGCGCGATAAACAGGATCAGGATCGCGATCATTGGCGTGATGTCGATCATCCCGAACGGCGGGATGACGCGACGCAGCGGCCGCATCAGCGGTTCGGTAAGGCTCGCGGCCAGCGCGCCCACCGGGTTGCGCGTGCCGGGCGCCACCCAGCTGATGATCACCCCGACGAAGATGGCGGCGATGAAGATCCAGACGCCCAGGCGCACCAGCTGCACGATCGAGGCGATCAGGATCGCGGCCCAGGGCGTTGGGCGCCCGTGGATCGCGAGCAGCAGGGCGAGTTCGGCCACCTGCAGCACCAGCATGAGCACGATGGCAGCGGTATCGATGCGCCCGATGGGCGGGATCACGCGGCGCAGCGGCACGAGGATGGGGTTGGTGATGCTGACGATCGCCTGCGAGAGCGGGTTGTAAAAGTCCGCGCGCACCCAGGCGAGCAGGAAACGCAGCATCACGAACACGATCAGGAAGGAAAACAGGAACTGGATCAGCAGGGATCCGATGTCTTGTCCGAGATTCATGGTCAGTCTTTCCCCAGTTCGTCGCCCAGTTCGCGGGCGCGCTCGGCGGCCGCGGCCAGAGCCTCTTCGAAGAGCGCCATCAGGCCGCCGGCCTCCAGCGTCTGGATGGCGCGCTCGGTGGTGCCGCCCCTGGAGGTCACGCGGGCACGCAGGGCGGCGGCGTCGTCGGCGCTTTCCAGCGCGAGCTTGGCGGCGCCGAAGGCGGTCTCCAGCACCAGCAGGCGGGCGTGCTCGGGCGCGAGCCCCAGTTTCTCGCCGGCCGCCTGCATGGCCTCCATCACATAAAAGAAGTAGGCCGGTCCGCTGCCCGAGACGGCGGTGACTGCATCCAGTCGGGCCTCGTCATCCACCCAGAGCGTGAGGCCGACGGCGCGCAGGATGCGTTCGGCGGCGTTGCGCTGGGTCTCGCTCACGGTGGTATTGGCATAAAGGCCGCTGGCACCGCTGCGCACCAGGGCGGGCGTGTTGGGCATGCAGCGCACGATGGCCTGCCCGCCGCCCAGCCAGCGGTCGATGTCCCCGGCGCGCACCCCCGCGGCAATGGAGACGACGAGCGGGCGCGACGAGGCGATCGTCCCCGCCAGGTCCTCGGCCACGGAGCGCATCACCTGTGGTTTCACCGCCAGCACCACGATGCCGGCCGTGGCGGCCGCTTCCCGATTGTCGCCGGTGGTGCGCAGCCCCGGCCAGCGCGCGGCCAGGGCGGACAGCGCCTCGGGCGAGGGGTCGGCCACCGTGATGGAGTCGGGGGCGCGGCCGTCGGCGACGAGCCCGCCGATGATGCTGGCGGCCATGTTGCCGCCACCGATGAAGCTGATGCTGTCGTTATGCATGCCGTATCGTGTCGCTTGCCGTGAGTGTGTGCTTCATTCTAACCGCGTGCACCGAAGATTGCCGTACCGATGCGCACGATGGTCGCCCCCTCGGCGATGGCCGCCGCCATGTCGCCGGTCATGCCCATGGACAGCGTATCCAGCGCGAAACCCCGGTCGACCAGCGACGCCTGCGCCTCGCGCAGGCCGGCGAACACCCATCGCTGGGCGTCGAAGTCGGTGCTCGGGGCGGGGATGGTCATCAGGCCGCGCAGCCGGAGATTGGGCAGGCCGGCCACGGTTTCGGCCAGTGCCGGCAGTGCGTCGGGCGTGACACCGGACTTGCTGGCCTCGCCGCTGATGTTCACCTGCAGGCAGACGTTGAGTGGCGCGGCATCCACGGGCCGCTGCTCGCTGAGGCGCCGGGCGATCTTCACGCGGTCGAGGCTGTGCATCCAGTCGGCACGTTCGGCGACGATGCGCGACTTGTTCGCCTGCAGGGGGCCAATGAAGTGCCATTCGACTCCGCTGCCGGCGAGCGCGGCGTACTTGTCCTCGAGTTCCTGCACGTAGTTCTCGCCGAAGGCCCGCTGCCCGCAGGCCAGGGCCTCGCGTAGTGCCTCGGGAGGCTTGGTCTTGCTCACGGCCAGCAGCTGCACGCTGCCCCGTGGCCGGCCGAAACGGTCCTCGAGCGCGTGTATTTCGTCGCGAATCCTGCGCAGATTGTCGCAAATTTCGGTCATAACCCCTGTGGTATAGTTGCTTTTCATGGGCTTTGGGACGCATTATTTTCCCGTTCACGACCGTGGGCCAGGTAGCCCGCGCCGGGCCGTCGGCATATAAGAACCATAAATTCTGGGGGGATCAATGGATATCGCGCAACTTCTGGCCTTTGCGGTGAAAAACGGTGCGTCCGACCTGCATCTCTCCGCGGGGCTGCCGCCGATGATTCGCGTGGACGGCGACGTGCGCAGGATCAACGTCCCGGCCATGGACCACAAGCAGGTCCACGGCATGGTGTACGACATCATGAATGACAAGCAGCGCAAGGACTACGAGGAGTTCTGGGAGACCGACTTTTCCTTCGAGATCCCGGGCCTGGCGCGCTTCCGTGTCAACGCCTTCAACCACAACCGTGGCGCCGGCGCGGTGTTTCGTACCATCCCCTCCAAGATCCTGACCCTCGAGGAACTGGGCGCACCGAAGATCTTCGAATCCATATCCGAGTACCCGCGCGGCATCGTGCTGGTCACCGGGCCGACCGGCTCGGGCAAGTCGACCACGCTCGCGGCCATGATGAACCACAAGAACGAAACCGAGTACGGGCACATCCTCACCGTGGAGGACCCGATCGAATTCGTGCACGAGAGCAAGAAGTGCCTCATCAACCAGCGCGAGGTGCACCGCGACACCATGGGTTTCAACGAGGCCCTGCGCTCGGCACTGCGTGAAGACCCGGACACCATCCTGGTCGGCGAGATGCGTGACCTCGAGACCATTCGCCTGGCGCTCACCGCCGCCGAGACCGGCCACCTCGTGTTCGGCACGCTGCACACCAGCTCGGCCGCCAAGACCATCGACCGTGTGGTCGATGTGTTCCCGGCGGCGGAAAAGGACATGGTGCGTGCCATGCTCTCCGAGTCGCTGCGCGCGGTCATCTCGCAGTCGCTGCTGAAGAAGATCGGCGGCGGTCGCGTGGCGGCGCACGAGATCATGATCGGCACGCCGGCCATCCGTAACCTCATTCGTGAAAACAAGATCGCGCAGATGTACTCGGCCATCCAGACCGGCCAGAACATCGGCATGCAGACGCTCGACCAGTCGCTCAAGGAGCTGGTGGGGCGCGGGGTCGTGAGCAAGGAAGAGGCGCGCCGCAAGGCCGCCAACCCGGACTCGCTGTAATCACGCGATCAACGCTGGAGATTTTCAATGGATCGCGATAAGGCCATACGCTTCATGCACGACCTGCTGAGGACCATGCTCAGCAAGGACGGCTCCGACCTGTTCATCACCTCCGGCGCGCCGCCGTCGATGAAGGTCAACGGCAAGATGATGCCGATCACCAATCAGCCGCTGTCGCCCTCGCACACGCAGGTGCTGGTGCGCTCCATCATGAACGACAAGCAGGCGGCCGAGTTCGAGGAGCACCTGGAGTGCAACTTTGCCATCAGCCTGCCGGGCGTGGCGCGCTTTCGTGTCAACGCCTTCACCCAGCGCGGCAGCAGCGGCATGGTGCTGCGTGTCATCAACTCGGAGATACCGAAGTTCGAGGACCTCGGTCTACCCAAGGTGCTGACCGACGTCTCGATGACCAAGCGCGGCCTGGTGATCTTCGTCGGTGGCACGGGCTCGGGTAAGTCGACCTCGCTGGCTGCCATGGTGGGCTACCGCAATCACAACAGTTATGGACACATCGTCACCATCGAGGATCCGATCGAGTTCGTGCACAACCACGGCAACTGCATCATCACGCAGCGCGAAGTGGGCGTGGACACCGAGACCTACGAGATCGCGCTGAAGAACACCCTGCGACAGGCGCCGGACGTGATCCTGATCGGCGAGATTCGTGACCGCGACACGATGGACTACGGCATTGCCTTCGCCGAAACCGGCCACCTCTGCCTCTCCACCCTGCATGCCAACAGCACCAACCAGGCGCTGGATCGCATCATCAACTTCTTCCCGGAAGAGCGCCGCCCGCAGCTGCTGATGGACCTCTCGCTCAACCTGCGGGCCGTGATCTCCCAGCGCCTGATCCCGCGTGCCGATGGCAAGGGTCGCGTGCCGGCCGTGGAGATCATGATCAACACCCCGCTCATGTCCGACCTCATCTTCAAGGGCGAGGTCCACGAGATGAAGGAGCTCATGAAGAAGTCCAACGAGGCCGGGATGAAGACCTTCGACCAGGCCCTGTTCGATCTCTATGAGTCGGGCCTCATCACGCTCGAGGACGCCTTGCGCAACGCCGATTCGGTCAACGACCTGCGTCTGCGCGTGAAGCTCGAGAGCAAGCGCGAGCAGTCGGACATCATGGAAGGACTGGACGACCTGCAGGTGGAAGAGACCTCCGAGGAAAGCGGCCTGCTCCGCTAGGCGCAGGTCCATTCAGCTACCAGGCATTTACCGCAGATGAATATCGAGCCCTATCTCAAGTTGATGGCCCAGCAGGGCGCATCGGACATGTTCTTCACCACCGGTGCCCCCGTCAGCATCAAGGTGGAAGGCCAGTTCAAGCCGGTGAGCAAGCAGCCGCTGCAGCCCGGCCTGATCAAGCGCCTCGCCTATGCGCTGATGAGCGAGGACCAGATCAAGGAGTTCGAGGAGACCCGGGAGATGAATCTCGGGATATCGATGATGAATCTCGGCCGCTTCCGCGTGAACATCTACGTGCAGCGCGGCGAAACCTCCATGGTCATCCGCTATATCCGCTCCCTGATCCCGAGCATCGAGGAGCTGAAGCTGCCGCCGATCCTCAAGGACCTGGTGATGCACAACACCGGCCTCATCATCGTGGTCGGGGCCACTGGTTCGGGGAAGTCGACGTCGCTGGCGTCGATGATCGACTACCGCAATACCAACCGCATGGGGCATATCCTCACCGTCGAGGATCCCATCGAGTTCGTCTACCAGCACAAGAAGTCGATCGTCGGCCAGCGCGAGGTGGGGCTGGATACGCTGTCCTACCAGAATGCCCTGCGCGAGGCCATGCGCGAGGCGCCGGACATGATCATGATCGGCGAGGTGCGTGACCGTCATACCATGGAGGCGGCCATCGGTTTCGCCGATACCGGTCACCTGGCACTCACCACCCTGCATGCGGTGAACGCCAACCAGGCGCTGGACCGCATCATCAACATGTTCCCGCCGGATGCCAAACAGCAGATCCTCATGGACCTCTCGCTAAACCTGCGTGGCATCATCTCCCAGCGCCTGGTACCGAGCACCACCGGCAAGCGTGTGGCGGCCGTGGAGATCATGATCAACACACCCTATATCTCCGAGCTGATCCGCAAGGGTCAGATGAACGAGATCAAGGAAGTCATGGAGAAGGGGGGGTCGGTCGGTATGCAGACCTTCGACCAGTCGCTGTTCGAGCTCTACAAGGCGGGCCAGATCACCCTGCAGAGCGCGCTCAACCATGCCGACTCCCGCGGTGACCTGGAGTGGCGCATCAACTTCGGCGGCGGCGTGAAGAGTCTCAAGCAGGAAGAGGAGAGCCTGCAGTTCCCGAGTGAGATGCTGGACGATGCGGGGCTGTCGGAAAAGGCCGAACAGGGGGGCGAGGTCGAGACGGATGACGACGACGATTTCGGCAGCCTGCTCGACGATCTCAAGCTGCCCTCGGAGGGCGAGGTCGATATCGACCTCAACGAAAAGTAACCATCCGCGGGCCGCCCCGGTCCGGGCGGCCCACGCCTGACTCTAGAAGACGTCGGCGGCCTGGAACACCGGCCCGTCCACGCAGACGCGCTTCATCGCCGGTCCCTCGGACGTTTGCACCTCCACCACGCAACCCGCGCAGCCACCCACGGCGCAGGCCATGAACTCCTCCAGCGAGACCTGGCAGGGAAGGCCGAATTCGGCGGCGAGATTTGCCACCGCCTCGAGCATGGGATGCGGGCCGCAGCTGAGGATCTCCACCTCCGCACGTTCATCCGCCGAGAGCGTCGCCAGCCACAGGCGGGCCAGGTCGGTGACGTAGCCCTCATGGCAACCCGCGTAGCCCTGCAGGCTCGTGAGCCGCGAGGGGATGCCCCAGTCTTCCAGCAGCGGCATGGCCGCGATCACGCCGTCCGGCATGCCGGGCACCATGATCTGCGAGGGGCGGGGCTTGAAGGGAAAGGGCACTTCCGAACCCATGATGACGAAGGGTTTCCAGCCTTGCTGCCGGCGCAGGGTGTCGGCGACGAAGACCATGGGCGGAATGCCCACGCCGCCGCCGATGAGCAGGGGCCGGGTGCGTTCCGGATGGAAGGCGAAGGGCTTGCCGATGGGCCCCATCACGCTGAGGGTCTCGCCCACCGCGCGCCGCGCCAGCAGGCGCGTGCCCTCGCCCACCGCCTTGTAGAGGAATTCCACCCAGCCGGCCTCGCGCGAGACGCGCATGATGGACAGCGGCCGGCGCATGGGCAGCAGCGGGTCGCACTGGATGTGGGCGAAGCTGCCGGCCTCGGCCTTCGCGGCGCATTTGGGCGCCCGCACGCGCAGGATGTATTGCGCGCCCTCGAAGGCCTCGTGGCTGAGGATCTCGGCGTCCTCGACGAAGATGGTGTCGCGATGCGGTTTCGGCTTCTGGCTCATGACGGTGCTCGTTACGGTGTCCCGGTGGTCGTCAGGCGGTGAGCTCGAAGGCCACGCGCCCGTCGACCAGGGTATGGGTGACGCGGCCGGCAAACTCCCAGCCGAGGAAGGGGGTGTTCTTGCCGGCGCTCAGCAGGCTGCGCTCGTCCAGCGTCCAGGGCTGTTCCGGATCATAGACGCAGACGTCGGCGGCCGCGCCTACCGACAGGGTCCCGGCCGAAAGGCCCAGGATCTGCGCGGGGCCGCAGGTGATGCGGCGCACCGCTTCCTCGAGCGTGAGCACGCCGTCGTCCACCAGTTGCAGGGTGAGCGGCAGCAGGGTCTCCAGGGCCGAGATGCCGGGCTCGGTGGCCGGGAAGGGCGCGAGCTTGGCGTCTTCCTCGTGGGGCTGGTGGTCCGAGCTGATGGCCGCGATGCTGCCCCGGCCCAGGCACTGGCGCAGGCCATCGCGGTCGCGCAGGGTGCGCAGCGGCGGTTGCGTGTGGCAGAGGCTGTTGAAGTCGCCGATGTCGATCTCGGTCAGGTACAGCTGGTGAGCACAGACATCCATGCTCACCGGAAGGCCGTCGTACTGGGCGCGCTGGATCATGGCCGCGCCGCGCGCGGTGGAGACGCGGCAGAAATGGGCGCGTACACCGGTCTGCTCGATGAGTGCGAGCTGCTGGCCGATGGCGGCGGTCTCGGCGGCGGCCGGGATGCCCGGCAGGCCGAGGCGGGAGGCCACGGCGCCCTCATGGGCGCAGCCCTGGTTGGCGAGCTCGAAATCGATCGGGTGCAGGAACACGGTGAGGTCGTGACTGCCGGCGTATTCCATGGCGCGGCGCAGCACCAGGGTGGTGGTGACCGGCCGGAGCGTGTTGCTCACGCCCACGCAGCCGGCCGCCTTCAGCGCCGCCATCTCGCTCAGCAACTCGCCCTTGAGGTCGGCCGTCAGGGCACCCAGGGCAAAGACCTTGGCCTGGCCGGCGGCCTTGGCCAGGCGGGTGATGAGGTTGATCTCGGCCGGTGAGTCGATGGGCGGCACGGTATCCGGCGGGCAGCACAGCGCGGTGATGCCGCCGGCCGCGGCCGCTCGGGTCTCGCTGGCAATGGTGGCCTTGTGTTCTTGGCCGGGCTGGCGCAGGCGCGCGGCCAGGTCCACCAGGCCCGGCAGCACGTAGCAGCCGCCGGCGTCGATGACCTGGTCGGGCGTATAGCCGTCCGGTGCCTCGCCGAGCGCGGTGATGCGCCCGTAGGCGATGAAGAGGTCGGTGACTTGGTCGATGCCATTGGCGGGGTCGATCACGCGCCCGCCGCGTATCTGCAGCTTCATGCCGCGCCTCCCGGGTTGGCGCCCATGACCATGGACATGATGGCCATGCGCACCGCGATGCCGTTGGTGACCTGCTCGAGGATGACCGAGCGCGGCCCGTCGGCCACGCGCGAGGAGATCTCCACGCCCCGGTTGGCCGGCCCCGGGTGCATGACGATGGCGTCCGGCGCGGCGACCTTCAGGCGCTCCTCGGTCAGTCCGTAGAGCTGGAAGTATTCGTGCTCGCTCGGCAGCAGGGCGCCCTGCATGCGTTCCTTCTGCAAGCGCAGCATGATGACCACGTCGACATCGCGCAGGCCCTGTTCGAGGTCGTGGAAGACGTGCACGCCGAGCTTTTCCACCTCGGCCGGCAGCAGGGTCTTGGGCGCGATCACGCGCACCTCGCCGGTATTGAGGATGTTGAGTGCATGGATCTGCGAGCGGGCCACGCGTGAGTGCAGGATGTCGCCGACGATGGCCACACGCAGCTTGGTGAAGTCGCCCTTGTGGCGGCGGATGGTGAACATGTCCAGCATCGCCTGGGTCGGGTGCGCGTGACGCCCGTCGCCGGCATTCAGCACGCTGATGTGCGGGGCGACGTGGTGGGCGATGAACTGCGAGGCACCGCTGTCGGCGTGGCGCACGATGAACATGTCGCAGTACATCGCCTCGAGGTTGCGCAGCGTGTCGAGCAGGCTCTCGCCCTTGACCGCCGAGGACTGGCCGATGTTGATGTTGAGCACGTCGGCCGACAGGCGCTTGGCGGCCAGCTCGAAGGTGGTACGTGTGCGCGTGCTGGCCTCGAAGAAGAGGTTGATGACGGTCTTGCCGCGCAGCAGCGGGACCTTCTTCACCGACTGGTCGTTCATGCTGGCGAAGGACTCGGCGGTGTCCAGGATCTCGGTGATCAGCGCGCGGTTGAGGCCCTCGATGGTCAGGAAATGCTTGAGCCGGCCCTCGCGGGTGATCTGGATGCTCGCCGGCGAGGCGCCGGGGGCGGGGTAGTGGAGGGTCATCAGGCCGTGTCCTCGGTGCGCACCAGGGTGAGTTCCAGGGGCTCGGGGCCGCTGAGCTTGATCTGTTCCTGCGGGCCCGGGTCGAGACGGGCACCGACCACCTGCGCCTCGATGGGCAGTTCGCGCCCGCCGCGCTCCACCAGCACCGCCAGGGTGATGGAGGCCGGCCGGCCGAAGTCGAACAGCTCGTTCATCGCCGCGCGGATGGTGCGGCCGGTGTAGAGCACGTCGTCGACCAGGATGATGTGGGCATCGTCCAGGCTGAAGGGCAGGTTGGAGGGCTTCACCTGCGGGTGCATGCCGATGCGGCTGAAGTCGTCGCGGTAGAAGGAGATGTCGAGCTCGCCGAGCCGCCCGGGCAGGCCCAGGCGACGGTGCAGCTCGCGCGCCACCCACACCCCGCCGGTATGGATGCCGACCATGAGCGGATCCTCCAGCCCGCGCTCGCGGATCAGGTCCGTCAGCGCGCCAGTCATGTGGTCCAGTAGTGTGTCGACCTTGGGTATCATTCGTTCATGCCCCTGTGGACATCCAGGTTTCGAGCAGGATGGCGGCGGATAGTCTATCGATTTCGTCCTTGCGAATCTTCCTGCGCCGGCCTTTTTGTCGTGTCTCGACCAGTCGGGCACTGGCCTCGGCCGAGGTCAGGCGCTCGTCCACCAGGCTCACCGGCAGGCCGAAGCGGCCCTCCAGCTGTCGGGCGAAGCGCTCGACCACGGGTTTCAGCTCGTGCTCGCGTCCGTCCAGGTGGCGCGGCAGGCCGACGATCAGTCGCTGCGGCCGCCATTCCGCAATCAGTGCGCCAATGGCGTCCCAGTCCGGTCGGCTGTTGTCGCAGGCCACCGTGGCCAGTGGCGAGGCCGTGCCGGTGAGTGTCTGGCCCACGGCCACGCCGATGCGGCGCGCGCCGTAGTCGAAGCCCAGCAGCGTCTCGGCGGTCAAGGTCGCGACCTCACGCGTGACCGGCCCCGTCCGACAGCAGGTCGAGGTCGATGCCGAGTTGTCGGGCGGCGGCGCGCCAGCGCTGGTCGGCGGGCGTCTCGAACAGGATGTCGAGGCTGGCCGGCGAGGTCAGCCAGGCGTTGTCGGCCATCTCCTGT
>DSBO01000034.1 GCA_011046015.1 Thioalkalivibrio sp. | reverse complement strand
GGGTTCGGGCGTGGGGGTCGGTGCGGACGCGCATCCTGCAACAAACAGCGCTAGAATAGACAAAGTGACCGGAATCTTCCGTGCCAGATGGCGCTTGGGCGTAGCCAACATGTATCCCCCTTGAAACTTGAAGCGGCTAGACGGCGTCTAACGGTATCGTGCCCGGACCGGCATTCGACGGGTGGGCTGCGACCCTGTTTGTTCGTAGTATATCTAGTATGATCATAACTTTAGCAGAAAAACTTGTAAAACCGCACGAAATTTAAAAGCAAATTCTATGGCCATTCTGGAAATTCTGCATTTTCCCGACCCGCGCCTGCGCAAGCACGCGGAGCCGGTTGCCGAGGTCGACGACGGGATCCGCCGGATCGTGGACGACATGTTCGAGACCATGTACGCCGCCCCGGGTATTGGCCTGGCGGCGACGCAGGTCAACATCCAGAAGCAGATCATCGTGATCGATATCTCCAAGGACAAGAGCGAACCGCTGGCGCTGATCAATCCTGAGATCATCTCGCTGGATGGGGTGGAGGAGATGGAGGAAGGTTGCCTCTCCGTGCCGGGTTACTACGAGACGGTGCAGCGCGCCGAGCGCATCCGCGTGCGCGCCCTGGATCGCGACGGCCAGGCCTTCGAGCTGGAGACCGACGACCTGCTGGCTGTATGCATCCAGCACGAGATGGATCATCTCGCCGGCAAGCTGTTTGTCGATTACCTTTCGCCGCTCAAGCGCCAGCGTATCCAGAAGAAGCTGGAAAAGGCCGCTCGCCAGGGGAACCTGCCCCGAAACACCGAGCAGGCGGCTATCTGATCCATTCCGGAACGGGGCCTGGCGGTTATCGCCAGGCCCCGTTTACTGTCCCTCACCGAGGTTTGCGATGTCCGAATCCCTGCGTATCGTCTATGCGGGTACGCCCGATTTTGCGGTGCCTGCCCTCCAGGCGCTGATCGACTCCCCGCACGAGGTCGTGGCGGTCTACACCCAGCCGGACCGCCCAGCCGGGCGCGGACGCAAGCTCAAGGCCAGCCCGGTGAAGGCGGTGGCGCTGGAGCACGGGATCGCCGTGGAGCAGCCACCCAGCCTGCGCGATGCCGCCGCGCAGGCAAGGCTCGCCGCCTATGCCCCGGACCTGATGGTGGTGGCCGCCTACGGCCTGATCCTGCCCCAGGCGGTGCTCGATATCCCGCGCCTGGGCTGCCTCAATATCCATGGCTCCCTGCTGCCGCGCTGGCGCGGGGCGGCGCCCATCCAGCGTGCCATCCTCGCCGGCGATGCCGAGACCGGGATCACCATCATGCAGATGGATGCGGGACTCGATACCGGCGGCATGCTGCTCAAGCGCGCGGTGGCCATCGAGCCCGGCATGACGGCCCAGGCGCTCCACGACACGCTCGCCGGGCTGGGCGCCGAGGCCCTGCTCTCGGCCATCGCGGGCCTGCAGGACGGCAGCCTTAAGGCCGAACCGCAGGACGACGGGCAGGCTACCTACGCGGAGAAGCTCAGCAAGGACGAGGCGAGCATCGACTGGACCCGGCCGGCCGAGGCCATCGCCCGCCAGGTGTGCGCCTTCAACCCCTGGCCGGTGGCGCAGACCACCCGCGGTGGCGAGCCGCTGCGCCTCTGGGAGGCGCAGGCCGTTCCCGGTGAGGGTCCCCCGGGCAAGGTGGTGGCCGAAGGCCCCGAGGGCATCGACATCGCCTGCGGCGAGGGCCTTTTGCGCGTCACCCGCCTGCAGCTGCCGGGCGGCAGGCCGCTGGCCGTGCGCGACTTCCTCAATGGCCGTTCGCTGGCCGGCGAGTTGCTGCCCTCGTGACCCCGCGCGTCGCCGCACTGGACTGCCTGCTCGCGGTCGCCGAGCGCGGCGAATCGCTGTCCCGCGCCCTCCCGCCGCTGCTCGCGCGTATCCCCGATGCCCGTGACCGCGGCCTCGCGCAGGAACTGAGCTACGGCGGACTGCGCTGGTATCACCGTCTCGACGCCCTGCTGGCGACCCTGATCGAGCGCCCGCTGAAACCCCGTGACCGCGACGTCACCCACGCTCTGCGCCTAGCGGCCTACGAGCTGTTGTACCTCGACACCCCCGACTATGCGGTGGTCAACGAGTATGTCGAGCTGGTGAAGCGGCGCGGCAAGCGCTGGGTGGGGGGGCTGGTCAATGCCGTGCTGCGGCGCCTGATGCGCGAGCGCGAGACACTGGCCGCCGCCATCGACCAGGACCCGGCGAACCGGCTCTCGCACCCGCGCTGGCTGGTGGAGCGCCTGCGCACGGCCCACCCCGCCGACTGGGAGGCGCTTTTGGCCGCGGGCAACGCCCGGCCACCCATGACCCTGCGCGTCGACCTCGCGCGGCTTACCCGCGCGGCCTGCCTGGAGCGTCTGGCGGGCGCGGGTATCGCGGCCGAGCCGCATCCCGCGGTGGCGAGTGCCGTGACCCTGGCCACCCCCGTCGACGTGGGTGTGCTGCCGGGTTTTGCCGAGGGCGAGTGTTCGGTGCAGGATGCCGCCGCCCAGCTGGCCGCGCAGTTGCTGGTGCCGCAGCCCGGTGAGCGGGTGCTGGATGCCTGCGCGGCCCCCGGCGGCAAGACGGCGCACCTGGCCGAAGCGGCCACGGGCATTACCCTTCATGCCATGGACATCGATGCCGAGCGGCTTGCCCGCGTGCAGCAGAACCTCGATCGCATCGGCGCGACCACCACCCTGATCGCGGGTGATGCCGCCGACCCCGCCGCGTGGTGGGACCGGAAGGCCTACGATCGCATCCTGCTGGACGCGCCCTGTTCGGCCACCGGCGTGATCCGACGCCATCCCGACATCAAGCTGCACCGGCGCCCCGCCGATATCCCCGAGCTGGTACGCCGGCAGGCGACCATCCTCGATGCGCTCTGGCCGTTGCTCGCCCCGGGCGGTATGCTGTTGTATGCGACATGCTCCGTGCTGCCAGAAGAAAACAGCCAGCAGCTCGAGGAATTTCTCGCGCGCCACGCGGATGCCCGGGAGTTGCCGATCCAGGCTGCCTGGGGACGCGCGGTCACGGTGGGGCGCCAGATCCTCACTGGCGACGCCGGGATGGACGGTTTCTACTACGCTGCGCTGACAAAGACTTGATGCACACATCCCACAGTTGGCTGCGCCTGCGCAGGGTCCTGCTCGGACTGGGCCTGATCGCCGGCCTGGTCGGAGTGACCCCGCCGCTGCACGCGGACGGGGATTTCGTGATCAATGCCATCTACAGCCGCAACGTCGACGGCGTGATCCGCATCGACGCCGACGTGCGTTACAACCTGACCCCCGTGCTACGCGATGCCCTGCACAACGGCGTGGACCTCGTCATCGAGATGGAGGTGCGCGTGGAGCGCGTGCGCTGGTGGGTCAACGAGGATGTCGCCTCGCTGGTGCAGCGCTACCGTCTCGGCTACTACTCCCTGAGTCGGCTCTACGTCGTGCAGAACCTCAACACCGGCGTGCAGTCGACCTATCCCTCCCTCGGCTCGGCGCTCTACGCCCTCGGCGCCGTGCGCGATTTCCCGCTCATGGATGCGGCCCTGCTGCTGCCGGGTGAGGAGTACAGGGCGGGCATGCGCACCCGGCTGGCCGTGGATCAACTGCCCCTGCCCCTGCGCGTGCGCGGCTACGTGGCCCGGGAGTGGCGCCCCGAGAGCGAGTGGTACGAATGGCCGCTACCCTGAGGCGGTTCGCCACCGGGGTATTGCCCATGCTGGGGCTCTTCGCCCTGCTGCTGGTCTCGCTCTACGTCATGAGCGACGCGGCCCAGGACTCGGAGCGTTTCGGTCGCCTGTACGTGTGGCTGCTGCTGATCAACACCATCGTGCTGATGGTGTTGACGGTGATGATCGGGGTCAACCTGTTCGACACGGTGCGCCGGGTGATGCACCGCGAAGCGGGCTCGCGGCTGACCCTGCGTCTGGTCGTGATGTTCGTCATCCTCTCGCTGGCCCCCGTCTCCATCGTCTACTACTTCTCCGTCAAGTTCATCGAGCGCGGTATCGACAGCTGGTTCGACGTGCGGGTGGAGGGCGCGCTCAACGATGCCCTGGAGCTGAGTCGCACCTCCCTGGACTATCGCCTGCGCCGCCACCTGAAGCAGGTGGAAACCCTCGCGCAGGAGCTGCGCTACGTGACGCCACAGATGGCGCCGCACCTGCTGGGCGAGCAGCGTCAGCGCGTGGAGGCCTCCGAGCTCACGCTGTTCGGCGAGATCACGCGCATCATCGCGGTGAGCAGCGACGACACCACCCTGGTGGTGCCGCAGTTCCCGGCCGAGGAGATCGTGCTCATGCTCAAGCAGGGGCAGAACTACGTCGGTCTCGAGCCGTTGGCCGAGGGTGGGCTGCGGGTGCGGGTGGTGGTGCCGGTGCCGCGTGCCGACCCGATCTCCGAGCAGCGTATGCTGCAGGCATTGTTCGGCGTCGATCAACGCATCGGCCGCCTCGCCGACAGCGTGAGCGACGCCTACGAGGCCTATCGCGAACTTGCCTACGTGCGCAAGCCGCTGATCCAGAGCTACACCATCACGCTCTCCCTGGTGCTGCTGCTGTCGGTGCTGTTCGCCGTGTGGACGGCGTTCTACTCCTCGCGTCGCCTGATGGCGCCGATCCGCGAGCTGGCCGAGGGCACCAAGGCGGTCGCGGCCGGCGAGTTCTCGAAGAAGCTGCCGGTCGGCAACCGCGACGAGCTCGGTTTCCTGGTGCGGTCCTTCAACCAGATGACGGCCCGGCTCGCGTCCGCGCGTGACGAGGCCGACCGCAGCCGCAAGCAGCTGGAACGTCAGCGCACCTATCTCGAGGCGGTGCTGCGCCACCTCTCGTCGGGCGTGCTCACGCTGGATCGCAACCTCGTGCTGCGCATGAACAATGCCGCCGCCGACCAGATCTTCGGTTTCGAGCTCGAGCACCACATCGGCCGGCCACTGGCGGACATCGCGCGGCATTTCAAGAGCCTGGAGCGCTTCTACGACAGCATCCTGCCCATGCTCTCGGGCGAGGCCGCCGACTGGGAGGAGCAGGTCCTGCTGTTCGGCGAGGCGGGGTCGCGCACCCTTATCTGCCGCGGGGTGCGCCTGTCCGAGCAGAGTGCGATGCGTGGCGGGCACGTGATCGTGTTCGACGATGTCACCGAGCTGATCCGGGCCCAGCGCGATGCTGCCTGGGGTGAGGTTGCGCGGCGCCTGGCGCATGAGATCAAGAACCCGCTCACGCCCATTCAGCTCTCGGCCGAGCGCTTGCAGCGCAAGCTCATGCCCGAGCTCGACGAACAGGATGCGCGCATGCTGGCGCG
The DNA here is from genome assembly GCA_011046015.1 of Thioalkalivibrio sp. Lineage (GTDB taxonomy): Bacteria > Pseudomonadota > Gammaproteobacteria > SpSt-1174 > SpSt-1174 > SpSt-1174. The sequence continues at coordinate 16,727 of DSBO01000034.1, read as the reverse complement.
CTCTATCCATACCATCGTGCAGCAGGTCGAGGCGATGAAGGCCATGGTCAATGCGTTCAGCGACTACGCGCGCGCCCCGGCCATCGAGCTCGCCACCCTGGACTTCAATGCCTTGATCGGCGAGGTCGCCGAGCTGTACCGATCCAACGGGCGTGGCGTGCGCCTGCAGCTGGATCTCGACGCGAGCATGCCCTATATCGAGGCGGACGTCGGACGTCTGCGTCAGTTGCTCAACAACCTCGTGCAGAACGCGCTGGATGCGATGGAGGCACAGGGCGGCGGCGAGTTGCTACTCTCCACGCGCTGCATGGAGGAGACCGGCTGTCGCTTTGTCGAGTTCGCCGCTACCGACAGCGGGCCTGGAGTACGGCAGGACTTGCTGCACAACCTGTTCGAGCCTTACGTCACGGGCAAGACCAAGGGCACTGGCCTGGGCCTGGCCATCGTGAAGAAGATCGTCGAGGAGCACGGCGGTATCGTCTGGGCGGAGAACCGGCTGACCGGGGGGGCGCGCATTGTCATCCGCCTGCCGGTAGTTCGCATGGGGGGTGCCCCGCCAACCGATGCAGAAGGAAGGGAATTATGACGGCAGATCGCATCCTCGTGGTCGACGATGAACCGGACATCCGCAATCTCGTCCGCGAGATCCTCGAAGACGAGGGCTACGACGTGGCTGTGGCCGAGAATGCCGCCGCGGCCAAGGAGGAGCGTCGCCACCGGCGCCCGGACCTGATCCTGCTCGATATCTGGATGCCGGACATGGACGGGGTCAGCCTCCTCAAGGAATGGCGCGATACCGGTGGTCTGCCGTGCCCCGTGATCATGATGTCTGGCCACGCCACGGTGGAGACCGCGGTGGAGGCCACCCGGCTCGGCGCCTACGACTTCATCGAGAAACCCATATCGCTGGCCAAACTCCTGCTGACGGTCAGTCGCGCGCTGCGCGCTGACCAGCTGGCGCGCGAGAACCAGGGCCTGCGGCGCGAGATTGGCCGCGTGGTCGAACCCATCGGCGCCAGTGACGTGATGCGCAAGCTGCGCGAACAGGTCGGGCGACTGGCGCAACATTCCACCTGCGTGCTCATCACCGGGGAGCCCGGGGCCGGCAAGGAGACGGTGGGCCGTTACCTGCATTCCCTGAGTGCGCGCCGTGACCGGCCATTCGTGGGCGTTACGGTCGCCTCGATGTCGCCCGAGACCTCGGCCGAGGAGTTCTTCGGCAGCCAGCAGGGCGATCGCATCCAGTACGGCCTGCTCGAGCAGGCGGGCGGGGGCATACTGTTTCTCGGCGGTGTGGGCGACATGGACCTCCAGACCCAGGGGCGGCTGCAGGATGCGCTGGAGAGTGAGGCCTTCACGCGCGTCGGCGGCAACGAGCGCATCGAGCTCACCGCCCAGATCATCGCCTCCACCGATCACGACCTGCGCGACGATGTGAAGGCCGGGCGCTTCCGCGACGACCTGTACTACCGGCTCAGTGTCGTGCCGCTGGCAGTGCCGCCCCTGCGTGACCACGCGGCGGACGTGCCGGAGCTGCTGAACTTCTACGTCGACCTGCTCAACAGCCAGGAAGGCCTGCCCTATCGTCGGTTCTCGCTGGCCGCGCAGAACCGCCTGGTGCATTACCACTGGCCGGGTAACGTGCGCGAATTGCGTAACCTGGTGCAACGCCTGCTGATCCTCGGTACCAGCGAGGAGATCGGGGTAGACGAGGTGGAGGCTGCCGTTGGGCAGCGCCATGAGGCCCCCGGTGAGGAGGGCGTGGCCGGCGGGGCGGTGCTGGAGTTGCCGTTGCGCGAGGCCCGCGAGCGCTTCGAGCGCGACTACCTGCTGCAGCAACTCGAGCGTGTCGGCGGCAACGTCAGCAAGCTCGCCGAGCGTGTGGGGATGGAACGTACCCACCTTTATCGTAAGATGCGCGCGCTGGGGATCGATCCAAAACAGGCAGGCCACGAGAAATGAAGATACTGATACTCGGAGCGGGCCAGGTGGGCAGTTCGCTGGCCTACAACCTGGCCAGCGAGGCGAACGACATCACCCTGGTGGATACGCGGCCCGAGATCCTGCACGACTTGCAGGACCGTCTGGATCTGCGCACCGTGGTCGGGCAGGGCTCGCACCCCAGCGTGCTGGCGCAGGCGGGGGCCGAGGATGCTGACATGATCATCGCCGTGACCAATTCCGACGAGACGAACATGATCGCCTGCCAGGTCGCCTACACGCTCTATCACACGCCGACCAAGATCGCGCGCGTGCGCGCCCCCGAGTATCTCGCGGCCAAGCGCCTGTTTAACCAGGACGCCCTGCCCATCGACGTGCTCATCAGCCCCGAGGAGCTCGTCACCGAGTACATCCAGAGCCTGATCGAGCATCCCGGTGCGCTCCAGGTGCTGAACTTTGCCAATGGACGCGTGCAGCTCGTCGCGGTGAAGGCCTACTACGGCGGCAAGCTGGTGGGCAACGAGCTGCGCGCCCTGACCGAGCACATGCCCGGCATCGAGGCGCGCGTGGCGGCGATCTTCCGGCGCGGCAAGCCAATCCTCCCCGAGGGCCACACGGTGATCGAGCCGGATGACGAGGTGTTCTTCATCGCGGCGAAGAAACACATCCGCGCCGTCACCAGCGAGCTGCGCAAGCTCGACAAGCCCTACAAGCGCATCATGCTCGCCGGCGGCGGCAACATCGGTCGGCGGCTGGCCCAGCTGATGGAGCGCGACTACCAGGTCAAACTCATCGAGCGCGACAGGCGTCGGTCACGCATGCTGTCCGAGACGCTGGACCGCGCCATCGTGCTGCATGCGGATGCCGCCGACGGTGACCTGCTGGTGGAGGAAAACATCGAGAACACCGACGTGTTCTGCGCCCTGACCAACGACGACGAGGCGAACATCCTCTCCGCCATGCTGGCCAAGCGTCTGGGGGCGCGCAAGGTCATGTCGCTGATCAACCGTCCGAGCTACGTGGACCTGGTCGAAAGCGGCACCATCGACATCGCCATATCGCCCCAGCAGGTCACCATCGGCGCCCTGCTCACGCACGTGCGTCGTGGTGACGTGGTGGCGGTGCATTCACTGCGTCGCGGCGCAGCCGAGGCCATCGAGGCGGTGGCGCACGGTGACCCCGCCAACTCGAAGGTGGTGGGCAAGCGCCTCGAAGAGATCAAGCTGCCGCAGGGCACCACCATCGGCGCCATCGTGCGCGGCGAGGAGGTGATCATGGCGCATCACGACACGGTCATCGAGTCCGAGGACCACGTCATCCTGTTCCTGGTCGACAAGCGACGCATCGGCGAGGTCGAGCGCCTGTTCCAGGTCGGTATCACCTTCTTCTGAGGGCCATGCGTGCAGCTTAACGTCGTCCAGCGCGTCATCGGTCTCCTGCTCATGGTGTTCAGCTTCACCATGCTGCCGCCGGCGGTGGTGGGATTGATCTACGGTGACGGCAGCGTCTGGCCCTTCCTTGACGGCTTTCTGATCATCCTCGGTGCGGGTCTGCTGCTCTGGTTGCCGGTGCGCCGGGTGAGAAAGGAGCTGCGGCTGCGCGACGGCTTCCTCGTCGTCGTCTCGTTCTGGGTGGTGCTGGGGCTGGCCGGTGCGTTGCCGCTGTATCTGTCTCCGGAGCTGGCAGTGAGTGTGACCGACGCGGTGTTCGAGTCCATGTCCGGTCTCACCACCACCGGGGCCACCGTCGTCGTGGGCATCGACGATCTGCCGCATTCCATCCTCTTCTACCGCCAGCAGCTCCAGTGGATGGGGGGCATGGGCATCATCGTGCTGGCCGTGGCGGTACTGCCGATGCTGGGTGTCGGCGGCATGCAGCTGTTTCGTGCCGAGACCCCGGGCCCGGTCAAGGACAACAAGCTCACGCCGCGCATCACCGAGACGGCAAAGGCCCTGTGGTACATCTATCTGGGCCTCACCGTCGCCTGCGGGACGGCCTACTGGCTGGCCGGCATGGAGGTCTTCGATGCCATCGGCCATGCCTTCTCCACGGTGGCCATCGGTGGCTTCTCCACTCACGACGCCAGCATGGGATACTTCAACAGCCCGCTGATCGAGATGATTGCGGTGGTGTTCATGCTGCTCTCCGGCGCGAACTTCGCCCTGCATTTCCTCGCCTGGCGCCGTGTGAGCCTGCGACCCTACGCGAGCGATCCGGAGTTTCGCGTCTACTTCTCCATTCTGTTCGCCGTGGCGGTGGTGACCTCGGGCTACCTGTACTTCACGGGCATCTTCAGCGACCCGGCCAGCGCCTTGCACCACGGCGTGTTTCAGGCCGTCTCCATCGGCACCACCACCGGCTTTACCACGGCCGCCTACCACTACTGGCCGGGCTTCCTGCCCGTGCTGCTGCTGTTCGTGAGCTTCATCGGTGGCTGCGCCGCCTCCACCGGCGGTGGCCTCAAGGTGATCCGCTTCATGCTGCTGCTCAAGCAGGGCATGCGCGAGCTCAAGCGCCTGGTTCATCCCAGCGCCCAGCTGGCCGTCAAGGTCGGGCGCAAACCCATGGACGAAAAGGTGATCGAGGCGGTGTGGGGGTTCTTCTCGGCCTATGTGGCAGTGTTCACCGTGATGATGCTCCTGCTCATGGCCTCGGGACTCGACCAGGTGACGGCCTTCTCGGCGGTGGCCGCGAGCATCAACAACCTCGGTCCGGGCCTCGGGGAGGTGGGCGCGCACTACCGTGACATCAACGACTTCTCGAAATGGGTATTGTGCGTGGCCATGCTGCTGGGTCGCCTGGAGATCTTCACCCTGCTGGTGCTGATCACGCCGGCATTCTGGCGGCGTTGATGAGCGAGCCGCGGGAGCGCTGGGACACCCGCTACCGAGAGGCCGATCCCGGCACGGCCTCGCCCGCAGAAGTGCTGGTAAGCTACGCGCATCTGTTGCCCGCGCACGGCAGCGCCCTGGATCTCGCCTGCGGGCTGGGGGCCAACGCCCGGCTGCTGGCCGCGCGCGGGCTCTCCACCCGGGCCTGGGATCTCTCGCCGGTGGCCATCGACAAGCTCGCCGTTGTGGCGCGCGACGAGGGTCTGCCCATCGAGGCGCGGGTGCGCGACGTGGTCGCCGCGCCACCCGGGCCCGACTCCTTCGACGTGATCGTGGTCGCCCATTTTCTCGAGCGTACCCTGTTTCCCTGTCTGGTCGCCGCCCTGCGCCCGGGCGGACTGCTCTATTACCAGACCTGGACCCGCGAGACCGTCTCCGAGCACGGGCCCGCCAATCCCGCCTACCGGCTGGAACCCGGGGAATTGCTGCGGGCTTTTGCGGGCCTGCGGCTGCTGGCCTATCGTGAGGAGGGTTGCGTGGGTGATACCGCCGCCGGCTGGCGCGATCAGGCCTGGCTGGTGGGCATGAAGGACGAGGCCCCGGCGGTAACCCGGGCGCTGGAGCGTAAGGGGTAAGTCATGGGCATGATCGAGAACTTCGAAAAGATGCTGGCCGCGGGGCAGGACAACGCCATGCTCCGCTTCTCGCTGGGCAATGCCTACCTGCAGGCCGGCGATGCGGTGACGGCCGTCACCCACCTGCGCCGGGCCGTCGAACACGACCCGGACTACTCCGCTGCCTGGAAGCTGCTGGGTCGCGCGCTCATGGAAGGGGGGGAGCCCGCCGAGGCCGTGGACGTCTATGCCCGCGGGATTGCCGTGGCCGAGGCACGGGGCGACAAACAGGCCGCGAAGGAGATGCAGGTCTTTCTCAGGCGCGCGCAAAAGGCCGTCGACGGGTGATTCGCGCTCAGGCGCCCTTGCTGTGGCGTCCGGCCGGTTCTGCCGCCCGGGCGCCGGCGAGGGCCTCGGACAGGCCGTCCTCGATCAGCGGGCGCATGGCCGTGAGCAGGCTCTTGAACAGGCGCGGGTTTTCCCGCTCCTCGCCGGCCAGCAGTTCCTTCATGTGCTGTCGCTGGGTCGGCATGTCGAAGCAGGCCGGGCAGCTCTCCGCCACCACCGGCAACCCGGCGGCCTGCGCGAAGTCGGCCGTCTGGCGTTCCCGCACGTAGATCAGCGGGCGGATCACCCGCAGGTCGCCTTCCCTGACCACGTAATGGGCCTTCATGGTCTTGAGTTGGCCGCCGTGGAAGGCGGACATGAGAAAGCTCTCTGCCAGGTCGTCCAGGTGCTGTGCCAGGGCCAGCGCGTTGTAGCCGTGCCGGCGTGCCGTGTTGTACATGGTGCCGCGCTTCATCCGCGCGCAGAAGGCGCAGTAGGAGTCGTTGTCCATGTGCTCGGTGGCCAGCTCCAGGATGGGTTCGCGCCGGTAGAAATATGGCACGCCCAGCGCCTCCATGTAGGGAATGAGCACGGAGGGGTCGAAGGTCTCGGACTGCGGGTCCACCGTCACGGCGCCGACCTCGAAACGGATCGGCGCCCGGCGCTGAAAATGGAGCAGCAGGTGCAGCAGCGACAGCGAGTCCTTGCCCCCGGACAGGCCGAGCAGCACGCGGTCGCCGTCACGGATTAGCTGATAGTCGCCAATGGCGCGGCCGACCTGGCGCAACAGGGACTTGGGCGGGGTGACGGGCGTAATCATGCGGAGGAAGATACGGGCGGCACCCCCGGGGCGCAAGTGATGCGCGCTCTCCGTGAGGCCAAAATGAAAAACCCCGACCATCCGTTGGTCGGGGTCAGGCCATCCTGGCAACGGTGATTGAAGCGAGTTTCCTTGGCGTCCCTGGTGGTGTGAACCACCCCCGGCGGCGTTACCGTCCCTGCCCCGCAGGGTCGCCTCCCTGCTGACACTCTTCCTTGAGTGACTGGCATCCTCTCACGCAGTGACTACGCTCAACAGTCGGGGATGACAGACACGTAATGTAGGAAGATTCCTACAAAGGGCGGGACGACAAAGGAGGTATCCCATGGTTGGTCGCAAGAACATCGTGTTCGGATTTCTGTTCCTCGTGCTCACGGCCGCGCTCGGCCCCTATATGGTCACGCAGTTCGATGCGGTGGGCGAGGCCCAGGCGGCGCGTAATGCCGCCATGTCGGACCTGCGTCTGCGGGTGGATGGCGGGTTCATGGACGAGGCCACCCTGGAGACGCTCGAGGCCGAGCAGATCGCCCGCACCAACGCCGAGGCCCTGCTCGCGCTGAACACCGGCCTCAACGCCCGGGCACCCATCGATACCATCAAGAGCGGGCCGCACGCCCATGGGAACCTGGAGGCGCTGCTCAACATTGCGGTGGGCGTGGTGCTGGTGTTCCTGGCCGTTCCCGTCTGGCTCAAGCAGGCGGTCAGCTGGCTCTTCATTGTCGGCACCCTGCTGCACTCGGGCATGCTCTACCTGCTGCTGTTCGATCTCGCCTGGGCAGGGACCCTGCTCGGTACGGGGATCGGTCCGATCCTGATCCTGCTCGGTCTGCTGCTCGCCGGCATCGCGGCGGCGATCGGCTTCCGGGGCGAGCCCGTGCGTGATCCGGAACGCGGTGGTTGACCGCTGCGTGGCTCCGGGCACGGTCAGGGTCCATCGCGTGGTGGTGTCTTTGGTCTGGCCGTGAGCCGCCATGCCGGGCACGCTACGCAGCCGCGGGTGCGTTCAGTCGTGGTTTCTAGGATGATTGGGGGCTGGTAACTGACAGGCGCGACGGCATGACGCTCTATCCGGATATTCGGCCCAACTACAGCACGCACCTGGCGGTGGCGCACGGCCACCGCCTGTACGTGGAGGAGTGTGGCAACCCCGAGGGGCTGCCCGTCGTGTTCCTGCACGGCGGTCCCGGCAGCGGCTGCGAGTCCTATCACCGGCGCTTCTTCGACCCGCAGGCCTACCGCATCGTGCTGTTCGACCAGCGGGGGTGCGGGCGTTCCACGCCGCATGCGGCCCTGGAACACAACACCACCCAGGATCTGGTCGCCGATCTCGAGGTCATTCGCGCGCAGCTGGGCATCGACCGCTGGGTGGTTTTTGGCGGTTCCTGGGGCTCGACGCTGGGCCTGGCCTATGCCGAGACGCATCCCGAGCGCACGCTGGGGCTCATCCTGCGCGGCATCTTCCTCTGCCGCGACCAGGACATCCACTGGTTCTACCAGGAGGGTGCGAGCCGTCTGTTCCCCGATCTGTGGGAGGCCTTTCTCGAACCGATTCCGCCCGCCGAGCGCCAGGACCTGCTGCATGCCTACCACCGGCGGCTGACCGGCGATGATGAGGTCGCTCGCATGGCGGCGGCCAAGGCCTGGTCGCTGTGGGAGGGGCGGACCGCGACGCTGGTGGAAAGCCCGTCCGTGGTCGCCCACTTCGACGATCCGTACGTGGCCCTGAGTCTCGCCCGCATCGAGTGCCACTACTTCGTCAATCACGCCTTCCTCGAGCCCGACCAGCTGCTGCGCGACGCGCACCGCCTGGCCGGGATCCCGGGCGTGATCGTGCATGGCCGTTACGACGTGATCTGCCCCATCGACCAGGCCTGGGCCCTGCATCGCGCCTGGCCCGTGGCGGACCTGCGCGTCATCGACACGGCCGGCCATGCGGCGAGCGAACCCGGCATCACCCGCGCCCTGGTCGAGGCCACCATCGACGTCGCCGATCGCCTGGGCGTGCGGGCCGTGCCGCCGGCATGATCGGCCTGTTGCAGCGCGTCACCACGGCGAGTGTGACCGTGGAGGGCGAGACCGTCGGCGCCATCGAGGCCGGCCTGCTGGTGCTGGTGGGGGTGGAACGGGGTGACACCGAGGCCCAGGCGGATCGGCTGCTGGAACGCCTGCTGGGCTACCGGGTCTTCGCGGACGCCGAGGGGCGCATGAACCGCTCCCTGGCCGACACCGGCGGCGGGCTGCTGCTGGTGCCGCAGTTCACCCTCGCCGCCGATACGCGCAAGGGCATGCGCCCGAGTTTCACCCCGGCGGCCGAGCCCGCGCACGGCCGCCACCTGTTCGACGCATTGCTGGCCCGCGCGCGGGCCGCGCACCCGCGGGTGGCGGCCGGGGTGTTCGGCGCCGACATGCAGGTGCGGCTGGTCAACGACGGCCCCGTTACCTTCTGGCTGCAGGTCCCGTCCGCCTGAGGCGTCCCGTCCCCGTTCCGGTGCGCCTGCGCCCGCTGTTCGAACCCCGTGACACCCCGCTCGGGCCCGCAGGCCGTTTCCGGCGGGCTGGCATGGCGTTTGCAATCCGTAGTCGTGAGTCTGTCCACGACCCTAGCGAAACGGATGCGCCCATGACGATACGCTGGCTACTGCCCTGCCTCCTGCCGTTTCCCCTTGCCGCCCAGGCTGACACCACTGACATCCAGGCCGCGGTCGACACCCTGTGGGTGGTTGTCGCCGCGGCCCTGGTGTTCTTCATGCAGGCCGGCTTCGCCCTGCTCGAGAGCGGCATGTCCCGTGCCAAGAATGCCGTCAACGTGGTGATGAAGAACTTCATGGACGTCTGCCTCGGTAGCCTCGCGTTCTGGCTGGTGGGCTACGGCCTCATGTTCGGCGACAACCCGACCGGCTTGTTCGGTCAGAGCCACTTCCTGCTCGGCAATGCCGAGCACCTCGACTACAGTCTGCTGTTCTTCCAGACCATGTTCGCTGCCACCGCCGTCACCATCGCGAGCGGCGCGATGGCCGAGCGCACCCGCTACCAGGCCTATCTGGCCGGCGCTGTGGTGATCTGTGCCCTGATCTATCCCGTGTTCGGCAGCTGGGTGTGGGGGAGCCTGTACGGTGGCGAGGGCTGGCTGGCCCAGCTCGGGTTCATCGACTTCGCCGGATCCACCGTGGTGCACTCGGTGGGCGCCTGGGTGGCACTCGCGGGAATCATCGTGCTCGGTCCCCGCCTGGGTCGGTTCGGCGAGCAGGGCGAGACGCGCCCGTTACCCGGTCACAACCTGACGCAGGTGGCGCTGGGCGGTTTCATCCTGTGGCTGGGGTGGTTCGGTTTCAACGCCGGCAGTACCACCGCCGCCGAGACCACGATCGGCCTGATCGCGCTCAACACGCACCTGGCTGCGGCCGCGGGCGCGCTCGGGGTGCTGCTCACCCTCTTCATCCTGCGACGTCCGATCCTGCTTACACAGAACGTCAATGGCGCAATCGGCGGGCTGGTGGCCATCACCGCCGGCTGCGCGACCATGGAGCCGCTGTTCGCCGTGGTGACCGGGCTGGTGGCCGGGTTGACCGTCGTGTTCGGCACCGACCTGCTGGAGGGGCTCGGGCTCGACGACGTGGTCGGGGCCGTGCCCGTGCATGGGTTCGCGGGCGTGTGGGGTACCCTGGCCGCCGGCCTGTTCGTGACCGGTGACCTCTTCAATCCCGTTCAGGTCGCCATCCAGGCGCTGGGGGTGGTGGCCGGTTTCCTCTGGGCCTTCCCGCTGGCGCTGCTCATGTACCTCGTCATCCACCGGTTGATCGGCCTGCGCGCGAGCACGGTGGACGAACAGCGCGGGCTGGATTTCAGCGAGCACTCCGAGGTGGGTTACCCCGAGTTCCAGGGCGAGATCCTGCACGCGGGTAAGGAGTAGGGCATGGCGACGAACAGGGAGGTGAGCGCCGGGGAACGCGCGCGGCGTCGCCGCGCCGTCTATGGCGGGCTGCGCCCGTTCCTGACGGAGGCGCAGGTCCTCGAGGCCCTGCTGCTGTGGGAGACGCGTTTTGCCGGCGGCCCGGTCTACGCCCTGCACGGGTTCGTCTCGACCGTGTGCACAATGGCTGCGCTGGATGCGCGCCATGGCGAGATATACCGCAGCCTGATGCGTGCCCTGACGATGGACGAGGATCAGCTACCGCCGGATCCGGGGGTCGCCCTCGAGCGCTACGCCAGGGCCCGCGCCCCGGACGCGGCCCCTGCGACCGCGGCGCCCCTGGCCGGCGCGCGCGGCCGTGACCGTGTTCGCCAGCGTGAGCGAGCCGCTGCTCGCCGCCCTGGCGCAGCAGGACGAGGAGAAGGCCATCAAGGTACGGGTGGATGCGATGGAGCGCCTGAACACCTTGCGACTGCCGACGCGGGACGCCCAGGCGGTCGGCCGCTGGATGATGCAGCAGGCCCGGGAACAACTACCGACGAGCCTCGACGTGAGCGCGCTGCAGGCGATCCTGCATCGGCTCTACGTGAGCGCCTGCGAGTTATTCGGCCCGGTGGTGGTCGATCGGTTGCTGGCAGAGGCGGTGGCGCGGGCGGAGCGGTTGCCCGCCGCCCAGGAGTTCGCGCCCAGGCGCCTGCTCTAGGCGGGCTCAGCCCGTGCGGTTCATCGGCTTGTCGCAGCTGACACCGGCCAGCTGGTTGAGGCGGGAGAGGTCGGTGATGTGGATGAGCTTGCGGTCCACGGTCATGATGCCGTCGTCCTGCAGGCGCGAGAACAGACGCGAGACCGTCTCGACCGCCAGCCCCAGGTAGTTGGCGATGTCGTTGCGGGACATGCTCAGGTTGAACTCGGTGGCCGAGTAGCCGCGCTCCTTGAAGCGGTTGGACAGGCCGACCAGGAAGGAAGCGAGGCGTTCGTCGGCGTTCTTCTTGCCGAGCAGTGTCATGAACTGCTCGTCGCTCTTGAGTTCGCGGCTCATGATGCGAAACAGCTGGTGCTGCAGGCCCGGGATGCGCATGGCCAGGTGCTCGAGCTGGTCGAAGGGCATCTCGCAGACGCTGGAGGTCTCCAGTGCACGGGCCGAACAGGGGTGGGTGTTGTCGTTGATCGCATCCAGCCCGATCAGCTCGCCTGGCAGGTGGAAGCCGGTGATCTGTTCGCGGCCGTCGTTGGTCAGGCTGTACGTCTTCACCGAGCCCGAGCGCACGGCGTAAATGGAGGTCAGCCGGTCGCCGGCGCGGTACAGGTGCTCGTTGCGCTGCACGGGGCGGCGGGGCTTGAGCAGCGATTCCAGCGCGTCCAGGTCGCTGTCATCCACGCCCATGGGCAGGCACAGGTCGTGCAGGCTGCAGTGCTTGCAGGCCTGCTTGAGGCCCGAGATGCTGACGATGTTCTTCGATGCGTTGTCCGACATGCGCCGATTCCTGTACCCGCAATGCAGATGGTCTTCAGGCATTATGGCTAGATTGTCTGATCGTTATCAACCGCGAACCAGTTTTCGGTTGACAGCGCATTGCGGCGCGCGCAACTGTGCTATCATTTTTCACCCTATTCACCGCCCGAACCCGCTCTGGACCCATGGCCGAACGCACCGCGTCCGTTTCCCGCGACACCCTGGAAACGAAGATCACCGCCAGTATCAACCTCGACGGCAACGGCAAGGCCTCCTTTGCCACCGGCATCCCGTTTTTCGAGCACATGCTCGATCAGGTGGCCCGTCACGGCCTGATCGACATCGACCTGAAGGCCGATGGCGACCTGCACATCGACGCGCACCACACCGTAGAGGATGCCGGCATCACCCTGGGCGAGGCCTTCGCCAGGGCCTTGGGCGACAAGAAGGGGATCCGTCGCTACGGCCACGCCTACGTGCCGCTGGACGAGGCGCTGTCGCGCGTGGTCATCGATTTTTCCGGGCGACCGGGGCTCGATTACCATGTCGATTACCCGCGAGCGCGCATCGGTAACTTCGACGTGGATCTGATCAGCGAGTTCTTCCAGGGTTTCGTCAATCACGCCCGGGCGACGGTGCACATCGACTCGATCCGGGGTCGCAACGCCCATCACATTGCCGAGACCATCTTCAAGGCCTTCGGCCGCGCCCTGCGCATGGCCGTGGAGCCGGATCCGCGCATGCAGGGCGTGACACCGTCGACCAAGGGCACGCTTTAAGCAATGAAACCCATCCGGCGGCGCCGGGCCGGGTAGAGTGATGTCTCACCGGCCTGTGCGCTGCCTCCCACGGTTTTCCTGACATGACGACACTGGCAGTCATCGATTACGGCATGGGCAACCTGCGCTCCGTGGCCAAGGCCTGCGAACACGTGGCCCCGGCCGGCACCCGCGTCCTGGTCACCTCCGACGCCCGCGAGGTGCTAGCCGCCGACCGCGTGGTCTTCCCGGGTCAGGGGGCGGCGCGCGACTGCATGCGGGCCCTGGGCGAGCACGGCCTGCGCGACGCGGTGCGCGAGGCGGCCGCCACCCGGCCTTTCCTCGGCATCTGCATGGGCATGCAGGTATTGGTGGACTTCTCCGAGGAAAACGCCGGCACCGACTGCCTGGGGCTGTTTCCCGGCAAGGTGCGGTACTTCGGCACCGACCTGCACGATCCGCACAGCGGCGAACGCCTGAAGATCCCGCACATGGGCTGGAACCAGGTCCACCAAGAGCGCGAGCACCCGCTGTGGGCCGGCATCGCCCAGGACAGCCGCTTCTACTTCGTGCACAGCTACTATCTGGAGCCCGAGGACCCGGGGCTGATCGCGGGCACCACCGAGTACGGCCTGCGTTTTACCTCGGCCATCGCCCGCGCTAACGTATTCGCCCTCCAGTGCCATCCCGAGAAGAGCGCCGAGGCGGGCCTGCGCCTGCTGGCCAACTTCGCGGCCTGGAACGGCCAGGGCTAGACTCACTCATGCTCAACCACAGTCATCAACAGGGGACGGAACGATGCTGCTGATCCCGGCCATCGATCTCAAAGAAGGCAAGTGCGTGCGCCTGCGTCAGGGGCGCATGGAAGATTCCACCGTGTTTTCCGACGACCCGGTGGCCATCGCCACCCAGTGGGTGGAGCAGGGCGCGCGCCGGCTGCACCTGGTCGACCTCGACGGGGCCTTCGCCGGCAAGCCCATGAACATGGGGGTGATCGAGGCCATCGCCCGCGCCCACCCGGACATTCCGATCCAGGTCGGCGGCGGCATTCGCGACGAGGATACCGTGCAGGCCTACCTGGACGCCGGCGTGCAGTACACCATCATCGGGACCAAGGCCGTGAGCGCCCCGCACTTCGTCAACGACCTCTGTCTGGAATTCCCGGGCCACATCATCGTCGGGCTGGACGCGAAGGACGGCAAGGTCGCCATCGACGGCTGGTCCAAGCTCTCCCATCACGATGTCATCGACCTTGCCCAGCACTTCGAGAGCGACGGCGTGGCCGCCATCGTCTACACCGACATCTCGCGCGACGGCATGATGCAGGGCGTCAACGTCGAGGCCACGCGCCGCCTGGCCGAGGCCATCCACATCCCGGTGATCGCCTCCGGCGGGGTCAGCAATATCGATGACATCAAGGCCCTGTGCGAGACCGGCGAGGAAGGCATCCAGGGCGCGATCCTGGGCCGCGCCCTCTACGAGGGCGCCATCGACCTGGCCGAGGCGCAGGCCCTGGCCGACCGTTACGACGCCGCCGGCAGCTGATCCGCGCATGAGCCTGGCCAAGCGCATCATCCCCTGCCTGGACGTCGATAACGGCCGCGTGGTCAAGGGTGTCAACTTCGTCGAGATCCGCGACGCCGGCGATCCGGTGGAGATCGCCCGGCGCTACGATGCCGAGGGGGCGGACGAGCTCACCTTCCTCGACATCACCGCCAGCTCCGACGAACGCGAGACCATGGTGCACGTCGTGGAGGAGGTGGCCGCGCAGGTCTTCATCCCGTTGACCGTGGGTGGCGGGGTCCGTCGCATCGAGGACATCCGCCGCCTGCTCAACGCCGGGGCCGACAAGGTCGCGATCAACACGGCCGCCGTCTTCAACCCCGAATTCGTGCGCGAGGCCGCCGAGAAGTTCGGCTCGCAGTGCATCGTCGTGGCCATCGACGCCAAGCAGGTGAGCGAGGACCCGCCGCGCTGGGAGATCTTCACCCACGGCGGGCGCAAGCCCACCGGCCTTGATGCGGTGGCTTGGGCCATGAAGATGGCCGATCTGGGTGCCGGCGAGATCCTGCTCACCAGCATGGACCGCGACGGCACCCGGCAGGGCTTCGATCTCGCCCTCACGCGGGCGGTGGCCGATGCCGTGCCGGTGCCCGTGATCGCCTCGGGCGGGGTGGGCAATCTCGAACACCTGGCCGACGGGGTCACGCTGGGCGGGGCCGACGCGGTCCTTGCCGCCAGCATCTTCCACTTCGGCGAGCACAGCATCGACGAGGCCAAGCAGGTGATGGCTGCGCGTGGCATCGAGGTGCGGCTCTAGAGGCCCCGCGGGCTGTGATAGACTGGCCCGTCCGTTCCTCTTCATGCGTATGACCATGTCCGACAGCTGGCTCGATCAAATCACCTGGACGGCCGATGGCCTGGTGCCGGTGATCGCCCAGGAGGCCGGTACCGGCAAGGTGCTGATGTTCGCCTGGATGAACCGCGAGGCCCTGGCGAAGACCGCCGAGCTGGGCGAGGCCGTGTACTGGTCGCGTTCGCGCGGTCGCCTCTGGCACAAGGGCGAATCCTCCGGGCACGTGCAGAAGGTCCACGATATCCGCCTCGACTGCGACCGCGATGTGATCCTGCTGACGGTTGAACAGTTGGGCGGCATCGCCTGTCATACGGGTAGGCACAACTGTTTCTTTCAGCGCCTCGAAAACGGCAAATGGGTGGTGGTCGACCCCGTGCTCAAGGACCCGAAAGAGATTTACGGATGAACGAAAACCAGATCCTCGACCGCCTGGCCGCGGTGCTCGAGGCCCGCAAGCAGGCCGATCCCGACAGTTCCTACGTGGCGAAGCTCTATGCCCGGGGGCTGGACGCCATCCTCAAGAAGATCGGCGAGGAGGCCACCGAGACGGTTATGGCCGCCAAGGATGGGCAGGCGGACAAGATCGTTTATGAGGTCGCCGATCTGTGGTTTCATACCCTGGTGCTGCTGGCCCAGCAGGGCCTCGGGCCGCGCGAGGTGCTGGCCGAACTGGACCGGCGCTTCGGTCTCTCCGGCCTGGAGGAAAAGGCGCAGCGCGGGGAATAGACACGCGCGCCGCATCGTCATCCGCGCTGTGTGATGCATTTTCTTAGGAGATAACGTTATGGGTTTTGGTGGAATCAGTCCCTGGTCGCTGTTGCTGATCCTGGCCATCGTGCTGCTGCTGTTCGGCACCAAGCGCCTACGCAACATCGGCAGCGATCTCGGCGGCGCGATCAAGAGCTTCAAGAAGTCGGTGAAGGAAGGCGAGGAAGACACCGCGAAGGCCAAGGTCGAGGACCAGGACGCGCAGGGCCGGGTGATCGACGCCGAAGTCAAGAAAGAAGACAAGGACAAGGCCTGAGGGCCTTCGGTCCGCGCGTCCCGGTCGCTGAACGGCCACCGGGCAGCGGGCCGGGATTGACGCGATGTTCGACGCCGGGATCACGGAGTTCCTGCTCATCATGGTGGTGGCGCTGCTCGTCGTCGGGCCCGAGCGCCTGCCCGGCCTTGCGCGCAAGGCCGGCTA
Source organism: Thioalkalivibrio sp. (assembly GCA_011046015.1). GTDB lineage: Bacteria > Pseudomonadota > Gammaproteobacteria > SpSt-1174 > SpSt-1174 > SpSt-1174. The sequence continues at coordinate 528 of DSBO01000034.1, read as the reverse complement.
CTGGATGGGCCGCGCGCGCTCCTATGTGCAGAGTATGCGCTCGGACATCGAGCGCGAGTTCCAGGCCGACGAGTTCAAGCGCATGCTGGGCGAGCAGGAAGAAGAACTCAATCGCCTCAAGCGCATGATGGACGAGACGCGCGAGCAGGTGAAGCAGGAGGTGGACGAGACCGAGTACCTCGTGCGTGCCCTGCCGGACGAACCCGCCGTCAAGGGCGACACCGCCCCCCGCATCGCGGACACCACCGCGGACCAACCTGCCGACGATTCGAAGCCGCATGAGCGAAAGCCCGAATAAGGCCCCGGATCAGCCCGCAGAACAGGCACAGGAGCAGGGGTTTCTCTCGCACCTGTTCGAACTGCGCGACCGGCTGCTGCGCATCGTGCTGGTGCTGGTGGTGGGCCTGCTGGTGCTGCTGCCGTTCTCGCAGGAGATCTTCACCTGGTTCTCCGCCCCGCTGAACGCGCCGATCGTCGATATCGCCCCGAGCCTCACGGACGAGGACAAGCTGCCCACCCAGGTGCAGC
>DSBO01000023.1 GCA_011046015.1 Thioalkalivibrio sp. | reverse complement strand
TGGTGGCTGCGGGTGCGCAGGTTTTCGGGCTGTAGCGTCTCCACCCGCGCCACGCCCCGCCCGTCCACCCACGAGACGCGCAGGGACTGCCCGCGCAGGATCGCCAGCTCGTATTCGCTGTAGAGCGTGCAGGAGATGGGTTCGTAGGGGTGTTTCATCAGTCGTCGTCCCGGTCGGCGTGGCAGGCAGCCAGCCGTCCGTCGTGATCCAGCGCGTAGCGAATGCGCATGGGCCGGCAGCACACCGCGCAGTCCTCGATGTATTCCTGTCCGCCGGCCGAGAGGTCGAGCACCGTGTCGATGGCCTCCCCGCAGTACGGGCAGTCGATGCGCACTTCCTGCAAGCCGTCAATCGCCATCCGGCAGGAAGGTCTCGATCAGGTCGTTGAGGAAGCGCCGCCCGAGCTCGGTCGGGCGCAGGCTCTCGCCATCGCGGGTGAGCAGCTCGCGTGCGACGGCCCGGTCGATCTGTGGTGCGATGGTCTCGGGCGCCAGGCCGGCGCGCTCGGCGAACAGCCGCGCCTCGAAGCCTTCGGTCAGGCGCAGGGCATTGAGCATGAACTCGAAGGGCAGGTGGGCCGGCGCGAGCGTCTCGCGCGCCAGCGCTGCGCCGCCGCCGGCGGCGGTCTCCATGTAGGCGGCCGGCTGCTTCTGCTTGCGGTAGCGCATGATCGCTCCCGTGGCGGCATCGCTGTGCTTGCCGTGGGCGCCGGCGCCGATGCCGAGGTAGTCGCCGAACTCCCAGTAGTTGAGGTTGTGGCGGCAACGCCGGCCGGGCCGGGCGTAGGCCGAGACCTCGTACTGAGTATAGCCACCAGCGGCCAGTGCCTCCTGGCCGGCCTCCTGCATGTCCCAGCGCGCATCGTCGTCCGGCAGCACGGGCGGCTGGACGTGAAACAGCGTGTTCGGTTCCAGCGTGAGCTGGTAGTAGGAGATATGGGCGGGTCCGGCCTGCACGGCCTGGCGCACGTCGGCCAGCGCCTGTGCCCGGGTCTGTCCCGGCAGGCCGAACATCAGGTCCAGATTGAGGTTGTCGAAGCCCGCGGCCTGCGCGATCTCCACCGCGCGTCGCGACTCGAAGCCGTTGTGGATGCGGCCGATGCGTTCGAGCATCGTGTCGTCGAAGCTCTGGATACCGATCGACAGGCGGTTGATCCCCAGCGCGCGAAACTCGGCGAACTTGCCCTGCTCGAAGGTGCCCGGGTTGGCCTCCAGGGTGATCTCGGTGTCCGGGCGCAGGGGCAGGCGCTGGGCGATGCCGCTCAGCAGCCGGTCCAGCATCTCGGGCGAGAACAGGCTGGGCGTGCCGCCGCCAATGAACACGCTCTCGATGCGTCGCCCCCATACCCCCGGCAGCTCGGCCTCCAGGTCGGCGAGCACCGCGTCCACGTAGCGGCGTTCGGGCAGGTCCTCGCGGATGGCATGCGAATTGAAGTCGCAGTAGGGGCACTTGCGCACACACCAGGGGATGTGCACGTAGACACTCAGGGGGATGGGGGCGGTGAATTGCGGCATGGGGGCATTCTAGCGGGTTCCTCCTATGGACCGTTAAAGGCCCCGCGGGTTCGCCCGCCCGCGCGGGCCGTCACTGGTCGGAGACGAGCCGCGCGCGCAACTGCGCCAACGCCCGGGCGCGATGGCTGATGCGGTTCTTCTCGGCGGGATCAAGTTCGGCAGCGGACCTGCCCAGTGCCGGATCGAAGAACAGCGGGTCGTAGCCGAAGCCACCTTCTCCGCGCGGGGCCTCGAGGATGCGCCCCGTCCAGGCGCCCTCCGCGATGACGGGCGTGGGGTCCTCCGCGTGGCGCAGAAAGACCATCACGCAATAGAAGCGCGCCCCGCGCTCGCCCTCCGGCAGGCCCGCCAGGGCCGCCAGTAGCTTGTCGTTGTTGGCCCGGCTGTCGCCATGCCGGCCGGCATAGCGCGCCGAGTAGATGCCGGGCGCACCGTTGAGCGCCTCCACCTCGATGCCCGAGTCGTCCGCGATTGCCGGCAGGCCGGTGTGCGCGGCGGCGTGGCGGGCCTTGAGGATGGCGTTCTCGACGAAGCTCAGGCCGGTCTCCTCGGCCTCTGGCACGCCGAAATCGGACTGCGGCAGCACCTGGAAGGCGCTGCCCTCCAGCATGTGGCGCAGCTCGGCCAGCTTGCCCTTGTTGCCGGTGGCCAGGACGACCTTCATCTAAATGCCCAGCGCCTGTTTCTGGTGGTCGATGATGTTGTCGATGCCGGCGGCGGCCAGGTCCAGCATGGCGTCGAGTTCGTCGCGGCGGAAGGCATGGCCCTCGGCCGTCCCCTGTACCTCGATGAAGGCACCGCCGTCGTTCATCACCACGTTCATGTCGGTCTCGGCGTTCGAGTCCTCGGCGTAGTCAAGGTCCAGCACCGGGGTGCCGTTGTGGATGCCCACCGATACCGAGGCCACCAGGCCGTGCAGCGGGTTGGTCTTGAGCTGACCCTTTTTCATCAGGTGGGTGACGGCGTCGTGGAGGGCGACGAAGCCGCCGCTGATGGAGGCGGTGCGGGTGCCGCCGTCGGCCTGGATCACGTCGCAGTCGATGGTGATCTGGCGCTCGCCCAGGGCGGCGAGGTCGCAGGCGGCGCGCAGCGACCGGCCGATCAGGCGCTGGATCTCCTGGGTGCGCCCGCCCTGCTTGCCGCGGGCCGCCTCGCGGGCCATGCGGCTGCCGGTGGAGCGCGGCAGCATGCCATATTCGGCCGTCACCCAGCCCTGGCCCTTGCCCTTGAGCCAGGGTGGCAGCCGCTCTTCCACCGTGGCGGTGCAGATCACCTTGGTGTGGCCGAACTCCACCAGGACCGAGCCCTCCGCGTGCCGGGTGTAGTTGCGGGTGAACTGGATCTCGCGAAGCTGGTCCGGTGCGCGGCCGCTGGGTCTCATGCCTGTCTCCTGGTCGGAATGGGTGTGGCGAGGCGGCATTATACCGGCTGGGCGCGGTCGATGTGCGGGGTGGCGCCGCTGAATGTTCTAGAATGGCGGGACACGAACAAAATCCAAGGGCAGCACATGATACGCAGCATGACGGCATTCGCGCGCCGCGAGGCGCAGGGGGACTGGGGCACGCTCGTCTGGGAGATCCGCTCGGTGAACCACCGCTACCTCGAGCCCGGCCTGCGCCTGCCGGAGGAGTTCCGCGCGCTGGAGAACGCCGTGCGCGAGCGGCTGCAGGCCCGACTCGGTCGCGGCAAGATCGAGTGCGGCCTGCGCTATCAGGCCGGCAGCGGGGCGGTTTCCACCGTGGACGTGAACATGGCGCTGGCGCAGGCCGTGATCGAGGCCTGTGAGCGCATCGAGAAGGAAATGAGCAACGCCCAGCGCCAGTCGGCCATCGACATCCTGCGCTGGCCCGGCGTGGCCCGCGAGGCCGAGCGCGACATGGAGCCCGTGCGCGAAGCGGCGCTGGCGCTGCTGGACCGGGCGCTGGACGAACTGGTGGAGAGCCGCGAGCACGAGGGTGCCCGGCTGCAGGCCATCATCGAGGAGCGGGCCGCGGCAATCGGCGGGATCGTGGCCGACGTGCGCGCGCGCCGCGTCGAGGTGATGCAGGGCGTGCGCGACAAGCTGTTTGCCCGCATCCAGGACCTCGGGGTGGAGGCGGACCCGGGCCGGCTGGAACAGGAGCTGGCCATCATCGCCCAGCGCCTGGACGTCGACGAGGAGCTCGACCGGCTGGACTCCCATCTCAAGGAACTGGCCGCCACCCTCAGGCGCGACGAGCCGGTCGGCCGGCGCCTGGATTTCCTCATGCAGGAGTTCAACCGTGAGGCCAACACCCTGGGCTCCAAGGCCAACGATACGCAGACCACCCAGGCCGCGGTCGAGCTCAAGGTGCTGATCGAGCAGATGCGCGAGCAGGTGCAGAACATCGAGTAGTCGAAGCCGATCCTCTTCGAAATCCTATCTGCCTGATTGTTCGACGGTTTTTATCGGCGCCTGAAAGCTCTCCCAGATGGGCTAGTATCAGGAATTGCGGCCTGGGTCACACGCAGCAGGCCGCAGGTGGCCAGTGAGTGTCTTCGCTGACCGGTTCATCGGCACCAAGAGGGAGATCCCTATGGTACGAGACACACTCGTCTCCGCCATTCGCGCGGCCATGGAACGCGATGGCGGAATCAACCTCCACGAATACCCCATCCGCATCACCCACAACGACAGCCTCAGACTCGAAGGCGAGGTCGGCAGCATCGAGGCCAAACGCAAGGCCCTGCTCATCGCGCGCCGCCTGGCAGGCGACCTGCCGGTCGAGGACGGTCTGCGCCTGACGCCGGGTGAGCGCCGTGAGGGCAAGGCCCTGCTCAACGGCGTGCTCTCCGCCCTCATGCAGGAGCCGGCATTCGCCGAGATGGATATCTCCAACGGCGAGCGCCGCGAGAGCGCCAGTCCGCGTGGCAAGATCCAGGTGAAGGTCGACGGCAACCGGGTGGTACTGCTCGGCTGGGTGAATAGCCTCTCGCACCGACGCCTGGCCGAGGTCATCGCCTGGTGGGTGGCCGGTTGCTGCGACGTGCTCAACTTGCTGCACGTGGAGCCGGCGGAGATGGAGACCGATGACGAAATCTCCGACGCCGTGCGCCTGGTGCTGGACAAGGAGCCGTCGCTCAATGCCGACGAGATCCGCATCCGCACGCGCAATGCCGAGGTGACCCTGGCCGGCATCGTCCACAGCGCCGAGCAGAAGCGCATCGCCAGCAACGACTGCTGGTACATCCCCGGCGTGCACGCGGTGCACAACCAATTGGAAGTGAGGCCCCGCTAACCCTCCAGCGGTGGCCTCCTGGCAGATTCGCCCGCCGCATGGCGGGCATTTTTTTGGCGCGCACACACAGGCGCCGGCTGCGGGGCTGCGTATCGCACCGCCCTTCACCTGTCCTCCCCACTTGAAATGCGTTTGCCCGGCCCTATGTAAAGGGGCACGCAAACGTCTTTCGCAACAACTCAAGTTTGGAGGTGGAACCATGGCGATGATGCGTTACGAACCCTGGAGCCTGTTGAACCAGTTCCATCGCGAGATGGATTCGATGATGCGCGGCGGGGCTGACGAGAGCGCGCTGGCGACCAGCGACTGGCACCCGGCGGTGGACATCAAGGAGGAGCCCGATGCCTACGTGATCTATGCCGACATCCCGGGCGTGGACCCGAAGGACATTGAGGTGCACATGGAGCACGGCGTGCTCACCATCCGGGGCGAGCGCCAGTCCGAGACCAGCGAGGAGCGTGAGAACTTCCGGCGCGTGGAACGCGTGCGCGGTTCCTTCTACCGGCGGTTCAGCCTGCCGGATACGGCGGATGCCGAGAAGATCACGGCGCGCAGCGAACACGGCGTGCTGGAAGTGCGCATCCCCAAGCAGGAAAAGGTCCAGCCGCGCCGCATCGCGGTCGAGAGCTGATTCAACCCGCAACGCAAAACACCGGCGGCGTCATGGCGGTGGTAAGCTGTGACGCCGCTACCGTTGTGTGAATGGCTATGGAGTACAAGGACTATTACCGGATTCTGGGTGTTGAGCGCGGGGCCTCTGCTGACGAGATCAAGAAGGCCTACCGCAAGCTCGCACGCAAGTATCATCCCGACGTGAGCAAGGAGGCCGATGCCGAGGACCGTTTCAAGGAGGTCAACGAGGCCTACGAGGTGCTCAAGGACACGGAAAAGCGCCGCGCCTACGACCAGCTCGGCGCGAACTGGAAGCAGGGGCAGGATTTCCGTCCGCCACCGGACTGGGACGACATGTTCGGTTTCGGCGGCACCCGTGCGACAGGCGGCGGTTTTGCCGGCAACGGCTTTAGCGACTTTTTCGACTCGCTGTTCGGCGGCGGCTATCGCCGCACCGCCGGCGCATCCGGCGGCATGTTCCGACAGAAGGGCGCCGACCAGCGCGCGAGCATCCGCGTGAGTATCGAGGATCTCTATCACGGTGCCAGCAAGACGATCCGCCTGGCCGGCGGCCGCACCCTGAAGCTGTCGGTCCCGAAGGGCATGACCGACGGCGGGCAGATCCGGCTCGCCGGGCAGGGCGGCCCGGGCGTGAACGGCGGTCCGAACGGCGACCTGTACCTGACGCTCCATGTCGAGCCGCATCCCTACTACCGACTGGACGGTCGCGACATCCTGCTCGAGCTGCCGGTCGCCCCCTGGGAGGCGGCACTCGGTGCCGCCATCAAGGTGCCGACCCCGGGCGGGCAGGTGGAACTCAGGATTCCGGCTGGCAGCCAGTCGGGCAAGAAGCTGCGGCTCAAGGGGCGCGGCCTGCCGGGCACTCCCCCCGGCGATCAGTACGTGGTCGTGCAGATCGTCACGCCGCCGGCGCAAACCGACGCGCACCGCGATTTCTACGCACGCATGCAGAAGGAGCTGCCCTTCGACCCGCGGGCGCACCTGGGTGGGAACTGATCGTCAGATACGCCGACCGCATTGAACTTTTACGGCGGCGCAGTGTTCTAGCTGGGTGTTGGGAAAAGGCCGTCCTGCCCTTTTTCAACCCCTCGCGTCCGGCGCCTGTCCGGGCGCGGCGACGACGTATCAGGCAAGACGTCTTTGATGCGTGGGTGAGGCCTCCTCGCCTCGCGCTCGCAGGCTGTCGTTCAACCGCCTGCGAGTTGGCACTGATGACTTTCGGATGAGGTAAGAAATGCAATCGATTGCGCGTTTGCGGACGGTATGGTCCGCGTTGATGGTGATCTGTCTTGTCGCTGTTGCGCCTGCCTGGGGTGCACTGCCGCAGGCGGTGGATGGCGAGGAGCTGCCCACGCTGGCGCCCATGATCGAGCGGGTGACGCCGGCGGTGGTGAAGATCGCCACCCGTGGCCGCGCCGCGGTCGAGAACCCGCTGTTCAACGACCCCTTCTTCCGCCGCTTCTTCGGCGTCCCCGAGCAGCCGCGCGAACGCCAGACCCAGGGGCTGGGTTCCGGCGTGATCGTGGATGCGAAGCATGGCTACATCATCACCAACCAGCACGTGATCGAGCGTGCCGAGGAGATCAACGTCACCCTGCGCGATGGCCGCCAGTATCCGGCCACGCTGATCGGTGCCGATCCGGAGGCGGACGTGGCCGTGCTCCAGATCGAGGCCGAGGGCCTGACGCAGGTGGTGATGGCCGATTCGGACGCACTGCAGGTGGGGGACTTCGTGGTCGCCATCGGCAATCCCTTTGGCCTGAGCCAGACCGTCACCTCGGGCATCGTCAGCGCCCTGGGGCGCAGCGGGCTGGGGATCGAGTCCTACGAGGACTTCATCCAGACCGACGCCTCCATCAACCCGGGCAACTCGGGCGGTGCGCTGGTGAACCTGCGCGGCGAGCTGGTCGGCATCAATACCGCCATCATCGGTCCCAGCGGTAACATCGGAATCAGCTTCGCCATCCCGGTGAACATGGCACGCGGCATCATGGAGCAGCTGATCGAGACCGGTGAGGTCCGCCGTGGCCGGCTGGGCGTGATGGTGCAGGATCTCACACCGGACCTCGCCCAGGCCTTCGACCTCAAGCAGACACGCGGGGCGGTGATCGCGCAGGTCGAGCCCGGCTCCCCGGCCGAGAAGGCGGGACTGGAAGCGGGTGACGTGGTGGTATCGGTCAACGACCGCCCGATCCATCGTGCCAGCGAGATGCGCAATGCCGTGGGTCTGCTGCGCATCGGCAGCGAGGTGAAGATGCGGGTGATCCGTGACGGCCGCGAGCGGACCCTGGTGGCCCGGGTCGCAGAGCCGGAGGTCACGCAGGCCGAGGCCCAGCGCTTCAGCCGGCACCTGGAGGGTGCGACCCTGTCGGAGATCAAGGAGGGCTCGCCGCTGTTCGGCAAGATCGAGGGCGTGCTGGTCGCGGCGGTCGAACAGGGCAGCCGCGCCCAGCGCAACGGCCTGCGCCCGGGCGACGTGATCCGCTCCGTGAACCGCCAGCCGGTGAAGTCGATCGGCGACATGGGCAAGGTGATCAAGGAGGGCGACAAGGCGCTGCTGCTGAACATACAGCGGGGCAATTCCGCCCTGTTCCTGCTGTTGCAGTAGGCCCGCGACGGGCCGTCGGCCGCCGGGGGCGCTCAGTACCCCGGCGTGTTCTTCTCCACCCAGCGCTCGCCGCCATCGGCGAGCGTTTCCTTTTTCCAGAACGGCGCACGGCTCTTCAGCTCTTCCATAAGGAAGCGGCAGGCCTCGAAGGCATCCTTGCGGTGGGCCGACCAGGCGGCGGTGAGGACGATGGGGTCGGTGGGCAGGATCTCGCCGACGCGGTGCACGATGAGGCAGTCGATCAGGTCCCAGCGCCGCCCCGCCTCCTCGATGATGGCGGCAAGGTGTTTCTCCGTCATGCCCGGATAGTGCTCGAGCGTCATCGCCGTGACGGCATCGCCCTCGTTGAGGTCGCGCATGCTGCCGACGAATACCGCGGTGGCGCCCACGCCGGCGTGTTCGGCCAGCCCCCGGGCCTGGTAACGCTGCAGCTCCGCCCAGGGATCAAGGGCGCCCCCGATGACGCGGACGTTGTCCATCTCAGCCACCGGTGACGGGGGGGAAGAAGGCGACCTCGTCGCCGTCCTTCAGCGGCTGGTCGGGTGCGGCGTAGTCCTGATTGACGGCAGCGAGCACGTTGGCGGGCATGGCTTCGCCCCCGGTGGCGCACGCCCAGGCCTCGCCCACGGTGGCGGCGTCGCCAGGGGCGAGCACCACCTCGTCACGCTCGAGGCGCTCGCGCAGGCTGGCAAAGAATCGAACGGTGAGGCTCATGCGGATGTTCCGTCAGGGAAGATGAAGAGGCCCATTCTATCATTTCCGACCTTCGTCGCCGGCCGGCGGTTCGGCCTCGGGCGCCGGGGGAGGCGGGAGCAGCAGTTCGCGGGGGCGCTCGCCGATGCGTTGCAGGTATACGCGCAGCAGGCGCGGCACGCTGCCGATGCGGGCGCCGCGCGCCTTGAGCGCCACGTAGAACGCCAGCGCGAAGCTCACCCACAGGTTCATCGCGCCGATGAGCATGACGAAGAAGAAGTACATGAGCATCTCCCCCCAGCCCGGCAGGTCGCTGGCGGCCACGTAACCGAGGTTCGCCGAGGAGAAGGCGATGTGGCGGATGTCCAGCGGCAGGCTCAACAGGTAGCCGATGTAGCCGGTGACGCCGAGCAGCACGCCGAAGAAGAAGTTGCCGGCGAGCGCCCCGTAGTTGCCCTCGAGGTAGTCGGCGATGCGGTCGCGCAGGCCGGTGGGCAGGACACGCCGCAACAGCGGGTGTTCGCGCAGGCGGCCGGGCAGGTCGAGGTAGGCGTTGCGGTTGTCGAAAAAGCCCGCGATCAGCCCCGCGACAAACAGCCAGACGCCGGCAATGGCCGCGTGAAACAGGGCCAGCCCGCCGATGGGTGACAGTTCCTCGAGCTGGTAGTCCACGTGCGCGGCGTCGAGCACCGGCGTGTGCCAGAGCTCGAGGTAGGCCCAGCCCACCACGATGGCCACCGGCAGGGCGACGAAGACGTTGCCCACCACGGCCACGAACTGCGAGCGGCCCACGTCGATCATCAGGTCGGCGAGTTTCTTCAGGTTGGCCGTCCCCTTGTCGCCCTGTTCCACGGCGGCGGCGAAGCGCGCGGCGGTCATCGCCGGCTGCTTGGTGGCGACGGTGAAATGCAGCATGTGGATGAGTACGAAGCCGAGACCGTAGTTGAGGCAGACCAGCAGGGTCTGCAGTCCCAGCGGCAGGCCTAGGCCGACCAGCTCGATCTTGATCAGCGCCATGAAGGCGATGATCAGGCCGGCGCCGGCGCCCGACCAGAGCATCTGCAGGTACTCGGCGCGGTTGCGGGTGATGTAGTGCTCGCCGGTGTGGCTGGCGTTCTCCGTCACGCTGCGCGACAGCAGCTTCACGTTCTCCTGCCACAGCGCGCGCAGGCTGTGGCGGCGGCTGTTGTTCGCGACCATCTGCTTGAACAGTCGCACACCCGTGGCACGCCGCTGCTCGGGCTCGTCCGGGTCGAGCAGGTCGAGCAGGCTCTCGATGCGTTCCAGGGTCTGGTCCAGCCGCTCGAGCAGGTAGGTCAGCCCGATGCTGGTGCCGCGCTTGACCGCGCGTTTGCGGAACAGGGCGATCTGCTCGGCGACCTGGGCGAGCAGCACGCGTGCGTGTTCATCATCGTGAAACGGGCGGTCGCTGTCCTGTGTCCACTCCATGTACTCGCGGACGTAGGCGGCCAGCTCGCGTTGCTGGGCGACGAAGGCCGAGTTGCGCTCGCAGATGCGCGGATCGAGACGCAGAAGTTCGGGCTCCAGCTCCTCGGCGGCGATCCAGATGGACAGCGTCTCCAGCGCGTAGAGGGCCTCCTCGCGCGCCTTGCGCAGGGCCTTCTCGCGTCCCTCGGACACGTCTACGAGCAGGTCGAACAGGCGCAACCAGGCATCGTCCGGGACGGACGTCACCCACTCGGCGTCGTCGACGCGGTGAAACACCATCGTGAGCACGTGCTTGAGGTTGCGCCGGTCCGGCGGTGCCGGATTCAGGCGCTCGTACACGCGCAGGCCGAACTCGCGAAAGAAGCCGCGGCGCGAGAACAGGCCGATCTCGGTGTACAGGGGCAGGTGGCGCGAGTCGACGAGCTGCGCCTGGATGCGTGCGCTGAGCGCGTGGCGCACGCTGGAGCGCGACTCGATGGCGAAGGCCAGCTCCTCCAGGCGTGCGAGCACCGGCGCCACGTGCGTGGGATCGTCGGGGCGCAGCCAGTCCACCAGCTGGACGAGCGTGTCCACCGCGTCCAGTGTCTCGTCGTCTACGATCCGGTCAAGGAGCTTGTCGAGCTGTGGTCTTGCCATCTGCTATACCGGTTGTCCCCAGGGGCGCCCGACCGCCGACACGGTCCGGGTCGAGCCGAATGCCGGGTGATAATGTAACATTGCTGGTCTCGACTGACTGCAGCATAGAGCGAATCAGGGGCGCAGACGCATGAGCAAACTGACGCATTTCAATGCCGAGGGCGAGGCCCACATGGTGGATGTCGGCGGCAAGGCCGTGACCCAGCGGGTCGCCGTGGCCGAGGGGCGCATCCGCATGGCCGAGGAGACCTTGGCGCTGATCCGCGCCGGCGGGCACAAGAAGGGTGACGTGCTGGGTATCGCGCGCATCGCCGGTATCATGGGCGCCAAGCGCACCGCCGACCTGATTCCACTGTGCCATCCGATCCCGCTCACCCACGTGAGCCTGGATTTCCAGCTGGAGAGCTCCCCGCCGGCGGTGCACTGCACGGCCACTACGCGCACGGCGGGACAGACGGGCGTGGAGATGGAGGCGCTCACCGCCGTGCAGGTGGCGCTTCTGACCATCTACGACATGTGCAAGGCCGTGGATCGCGGCATGAGCATGGAGGACGTGCGCCTGCTGAAGAAGGCCGGCGGCAAGTCGGGCGACTGGGGCCGGTCGCCCGCCGGGCAGTAACCCTGGCCCGCCGATCTCGCCGGTGTCCTGTCTCGGCGAGTCAGGCGGGCTAGCGCGCCGACAGGCGCATCGAGTTGACGAGCTGCTGCACGCGGCGCTTCACGTCGTTGCGCACGCGGCGGAAGGCATCCAGCTCGTCCTCGCCCTCTTCGGGGTCAAGCGGCGAGGCGATGGTCCACTGCTTCTCGCGCGCGCCGTTGGGGATCGGCGCATTGAGGCGCTCGTCGTGGGCGGCGATGGTGATGATCAGGTCCGCCCAGGTGAGCAGGTCGCTGTTGATCAGCGCGGGGCTCGGGTGACCGAGGTCGATGCCGTCCTCGCGCAGCACCTCCATGGTGCGCGGGTCGGTGCGTTCCGAGGCGAGTCCTGCCGATTTCACGTCGATGATGTCGCTACCGAGCTTACGCAGGTAGGCCTCGGCCATCAGCGTACGATGGATGTTGTTCGCGCCGAGAAAGAGGATGTGCGGTTTGCGGCGCACGCCGCTCGATGATTCTGTCGCCATTTATCCCTGCTCCAACAGATTGCGAAGATCGATTACGGCGGCGTTGGCGCGCGAGAGGTAGGACGCCATCACCAGCGAGTGGTTGGTGACGAAGCCGAAGCCGCTGCCGTTGAGGATGACGGGACTCCAGATGGTCTGCTGGGTGGCCTCGAGTTCACGGATGATCTGGCGCAGGCTGATCACGGCATTCTTCTTTTCCAGCGCCGGGCCAAAGTCGTGCTCCGCGGCCTTGAGGAAATGCAGCAGCGCCCAGGCCGAGCCGCGCGCCTCGTAAAACACGTCGTCGACCTCGAAGCGCGGCGTCTTCACCACCATCTCGGCCGGTCGCTGGGTCGACTGTCGCGCCGCGGCGTCGCCGGCAAGGTCGGTGTTGACGCGGGCCTGGCCTACGCTGGCCGCCAGGCGCTGCGACAGCGATCCGAGGCGTTTCTCCACCATGGCGAGCCACTCGCGCAAGTTGTCGGCGCGGGCGTAGAACTGGGCATCGCTCTGTTGCTCGTCCGCGAGCCGGGCGAGATAGCGTTCCAGGGCGCGAATGCCGGTGCGGTATTCGCGTTCGCTCGGCGGGAACATCCAGGATTCGCTGTCGAAGCTGAACTGCGGCTCGGCGATGATCAGGTCCGGGTCCTCGGCCGACTGCGACTGCGAACGGCTGATGTCGCTGCGCAGGGCGCGCGACAGGTCCCGCACCTGCACCAGCACGCCATACTCCCAGTTGGGGATGTTGTCGAGGTACACGCCGGGCGGGGCGATGTCGTTGCTCAGGTAGCCGCCGGGTTTGTCGAGCAGGGTGCTTGCCACGCGGATCAGGGTGGCGGTGGTGACATGGCCGGTGACCATGCGCTCTTCCTGCCCGCCGGCTCGCTCCAGCGCGTGCGCGTGGACGTCGAACGGTGCCGGCTCATTGCTCCACAGCATGCCGAGAATCAGCACGATCGCCACTAAGGTGGCGACGAAGATGCCGGCGCTCCAGACGATGCCCCGCTGGCGCCAGGTCGCGGGGTGATAAAGACGCAGCAGGCGCCCGCCCAGGCGCGAGAAGAAGTCGCCCACGGCGGCGAACCAGTTGAGCAGCGTGTTACGCATCAGCCTGTCTGTCCCCCGGCTCCGAAAAATGTGATGGCGATCATTGTACGCAAAAGTATGCAGGACGCACGCTGCCGTGCCGCGGAATGTGGGGCCTGTCACTCCCGGGGCCGGAGCCGCTATGATTACTGCATGACATCCAAATCAATCACTGGAACGAATTAGGTCACCCGGAGGGTTCTCGCATGAAATGGCTCAAGTGGGCAAGCTGGGCGGCACTGGCAGTGGTGCTGGTGCTGGCAGTCGCCATCGGCATCTTCGTGGCCACCTTCGATCCCAACGCCTACAAGGAGCAGATCACGCGCGGCGTACACGACGCCACCGGCCGTGACCTGGTCATCGAGGGCGAGATCGGGCTGACCTTCTTCCCGCTCGGTTTCAGCCTGGGCGAGACGCGCCTGAGCAACGCCGAGGGATTCGGCGAGGAGCCCTTTGCCAGCGTCGATGAGGTGGGGGTGCGCGTGGCCATCCTGCCGCTGCTGAAGAACGAGGTGCGCGTCGACCGGGTGGTGCTGCGCGGCCTGACGCTCGACCTGCAGCGCAACGCCGAGGGGGTGAGCAACTGGGACGACCTGGTGCCCGCCGCCGAGGAGGACGCTGTGCCGGCCGAGGCGGAGGCGCCCCGCGAGGCGCGGCCGCTGCCGACCATCTGGGTCGGCGGCGTCGACATCACCGAGGCGCGCGTGTCCTGGCGCGACGCCCAGGCCGGCACCGAGCTGCGCCTCGATCCGTTCAACCTCACCACCGGCGCCTTCGAGTTCGGCGAGCCCATGGACCTGCGCATGGACTTCCGCATCGAACAGGGTAGCCCGGTCACCGTGCTCACCGCGGCGCTGGAAGCCGAGGTCACCGCCGACCCGGTGGCCGGTGCCTACCGCATCGCCGACCTGGTGCTGGATGCGGCCGTCAGCGGCCGGGACATCCCGGCCGGGCGTGTCGAGGCGCGGCTGGCCGCCGATATCGTCGCCAACCTGGAGGCGCAGACGGCCGAGGTCTCGGGCCTGCGCATCGATGCGCTGGGCATGCGCCTCATCGGCGCGGTCTCGATCACGGACCTGATCGACGACCTCAAGCTCACGGGCAACATCGCCTCGGATCGCTTCAGCCCGCGTGACGTCATGCGGCAGCTGGCCATGGAGGTGCCGGAGACGGCCGACGCCCGGGTGTTGAGCAAGGCCGAGTTGCGGGCCGATTTCTCCGCCACCACCGAGCGGGCCGACCTCAAGGCCCTGACCGTGGTGCTGGACGATACCACGTTGCGCGGCAACGCCCAGGTCAGCAACTTCGAGAGCCCGGCCATCGGCTTCGGCGTCACCGTCGACGCCATCAATGTGGACCGCTACCTGCCGCCCACGCCCAGAGAAGCGGCCGCCCCTGCCGAGGCCGCCGACGAGCCGATCGAGTTGCCGGTGGAGATGCTGCGCACCCTGAACCTGAACGGCACGGCCGATGTCGGCGAGGTGATCGTGGCCGACGTCATTCTCACCGACATTCATGCCACGCTGGCGGCCAGGAATGGCCTGCTGCGGGTCGAACCCTACTCGCTCAAGCTCTACAGCGGTGTGGTCAACGGCAAGGCCAGCCTCGACGTGCGTGGCGCCACTCCCGCCTACAGCGTGCATCAGGAACTCAAGGGCATGGACATGGGGGCGCTGCAGACGGACATGCTGGAGAAGACCTGGCTCAGCGGCCAGACCGAGCTGGTGGCCACGCTCGCCACCAGCGGCGATCGCATCAGCGCCCTCAAGCGCGGGCTCAACGGCAACATGAGCTTCGCCTTCAGCGACGGCGCCATCCAGGACGAGAAGCTCGCGCGCACCGTGCGCCTCATCGAGACGACCATCTACGAGGACCAGACCACGGGCGAGGGCGGTACCCAGGAGGTTCGCTTCACCAGCATGAAGGGTACGGTGACCATCCGTAACGGTGTGGCCACCAACAAGGACCTGCATGTGCTCACGCCTATCCTGCAGGCGAAGGGCGAGGGCAGCGTGAACCTGGTCGAGGATCGCATGGACTACAGTTTCGGCGTCGCCAAACTGGGCGGTACGCGCACCTTCCTCTACACCACCGTGAAGGGGCCGTTCAGCGATCTCAGCTACAAGCCGGATCTCCAGCGCTTTGCCAAGGACAAGCTCGGCGACAAGGTCGACACCCGCGTGGACGAGAAAAAGGAAGAGCTCAAGCAGGACCTCAAGGAAAAGGCCAAGGACAAGCTCAAGGGCTTGTTCGGCCGCTAGTCCCCCGCGGGCGGAACCCGGGGGGTTCGGGAGTTCCTGTCATTCCGGCGAAGGCCGGAACCCGGTATCGAGCTGTCGCGTCGTCACCCTGGGTGACGCGGGTTCCCGGCCCCCGTCAGGATGACGGTTCGGTTATCGCGTCACGCCTTCCGCCATCGCAGGGGCGAGCCGGAAACCGGTGCCCGGACGGCGATGCCGTCCGGGTCCTGCTCAGAACCGCTGCTCGACGATCAGCCGGATCCCGCGGTGCCGGGTCTCGCTGCGGGGCTCGTGGACGATGAACGGGCCATAGACCACGTCGTCGCTGCGCCCGAACTCCCATTCCTCCCAGTAGACCTCGGCGCCCACCGACCAGTCGTCCGGGCTTTGGTGCAGGTAGCGGCCCGTCAGGCGAAAGCCGGTCTCGGAACCCAGGTCGAGTTTCAGGTCGCCGAAATCGACCACGGTCATCTCCGGGTCCTCGATGTACAGGGCCTCGGCACGCGCCGACCACTGGTGGCGGTTGCGCGCATACAGCACGGCATCGATGCCCATGCGCAGTTCCCACCAGCGGTATTCCTCCAGCAGCCCGCCCACCATGCCTCCGACCAGCGGGTTGTAGGCCGGCTGGATATCGCGGTCCCAGGCCACGTAATCGGCGCCGCCGATCAGCTTCACCCGTTCGGGTAAGACGGCAAACTCGTAGTCCAGGCCCAGGCGAAACAGCAGCGTATCCGTGTCGGTCTTGTGCGGTACACCCGTCTGGGTCTGGCCGTCGTAGTCCACGGTCCCGCCTGCCAGTTCGAACTTTCCGCGCAGCCCGTGGGGACCGCTGGTACTGGCGAGCGACATGCCGAAGCCAAGCAGCGGCCCGGTCTCGCCGTCCAGGAAGGTCCCGTCATCCGCATACTCCGTGTAGTCGAAGTAGTGGACGAAGGGGTAGGCGCGGAACTCGGCCGCGAGCGCGGCCGGCGCGGCGATGAACATGGAGAGGAGAAGGCAGGCGGACGGGGACGTACGTTTCATGGGATCTTCATGCAGGGAGAGGCCGGGCTGCGCCCGGCCTCTCGCGCAGGTGGCTATGACGCCTCGGTATGCATTAGTAGTCATACCACGGGGTGACAAGGTACCCCGTGTTGTTCCAGCCGATCGTCGGGGATAGGTAGTAGCTTTGTTCGTAGCCGTCGGTCAGCGGATCGCTGTCGACCTCGACATAGAACGCCCCATCGGCGTCGGGATCGCCACCGGTCACCGCGGTGGCGGTAATGCGCAACGAGGTGCCGTCTGCACCCACGACTTCAATCTGCCCGTCCACCGGGTGCCAGGTCCCCACCACAAACGTCCAGGGCGTGACAGAACTCACGCTCACCGTGCCGTTGATGTCTGCATGGCCGCAGTGCAGCGTGTAGTCGGTGGTGTAGGTGATCGTGTCGACCCCATCGTAATCGAAGACAAAGTTGTACGACGATATCCCTTCGTAGATGCCGAGGTTCGGAATGGTGTAGCCGAAACCGTTGCCCCACAGTGCCATGGCCAGGTCGTAGCCGTCGGAAGAGCTGATCGACATGTTCAGGTCGCCGCCCAGGATCGGGTAGCCATAGGCTGACCCCGTATCGCAGTCGAAAAAGCGCATGGAGGCCGACATGGTCAGCGGGTAGTCGAGTGCGATGATGTCGCCCCAGTCGTCGATGTAGAAATTGCTGTCGGGGGTAACTGTTGCGCTAATCGACAGGCTGCCGCCGAAATCGCACTGCCCGGAGGCGGATTCCGTCAGCCCCGTAGGATTCGGGGCGCCGGGCGTGGCGCCCTTGGCGGTGTGCGAGGCCAGTTCGAAGATATTGGTGTAAGCGGGTTGCGAGACTACGCCGACCGGGCTGCCCTCCGAGGCGATTTCGTCGGCCGCGAGGACCGAGAGGGCAATCGTCACCGAATTGGATTCGTTGATGGAGGCCGCGGCGGTCGGGATGTCGGCGCTCATGGTTGCGGTAGGACCGCCGCTGCTGCCGCCGCAGCCGGCCAGTGCGAGCGAAAGGGTGGTGGCGGTGACCGCCAGGGCAAGGCGCTTCATTTGTGATTCCTCCCTGAAGGGTTGTTATCGAGCCCGCGCAAAGATTTGCACAAAAACTCTGTGGTATCAATCGCGGGCCCGGTGTAGGGCGCGGCGCCTCAAGGGATCGCGAGTGAACTATGCTCCTTAAGTTCTCGGAAGGATGGATGCCATGCGTCTGTTGCGATGCCTGCGGCCGTGGCTGCCCGTGGGCCTGCTCGCCCTTCCGGCCTCGGCCGCCGAGGTCGAGCAGCTCGAAACCGGGCACCAGGCCGGTGAGTACACGCTCACGATGACCGTCACGCTTGCGGCGGCCGCGGGGCCGGTGCGGGCCGTGCTCACCGACTTCGAGGGGCTCGTCGCCGTGAATCCCGCGATCATCGTCAGCGAGGTATTGCCGGCGGAAGACCCGGATGTCGAGCGGGTGCGCACGGTGATTCGCCGCTGCGTGCTGATCTTCTGCCCCGAGCTCGAGCGGGTCGAGGATGTGCTGGTCATGCCGGACGGCAGTCTGGAAGCCGTCATCGTGCCGGAACTGAGCGACTTCTCGAGCGGGCAGGCCAGCTGGCAGTTCGAGGACTTGGACGCCGCCACGCGGATTGTGTACCGTGCCCGCTTCACCCCCCGGTTCCGGGTGCCGCCGCTGATCGGCCCGGCCATCGTCAGGGCCGCGCTGCGCGACGAGGCCCGCATCCTGTTCGACAACGTGG
This sequence comes from Thioalkalivibrio sp., assembly GCA_011046015.1. GTDB lineage: Bacteria > Pseudomonadota > Gammaproteobacteria > SpSt-1174 > SpSt-1174 > SpSt-1174. Next base: position 4,613 of record DSBO01000023.1, on the reverse strand, counting down.
AGCGCGATGCCCGGGCGGGAACCCTCCCGACACACGACGAGTGACATGGACAACTTCGCCCGCGCATTGCTCAGCTGGTTCGACGAACACGGCCGCAACGACCTGCCGTGGAAGCAGGGCATCACCCCCTACCGCGTCTGGGTCTCCGAGATCATGCTGCAGCAGACCCAGGTCGGCACCGTGATCCCGTACTTCGAGCGCTTCATGGCGCGCTTCCCCGCGCTCGCAGCCCTGGCCGAGGCCCCGCAGGACGAGGTGCTGCACCACTGGACCGGGTTGGGCTACTACGCCCGCGCCCGCAACCTGCACCGGGCCGCGCAGGTCGTGTATCGCGAACACGGGGGGCGGCTGCCGACCGAGATCGAGGCGCTGCGGGCCCTGCCGGGCATCGGCCGCTCCACCGCCGGGGCGATCCTCGCCCAGGCGCATGGCCAGCGCCATCCCATCCTCGACGGCAACGTCAAGCGGGTGCTGGCCCGCCACCACGCCGTCGGGGGGTATCCGGGGCAGGCGTCGGTGCTCCGCACGCTCTGGGCCCACGCCGAGGCCCATACCCCGCACGAACGGGTGGCCGACTACACCCAGGCGGTCATGGACCTGGGCGCCACGGTCTGCACGCGCGCCCGCCCGCAGTGCGAGGCCTGCCCGGTCGCCGCTGGCTGCGAGGCCCGCGCCCGGGGCCGCCAGGCCGAGTTCCCCGCGCCCAAACCGAGAAAGCCCCTGCCCGAGCGCGAGACGGTCATGCTCCTCGCCCTCAATCCTGACGACGAGATACTTCTCGCCCGCCGTCCCCCCAGCGGCCTGTGGGGCGGGCTCTGGGCCTTCCCGGAGTTCGAGAGCATCCACGCGGCGCGCGACTGGTGCAGCCGTGAACTGGGTGCCGGCGTGGGGGCCGAGACGGTCTGGGAGAGCGTCTCGCATACCTTCAGCCACTTCCGCCTGCACATCACGCCACTGGTACTGCGGCTCGAAAACCCCGCAAACGGTGTGATGGAAGCCGATCGGCAGGTCTGGTATAACACTTCGCTTTCGCCACCGGGCGGCTTCGCCACACCGGTGAAACGTCTCATCGAGCGTTTACGCGCAGAACTGACAGGAGCAAGCAATGGCTCGCATGGTGCAATGCGTCAAGCTGGGTAAGGAGGCCGAGGGCCTCGACCTGCCGCCGTACCCGGGGGATCTCGGCAAGCGGATCTGGGAGAACGTCTCCAAGGAGGCATGGCAGGCGTGGCTGCGTCACCAGACCATGCTCATCAACGAGTACCGCCTGACCCCGGTCGACCCCAAGGCCCGCAAGTTCCTGGAAGAGGAAATGGAAAAGTTCTTCTTCAGCGGCGAGGAAACGGCCAAGCCGGAAGGCTACGTGCCGCCGGAATCCTGAGTCGACCCTTGACGCCGAAGGGGCGAGCCGCTTTAATAGGCGGCTCGCTCGGCAGGGGCCCCTGCCAGCGGCGCAAGATCAGGCCAGGTAGCTCAGTTGGTAGAGCAGGGGATTGAAAATCCCCGTGTCGGCGGTTCGATTCCGTCCCTGGCCACCATATCCTTCTTCGAAGGCCACGGCTTACGCCGTGGCCTTCGTCGTTTCTGGGTGCCGGAATCGAACCCCGCCCGTCTTGTCCGATGTTCCGGGATCATGAGTCGTCGCTTCACGCCCCCCCTTGCGGGCCCGCCGGTGCACGCGCGGCTGTCCGCCTGGCTGGCGGGTTTGCTTCGGTCCCGGGCTGGACGGCCTAACCCTCTGGGCGGCGGTGACACGCCTTGTGGGGTGTGGCCACGCGCCTTAAGCTAGCGCGATGACCGATATCCCCCGTACCCCGCCCTTCGACCTCTCCGTCATCCCCGAGCCGCTGCAGCCCCCGGTACGCCATGCCTGGGAGACCTTCACCGAGGGCCTGGAGCGCGCAGGCATGGCCTGCCCGGAGTTGCCGCCGGAGACGGCGCGGGTTTGGGCGACCAGCCGCTTCGTGGCCCAGGCCTGTGCGGGCGACCCGGCGCTGTTGGCGGGGCTGCTGGAGAGCGGCGACCTGCACCGCATCTACGCGGCGGGCGAGCTCGAGGCGCGTGTCTGGGCCTTCGTCGGCAAGGCCGGCGACGATGCGGCGCTGGACCGGGCGCTGCGTCAGCACCGCCGCCGCGAGATGCTGCGCATCGCCTGGCGCGACCTCGCCGGGCTGGCGAGCCTGGACGAGACCCTGCGCGACACCACCGACGTGGCCGAGCACTTCACCGACGCCACCCTGGACTGGCACTACCGCCGCCTGGTGGCGCGACATGGTGTGCCGCGCAGCCGCGCGGGCGCGGCGCAGCGACTGGTGGTTCTGGGCATGGGCAAGCTGGGCGGCGGCGAGCTGAACTTCTCCTCCGACATCGACCTGATCTTCGCCTACCCGGAGGACGGCGAGACCGACGGGGAGCGGGCGCTGGACAACTACCAGTTCTTCCTGCGCCTCGGGCAGCGGCTGATCAAGTCGCTGGACGCCATGACGGCCGACGGTTTCGTCTTTCGCGTGGACATGCGCCTGCGCCCCTTTGGCGATGCCGGCCCGCTGGTGATGAGCTTCTCGGGGCTGGAGGACTACTACCAGGCCCACGGTCGCGAGTGGGAGCGTTACGCCATGATCAAGGCGCGGGTGGTAGCCGGCGACCGGGCGGCGGGCAAGGAGCTGCACGCCATGCTGCGGCCCTTCGTCTACCGGCGCTACCTCGACTACGGCGCCTTCGCCTCGCTGCGCGAGATGAAGGCCATGATCAACCGCGAGTCGGTGCGCAAGGGGCGCATCGGTAACGTGAAGCTCGGCACCGGCGGCATCCGCGAGATCGAGTTCATCGGCCAGGCCTTCCAGCTGATCCGCGGCGGGCGCGACCCGCACCTGCAGGTGCGCGCCATCCGCACCGTTCTCTCTCGCCTGGTGGAGCGCGAGCTGCTCCCGGCCTTCGTCGAGCAGCAGCTGCAGGCCGCCTACGCGTTCCTGCGCCGCACCGAGAACCACATCCAGATGTGGGCCGACCAGCAGGCACATGCCCTGCCGGTCGAGGACGAGGCCCGCCTGCGCCTGGCCTGGTCCATGGGTTTCGATGACTGGGACGGCTTCTTTCGGGTGCTGGACCGCCACATGCGTCACGTTCACGAGCACTTCACCCAGGTCTTCGGCGCGCCGCAGACCGGCGAGGACGAGGGCGAGGCCCCGGCCGGGGAGCACCAGCTCACCGCCCTCTGGGAAGGCGGTCTGGGCAGCGACGTGGCGGTGGCCGCGCTGACCGAGGCCGGTTTCGAGGACCCGGCCGAGGCCCTGCGCCTGATCGACGAGCTGCACCAGGAGCGGGTGGTGAAGACGCTCACCAGCACCGGGCGCAAGCGTCTCGACCAGCTCATGCCGCTGCTGATCGGCGCGGCCGGCGGCACCGAGTTCCCGGCCCTGGCGCTGGAGCGCACCCTCCGGCTCATCAAGACGATTGCCAAACGCTCGGTGTATCTCGCCCTGCTGGTGGAGAACCCGCTGGCGCTCTCGCAACTGGTGCAGCTCTGCGCCGAGAGCCCCTGGATCGCCGAGCACGTCACCCGCCACCCGCTGCTGCTCGACGAGCTGCTCGACCCGCGCAGCCTCTACGCGCCGCCCGATCGCGAGCGACTCGCCGTGGAGCTGGCCGAGGAACTGGCGCAGATCGACCCGGACGACATGGAGCAGCTGATGGACCGGCTGCGCCAGTTCAAGCAGGTGCAGGTGCTCAAGGTGGCTGCCGCCGACGTGATGGACGTGCTGCCGCTGATGAAGGTGAGCGACCAGCTCACCTGGATCGCCGAGGCGGTGCTCAACGAGGTGCTGGCCATCGCCTGGCGCCAGCTCCTCAAGCGCCACGGCCACCCGCGCTGCGAGGTGGACGGCAAGTCACGCAAGGCAGGCTTTGCCATCATCGCCTACGGCAAGCTCGGCGGGATCGAGCTCGGCTACGGCTCGGACCTGGATATCGTCTTCCTGCACGACAGTGCCGGCGAGGAACAGTACACCGACGGCGAGAAACAGCTCGACAACGCCACCTTCTTCGCCCGTCTGGCCCAGCGCATCATCCACATCCTCACCGCGCTCACCCCCGCCGGCACGCTCTACGAGGTGGACACCCGCCTGCGCCCCAGCGGCGCCTCCGGGCTCATGGTCAGCAGCCTCACCGCCTTCACCCGCTACCAGCGCAAGGAGGCCTGGACCTGGGAACACCAGGCCCTGGTCCGCGCCCGGCCGGTGGCCGGCGACCCGCACATCCACGCGGCCTTCGATGCCGTACGCCAGGAGATCCTCGCCCGCCCGCGCGATCGCGATGCCCTGCGGCGCGAGGTGCGCGAGATGCGCGAGAAGATGTGGGCCGAGCACGGCAGCCGCGAGGAGGGTCTGTTCAGCCTCAAAAAGGACCCGGGCGGTATCGCCGACATCGAATTTATGGTGCAATATGAGGTTCTGGCTTACGCCCACGAATACCCGGCCCTGTCGGTGTACACGGACAACATCCGCATCCTTGAAGCCCTGGCCGAGAGCGGCCTGATGCCGGCGGACGACACCGCCCTGCTCACGGATGCCTACCGCGCGTTTCGCGACCGGGTGCATGAGCTGACCCTGCAGGAG
>DSBO01000246.1 GCA_011046015.1 Thioalkalivibrio sp. | reverse complement strand
TGCCGCCAGCAGGTAGGTGGCCGCCCCGCCCTGTCCTTCCCAGACATAGCCACTGGCCAGGCTGCCGAGCGCCCCGCCCACCCCGAAGCTCAGACTCGAATACAGCGCCTGGCCTCGCCCCTGCAGGCGCCCGGGAAACAGCTTGTGGATCAGCGAGATGGCGGCGGCGTGATACAGCCCGTAGCTCGCCGCGTGCATGAGCTGGGCTGCCAGCAGCACCGGCACCACGTCCACGAACAGGGCGATCAGCACCCAGCGCAGCGTGGTCACGACGATGGCGAACAGCAGCAGGCGCGAGGCGCCGAAGCGCGGCAGCAGCCGGTGCATCTGGGTGAAGACCAGCACCTCGGCGATCACGCCCAGGGCCCACAGCGAACCGACCACGCTGCGCGCGTAACCGTGGTCCTCGAGGTAGATGCTGAAAAAGGTGTAGTAAGGGCCGTGGCTCGCCTGCATGAAGAAACAGGCGGCGAACAGCGCGATCACCGCCGGCGCGCGCAGCACCCGCCAGATCGAGACACCGTCGTCCGGCGCGACCGCCTCCCCCTCCCCCGGCACGAACAGGGCGTTGAGCCAGATGCCGCCCAGCAGCAGCAGCACGATCACGGGCAGCCACTGGATGCCGATGGCGTCAAACACCGGCGACATCAGGCTCACGCTGACGATGAAGCCGATCGAGCCCCACAGGCGGATGTGCGCATAGCGGTGCGCATCCTCGCGCAGGTGCCCCATGGTGGTGGCCTCCAGCTGCGGCAGGGTCGCGTGCCAGAAGAAGCTGAAGGCGGCCATGAGGATGGCCAGCGGCCAGTAGCCGCTGACGAAGATCACGCCCATGAAGATGAGGAAGGCGAGGAAGGTGGCGATGCGGATGATGCGCATGCGCTGGCCGGTATGGTCGGCCATCCAGCCCCAGAGGTTGGGGGCGATGATCTTGGTGGCGACCAGGATGGCCATCAGCTCGCCGATGGCGGCGGGCGCGAAGCCCAGGTCGGCCAGATACAGCGACCAGAACGGGACGAAGGCCCCGATGCTCGCGAAATAGAAGAAGTACAGCCCGGACAGCCGGTAATACGGGGCCGGGCCTGGGGCGGTGGCACGCATGCCGTCAGGCAGAGGCCGGGATGTCCGGGAGGTCCGTGGTGACGTCGGCGTTCTGGGCGCGGTGGCGCAGCATGTGGTCCATCAGCACGATGGCCAGCATGGCCTCGGCGATGGGGGTGGCGCGTATGCCCACGCAGGGGTCGTGGCGGCCGGTGGTGATCACCTCGGCGGGATTGCCGTCGAGGTCCACGCTGCGCCCGGGCAGGCGCATGCTGGAGGTCGGCTTGAGCGCGATGGACACCGCGATGTCCTGCCCCGAGGAGATACCGCCCAGCACCCCACCGGCGTGGTTGGAGAGGAAGCCGTCCATGGTGATCTCGTCGCGGTGCTCGGTGCCCTTCTGCTCAACGCAGGCAAAGCCCGCGCCGATCTCCACGCCCTTGACCGCATTGATGGCCATCATGGCGTGGGCGATGTCGGCATCCAGGCGGTCGAAGATGGGTTCGCCCCAGCCCGGCGGCACGCCCTGGGCCACCACGTTGATGCGCGCGCCGATGGAGTTGCCCTCCTTGCGCAGGGCGTCCATGTACTTTTCCATCTCGGCTACCTTGCCGGCGTCGGGACAGAAGAAGGGATTGTTCTCGACCGCGTCCCAGTCGAAGGCCTCGGCCCGGATCGGGCCGAGCTGGGCGAGGTAGCCACGAATCACGACGCCGTAACGTTCCTTCAGGTACTTCTTGGCGATGGCACCGGCGGCCACGCGCATGGCCGTCTCGCGGGCCGAGGAACGGCCGCCGCCACGGTAGTCGCGCAGGCCGTACTTCTTGTAATAGGTGTAGTCGGCGTGCCCCGGGCGGAAGGTATTCATGATGTCGCCGTAGTCCTTGGAGCGCTGGTCCACGTTGCGAATCATGAGCGCGATCGGCGTGCCGGTGGTCCGGCCCTCGAACACGCCGGAGAGGATCTCGACCTGGTCGGGCTCGCGGCGCTGGGTGGTGTGGCGGGTCTTGCCGGGACGGCGGCGCTCCAGATCCTGCTGCAGGTCGGCCTCGGAGAGTTCCATACCGGGCGGGCAGCCGTCGACGATGCAGCCGATGGCCGGGCCGTGACTCTCACCGAAGGAGGTGACCGTGAACAGTTTGCCGATGCTGTTTCCTGACATGGCGCGCATTGTAGCAGGTTTCCGCGGCGTGTCGCCGTTCGCGCAGCACCGCGGGGCGCCTTATCAGCGCCCCGCGAAAACCGCATAATGAATCGGTTATTGGGGAGGGACCGCGCTTGAAAACCGACACTAAGAAGAAGGCCGGCAAGGGCCTCAACTACTTCGGCCTGATCTTCGTCGCCATCGGCCTGGGCGTCGGGCTGTTCATGCTGGGTGGGCCGGTGCTCACCGCCATGGAGGCCCGTAGCTGGGTGCCGGTGCAGGCCCAGGTGCTTGACAGCAACCTGCGCGTGAACCGGGGCAGCGACAGCACCACCTACCGGGTCGAGGCCCGCTATCGCTACGAGTATGACGGCCGCCCGTACACCGGGGATCGCGTCAGCCTGCACAAGGGCAGCGACAACATCGGCGACTACCACCAGCGCTGGCACAGCAAGCTGGCCCATGCCCAGCGCAACAACCGCCGCCTCACCGCCTGGGTGAACCCCGCCGACCCGACCGAGGCCCTGCTCGACCGCGAACTGCGCTGGCCGCTCATGGGCTTCATGTCGATCTTTGCCATCGTCTTCACCGGTGCCGGCCTGTTCTTCACCTTTCTCGGCCGCTTCACCCAGCGCAGGGCCGAGCGCGATCAGCACGGCCGCCCGGTGATCCGCGACCGGGGCCTCGCACCGGTCTGAACCTTCGGCTTCATGACCGCCATGTTCGCCCTGCTCCCCCTGCCCGGCCTGCTCGCCATCCCCAAAGAGCTCGCCCGCGACAACTACCCCATCCTGCTGGTGCTGCTGTTTCCACTCGCCGCCCTGTGGCTGGGGTACCTGTTCGCGAAGGCCTATCTGGGCTGGCGACGCTTCGGCATGCTGGAGCTGTGGCTCGACCCGCACCCGGGCCAGGTGGGCGGACCAGTGGCCGGCACCATCGTGTTCCAGGGTCGGCTCTCCAGCCAGGACCGGGTCCAGGCCCAGCTCCTGTGCAAACACGTACGCATCACCGGCAGCGGCAAGAACCGGCGGCGCAGCGAGACCATCCTCTGGGAACGCACCCAGACACTTGTCCCGCTGGCAGCCGGGCGCGGCACCCAGCTCCAGTTCCGCTTCGAGACGCCCGCCGGCCTGCCGGCCTCGGAGGAGCCCGGCAGCAACTATCACGAGTGGGAGCTGCACCTCCTTGCCGAGGTCCCGGGCGTGGATCTGGACCGCAACCTCGCGATCCCGGTGGAGGCCAACGCGATGCCGCTCACCGGCGGCCTGCGCCCCGATCCCCGCGCCATCCTCGCCGAAGACCCGGCGGCACCGATCCCGGCCCGGGTGGCACGGCTTGCCAGCTCCGGCACCGGTCTTACGCTCCACTACCCGGCCTCGCGCCTGCGCGGCATGGGGCTCGTGACCCTCATCTTCGGCCTGCTCTTTCTCCTCGCCCCCGCCCTGCTCTGGGGCGAACTGCTGGAGGAGCACCGCAGCCTCTTCGACTGGGCCGGCGGGCTGTTCGGTCTCATCTTCGCCCTCGTCGGGCGGGGACTGGTACTCGGCGGGCTCTACCTGGCGGGGAATTCCCTGACGGTGACGATCGGCAACGGCGAACTGTTCAGCCGCCGGAGTCTGCTCGGCCTGGCGCGCACACGGCATGCCCACCTGGACGACATCGAGCGCATCGAGATGAGCACCGGCGGCTCCAGCACCCAGGGCACGTGACGCACGGTCTATTACCGGCTGCACGCCCACACCCGGGACGGCCGCCGGATCGTACTGGGGGATGGGATCCCAGGCTCCGCACTCGCCGAGCGGCTGAAGACGGAACTGGAGACGGCGCTCGCCGGCTGAGCCTCAGATCACCTTGGAGAAACGCCGTTCCCGCGCCTCGCGCAGATAGCGGTCGAACACCATGCAGATGTTGCGGATGAGCAGGCGCCCGCGCGGACTCACCTCGATGCCGGTATCGCCGAGGCGCAGGAGTCCGTCGGCCTGCATGGGCTCCAGAGCCGCCAGTTCGGTGGCGAAGTAGTCGCGGAATACGATGCCGTGAGCCTGTTCCACGGCCGCGAAATCCAGCGCGAAGTGACAGATGAGACCGGTGATGACGGCGCGGCGCAGCCTGTCGTCGGCGTCGAGCTCCACGCCGCGGAACACGGCGAGCTCGCCGGCATCGATACGCGCGTAGTAGTCCTCTAGCGCTTTCAGGTTCTGCGCATAGGAATCGCCCACCATGCCGATGGAGGTCACGCCCATGGCCACCAGGTCGCATTCGGCGTGCGTGGAGTAGCCCTGGAAGTTGCGGTACAGCGTGCCCTCGCGCTGGGCCACGGCAAGCTCGTCATCGGGTTTGGCGAAGTGGTCCATGCCGATGTAGACGTAACCCGCCGCCGTCAGCTGATCGATGGTCTGGTGCAGGATCTCGAGCTTGTCGGCGGGACTGGGCAGCTCGGCCTCGTTGATGCGCCGCTGCGGCTTGAACAACTCGGGCATGTGCGCGTAGTTGAACACCGAGACGCGGTCGGGATCGACGTCGATGATGCGCGCCACCGTGCGGTGAAAACTCCCGGGCGACTGCAGCGGCAGGCCGTAGATGAGGTCGACGCTGATCGACCGGAAACCCGCCGCGCGCGCCGCATGGATCACGCCCAGGGTCTCCTCCTCGCCCTGGATGCGGTTCACGGCCCGCTGTACCTGCGGATCGAAGTCCTGCACGCCCAGGCTCAGGCGGTTGAAGCCGATCTCGCGCAGGGTGGCGATGGTCTCCGGCTGCACCTCCCGCGGGTCGATCTCGATGGAGTACTCGCCGCTGTCGTCGTCGCGCAGGTTGAAGTGCTCGCCGGTCACGCGCATCAGTTCGCGCATCTGCGCATGGCTGATGAAGGTGGGCGTGCCACCGCCCCAGTGCAGCTGGTCGACGGGCCGCTGGTCGTCGAACAACGCCGCCTGCATCGCGATCTCGCGATGCAGGCGGTCCAGGTAGGGCTGCGCCCGGTCGCGGTTCTTCGTCACCACCTTGTTGCAGGCGCAGTAGTAACAGACCGTGTCGCAGAACGGCAGGTGGAAATACAGCGACAGCGGCCCGCCCTTCACGTTGCTCGCGCGCGCGATCTCGGCGTAGCGCGACGCCGTGAATCCCTCGTGGAACTGCACGGCGGTGGGATAGGAGGTATAGCGCGGCCCGGCCGTGTCGTAGCGGCGGATCAGGTCGGTATCGAATTCGATCTGCTGGGAAGTCGTCATGCCGGGCAACTTACCCGCGCGGACGCGCCCGGGCGATGACCTCGGTCAAGCCGCGGGCAGTTCCAGCGCCGCGAGCTGTTCGGCGGTGAGCAGGAACACGCCCTGCCCGCCGTGCTCGAACTCCAGCCAGGTGAAGGGCGCGTCGGGATAGGCCTCGACCAGCGCCGCCTCGCTGTTGCCGACCTCCACCACCAGGATGCCGCCCGGATTGAGGTGCCGGCCCGCCTCGCGCAGGATGCGGTGGGCGATGTCCAGGCCGTCGTCACCGGCGGCCAGGCCAAGCTCGGGCTCGGCACGATACTCCTCAAGCAGGGCCGCCATGTCCTCGGCATCCACGTAGGGGGGATTGGAGACGATGATGTCGTAGCGGGCATCGCCCAGCGCGGCGAAGAGGTCGGACTCGATGGCGCGTACCCGCTCGCCGAGCCGATGGCGGCGGATGTTCTCCTCGGCCACGGCGAGCGCATCGGGGGAGATGTCGGCCAGGTCCACCTCCGCCTCGGGGAAGGCGTGGGCGCAGGCGATACCGATGCAGCCGCTGCCGGTGCACAGGTCCAGCACCCGGTGCACGTCCTCGGCCTCCACCCAGGGGGCGAAGCCGTCGTGGATCAGCTCCGCGATGGGCGAGCGCGGCACCAGCACACGCTCGTCCACGAAGAACTCCAACCCGGCGAAGAAGGCCTGGTTGGTCAGATAGGCCGCGGGCTTGCGCTCATTCATGCGGCGCTCCAGCAGGCTGGCGACCGCCTGCTTCTCCTCGGGGGTGAGACGGGCGTCGAGCAGCGTCGGCGGCAGGTCCGCGGGCAGGTGCAGGGCATGCAGCGTGAGATAGGCGGCCTCGTCCAGCGCGTTGTCGGTGCCGTGACCGAAGTAAATGCCTGCCTCGTTGAAGCGGCTCATGCCCCAGCGGATAAAGTCGCGGATAGTCTCGAGACCGGTGGTGGAGGAACGTTGCTGCATCGCGATTGTCTGTGAGTAAGTCGGAAGCTGTGGAATAATACGCCCCCTATGGATACGCGCAAACTCAAAACCGCCCTGGTCTATGCCGGCATCGCCGTGCTCGCCGTGATGCTCGGCCTGCTGGCCGCCCGCTTCACGGGCCCCTCGACCAACGGCGCCGCCCCCACCCTGGAGGTCGGTACCGCGCTGGGGGGCGAGGCCTACCGCGTGCCGGAGTTCACGCTCTCGGATCATCGCGGCGAGGACTTCGACGAGTCAACCTTCGAGGATCGCTGGAGCTTCGTCTTCTTCGGCTACACCTACTGTCCCGACATCTGCCCTACGACACTGGCCACCATCAGCTCGACGCTCAAGGCCATCGATCCGGGCGCACACCCGGTTCAGGGTGTGTTCGTCTCGGTGGACCCGGAACGCGACAGCCCGGAGCGCATGGCTGATTACGTTACCTACTTCCATCCGGACATCATCGGCATCACAGGGGCGGACGCGGAGATCGCGCGGCTTACGGGGCCTCTCGGGATTCTTGCGGTCAAGACCCCGGACCCGAACGACCCCGACAATTACCTGGTGGACCACAGCGCCTCGATCCTGCTCATCGACCCCAGGGGCCGACTGAGCGCCGTGTTCGGGGCACCCCATGATCCGCTGGCCATGGCCCGCGACCTGGCCACCCTGCGCAAGCACTACCGCTGAAACTCCGCATGCCCGATTCCAAGACGTCCGTTGTGGACTATCTCAAGTCCCTGCCGCTGTATGTATTGCCGCACCACGCGATCTCGCGACTCGTGTACGCGCTCACCCGCGTACGCTCGCCGCTGAAGAACCCCTTCATGCGCTGGTTCATCCACCACTTCCGGGTGGACATGACCGAGGCCCTGGAATCTAACCCGCGGGCCTATGCGAGCTTCAACGAGTTCTTCACCCGCGCCATCCGGCCCGAACTGCGGCCACTGGCAAAGGCGCCCGAGGTGGTGGCCTCGCCCGTTGACGCCACGGTCAGCCAGGCCGCACCCATCGAGGCCGGACGCCTCATCCAGGCCAAGGGGCACGACTACAGCGTTCTGGAACTGCTTGGCGGCTCCGACAGCCTGGCCAACGAGTTCGCGGGCGGCAGCTTCACCACGCTCTACCTCTCACCGCGCGACTACCACCGCATCCACATGCCGGTGGACGGTACCCTGCGTCGCATGACCTACGTCCCGGGCCGGCTGTTCAGCGTCGCCCCGCACACGGTGCGCACCATCCCGCGCCTGTTTGCCCGCAACGAGCGCGTGGTCACGGTCTTTGACACACCGCTCGGGGCCATGGCCATGGTGCTGGTCGGCGCCATCAACGTGGCCGCGATCGAGACGGTCTGGGCCGGCCTCGTCACCCCGCCCCACGGCCGGCGCATCAGCAACAGCCGCTACGGCGAAGACCGCCCCGCCCCCTATCTGCGCAAGGGCGAGGAGATGGGGCGCTTCAACATGGGCTCGACGGTGATCCTGCTGTTCGCCGATTCCGGGGTGAACTGGTCAGACGACCTGGTACCCGGGGCGGCGGTGCGCATGGGACATGAGATCGGGCGAGGGCCGGCCGGCGAATAGCGCCATACAACGCCATCGAAAACCTGGTTAGCGGCGCCCCGCTATCTCGCCCTACGGGTGTCACTCGGCACGTCCATGTGTCTCGCCGCTTCGCGGCAGCCTTCGACTGTGTCAATCGGCAGTCCTGCCGATTAATCCTGTGCTTTTCGCTCCGGTCGGGTTCTGCAGACGAGCCGTCCTGGCCCGACCGCAGAATTGCGCGCATCCATGCGCGCAACCCTTCGGACTGATCCTCTCTCCACAGCGATGCTCGGCGAGATAAGGGGCATCAAACACCAAAAACCGGCGAAACAGTCGCTACGAGGAGGCGTCAGGCTCTCGCCTCACAGAAACACTGCACCGCCGAGATATCCGCCTCACCACACACCGCCATCAACAGCCTGTCGATCCCCACGGAAACCCCGGCACAGTCCGGCAGCCCGGCCGCAAGCGCGGCGAGCAGGTGATCGTCCATCGGCACGGCGGCCTGGCCCCGCGCCTGTCGGCGCGCGAGATCGGCCTCGAAACGCGCGCGCTGTTCCTCGGCCACGGCCAGTTCGTGAAAGCCGTTCACCAGTTCGAGTTCGCCCAGGTAGGCCTCGAAGCGCCGGGCCACGGCACCATAGGGCCCATCGGCCACACGGGCCAGGGCCGCCTGCGAGGCCGGGTAGTCAAAAACCAATGTCAGGCGATCGGTGGGAAACTGCGGGGCGACCACGGTACTGATCAGCAGGTCCAGCCAGTCGTCACGCCCCATCTCGCCGGCAACGTCCAGCCCCCGCTCACGCGCCACGGCCGCCAGCGCTTTATCGTCGGCGGCAAAGGGATCGATGCCGGCATAACGCAGGAAGGCCTCGCGGTAGCTCAGACGCATGGCCGGCTGCAGGGACCGGTGCGGATAGGCGAGCGTCAGGAGCAGGGTCTCCACCTCGGTCATCAGCGCCTCCAGGTCGAAGCCCAGCCGATACCACTCCAGCATGGTGAACTCGGTGGCATGCCGCCGGCCGCGCTCGCCGTCACGAAACACCGGCCCCAGATAATAGATGTCGCCACTGCCGGCGGCCAGCAGCCGCTTCATCGCGAACTCGGGGGAGGTGTGCAGATAACGCGTCTCGCCGCAGACACGGGCATGGATGCTCTCGATCTGCGGATCGGTGACCGCCGCGCCCGACAGCAACGGCGGGCTCACCTCCATGACACCGCGCAGAGCGAAAAAGGCCCGGATGCCGTGAAGCATCCGGGCCCGATTCCGGAGCATGTCCAGCGTGGCGCTGGGCTCCCAGTCGCTCATTCCTTGACGCGCGAGACGTATTCGCCGCTGCGGGTATCGACCTTGATGATCTCGCCCTCTTCGATGAAAAGCGGGACCTTGACCACCGCGCCGGTCTCAAGCTTGGCCGGCTTGGTGCCACCGGTGGCGGTGTCCCCGCGCAGGCCCGGATCAGTCTCGACGATGCGCGCCTCGATGAAGTTCGGCGGGGCGACCGACAGCGGGGCATTGTTCCACAGCGTCACGATGCAGGTATCCTGCTCCTTCAGCCACTGCTTGGCATCAGCCACGGCGGCCTCGCCGGCGGCATACTGCTCAAAGGTATCTGGTACCATGAAGTGCCAGAACTCGCCGTCGGAATACAGGTACTGCATGTCGGTATCGACGACGTCGGCGGCCTCCACGGATTCACCGGACTTGAAGGTACGCTCGATCACGCGACCGGTCTTGAGATTGCGGATCCTGACGCGGTTGAAGGCCTGGCCCTTGCCCGGCTTCACGAACTCGTTCTCGACGATGGTGTAGGGATCGCCATCGAGCATGATCTTGAGTCCGCCGCGAAATTCGTTGGTGCTGTAACTGGCCATGGTTCCCTCGACTGCGGCGCGTGGCGCCGTCTTTAGGTTTGGGTCGTACCACAAAGTCGCAAAGTATATGACAAACCCACTGGCTCCCGCGAGACACCCCGCTTCCTGGCAGCAGGAACTGGCCGAGGCCGTCACCGACCCGGCCGAGCTGCTGCGCCGGGTCGCCCTGCCCGACACGATGCTGGAGGCGGCTCGCGCGGCCGGCCGCCAGTTCCGCCTGCGCGTTCCGCAGGGCTACGTGGCGCGCATGCGCCGCGGTGATCCGACCGACCCCCTACTGCGCCAGGTCCTGCCGTTGGCGGACGAACTGGTCGACGTCCCGGGCTACGTCCACGACCCGGTGGGCGACCTCGACGCCATGACCACGCCGGGCCTGCTGCACAAGTACCGCGGCCGGGCGTTGCTGGTGACCACCGGCGCCTGCGCGGTGCACTGCCGCTACTGCTTCCGGCGCCACTTCCCCTATGGCGAGGCCAATCCGGCGCGCGAGGACTGGCAGGCGGCCATCGACCACCTGCGCGATACCCCCTCGATCACGGAGATCATCCTCTCCGGCGGCGACCCGCTGGTGCTGTCCAACGAGCGGCTGGGCCGCCTGCTGTCCGCGCTCGAGGGCATCGGGCACCTCAAGCGCCTGCGCATTCACTCCCGTCTGCCAGTGGTGCTGCCCGCACGCGTCGATGCCAGCCTGCTCCGCCTGCTGTCCGACACGCGACTGCAGCCGGTAATGGTCATTCACGCCAACCACGCCAACGAATTCGACACCGCCGTCGGCCAGGCCCTGGCCGCGCTGCGTGCCCAGGGCGTGACCCTGCTCAACCAGACCGTGCTGCTGCGCGGCGTGAACGATACGGCGGAAGCGCTCGGCGACCTGAGCGAAATCCTGTTCGATAACGGCGTGCTGCCCTATTACCTCCACCTGCTGGACCGGGTCGCCGGCGCCGGCCATTTCGACGTGCCAGCTCGCGAGGGACAGGCCCTGATCGAGACCCTGCGCACTCGCCTGCCGGGCTACCTGGTGCCGCGTCTCGTGCGCGAGATCGCCGGCGAGCCCGGAAAGCATCCGATCGCCTGAGCGCCGCAGCCGGTGCCCGCACTATACAAAACGCCGCTTTTCGCCTTAAGATTCAGGAAGATCGCCGCCAAAAATTCATAATAACGAAGCATAAAAACCGGACATGCAGATCCAGGTTCCCAAACAGGAAGCGCCCACGCCGGAGAGTTTTCCGACCCGTCCACGCCGGGTAAAGCGCTGGCTCAGGGAACTCCCCCTGGTCAACATGGGGGAGACCACACGGCTGTTTTATACGGGCCTGAGCGAGCTCAACCGCCTCAAGGTACCCGCCGGGACACGGCTGGAGCTCATGGAGCTGCTCGCCCCCACCACGGCGATGGTGCTGGATTACCTGGGCAAGCACATGGTTTCGCGCTCCCTGCCCCTGCCGACCAAGAGCCGCAAGATCGTTACCCTGACCCAGACGATCCTCATGGAGCTGGCCAACGGCTACAAGGCCTGCGTGGTCGATGCGACCGTCTATCGCCATCATCTCTGGGGCGCCAAGCTGCCGCTGGCCATCCATCGCTCGCTGCGGTACCTGGAGCAGGTCCTGTTCAACGCCGCGCGCGTCTACGCCCCCGAACCCGGCGGGGTGTGGCGCGACATCCATGGCCTGTACGCCATCGCCGAGGAGCGCCGGCTCCTGACCAAGCAGATTCGCGATCCGCTGCTGCGCCAGCGGTCCAAGTCCTCCATCGAAGATGCCTACAAGCACGCCTGCCTGCTGAGCCTGGCCCGCCCCCAAAGCCTGAGGCAGGGTGAGGCCGACCGCATCGAGGCCTATTTCGAGGTCCATGCCGCCGATGCCGAGATCGTCCACCGGCCGTCCCCCGATGCCAATGACGGCGCCTATGTGGTCAACCTGGAGGTCGACGAGCCGCCGGTATACGCGGCCATCACCGAGATCCCCACGAGCGAAACCATTCGCGGCCTCGACGTGACAGCCGCTGTCAAGTCATTGCGTAACACCCTGCAAAAGGGCGACTTCGACCCCACGGCCTCGATCATCCAACGCTCGGAACTCGGCTTCGACCTTACCCGACGCCTGCTCAACACCCTGAGCGAAACTACGCAGCGCCGCTTCAGCCGCGCGGAGAAACATGATCAGGCGCAGATTGCGCTGGGTCTGGCCAACATCTACCGGGCCATCCAGGACGACCTGGAGACACCGCCGGGCGAAGAGGCGCCGCCGCGCCGCGAACCCACTCTGGACGAACTCTCGCTGCAGCGCCTGCCTGACGATGCGCGGGTACCCGGAACCAGTGAAGAGCTGAATGTCTGGGACAGCGTCGCCCAGGGCAACGTGATCAGCGAGGCCTATCTCGAACACAAGCGCGAACAGGAGCGCGAACAGGAGCGCAAGCGCATGGAACGCCCGAAGGCACCGAGCTGGGAAAGCTGGCGGGTCACCAACGCCAGCGCCGGCGGCTTCGGCCTGCTGTGGGAAGGTGACCAGCCCTCGCGTGCCCAGGTCGGCGAACTGGTTGGCGTGCGCGAGAACCGCGACGGCAGCGACCAATGGCGACTGGGGGTGATTCGCTGGATGCAGTTCCAGGAGGATCTCGGGCTGGAGATCGGCGTGCAGCTGCTCGGCCCCCGCGCCCTGCTACTCGCGATCACACGCATCAAGAACCGCCTGGTGTCCGACCAGTTCCCCATCAATGCCTTCCTGCTGCCGGGTATCAAGACCATCCACCTGGAACCGACGGTGGTGCTGCCGGCGTCGAAGTTCCAGGTAGGCGACCAGCTGCTGGTCAGGTTGTTCAGCCAGGAACTCAAGATCCAGCTCACCCGCCTGGACGAACACTCCAGCAGCTTCGCGCAGTACCAGTATCAGCCCGTCAAGGAAGAGACAAAGAGCGGCACTAAAGCGGAAACCGACTTTGATTCCCTCTGGCAGAACCTGTAAAACGGTGAGCTGGTCGCTTGCCACGCCGTCATGCAACGGGGACAATCGGAGGCTTCGCCACCGCCCATCGGACTCCGCGCCGTCAGGCCGGCCACCACATGCCACACGATCGCTAGTGACGCTTACGGATGGATAACGTACTCCGCCTCATCATCGTTGAAGACAATCTCAACGATGCCGAAATGATGATCAGCACCATCAAGGGCGCCGGCTTCGCCGTCAGGGCAGACCGTGCCGTGACGTCCGATGAGCTCGAGACCCTGCTCAAGAAGCACACGCCAGACCTTGTCATCTGTTCGCTGAAGGTACCAGGCCTGTCGCTCGAACAGACCATCACCGGCATTCGCGACGCCGGACGCAGCGCCCCGGTGATCGCCGTCACCGATACGGACGCCGACGTGATCGACTGCATGCAGCTCGGCGCGGCGGACCTGGTCCGGAAGAACCAGACGGAACACCTCAAGCTGGTGGTATCCCGCACTGCGACCTGCCAGTCGCAATGGCGACAGCTCAAGCAGCTGGAATCCGCCCTGCGCGAGACCGACCGGCGCTGCAAGACCCTGCTGCAGAGTTCCCGCGACGCTATCGCCTACGTGCATGAAGGCATGCACATCTTCGCCAACGAATCCTATCTCGAGCTCTTCGGCTACGCTGGCCTCGACGACGTGGAAGGCACGCCGATCATGGATATGGTGGCGCCCAATGACCAGAACAAGATGAAGGATTTCCTGCGCAATTACGCCAAGGGCAAGGAACAGAAGCAGGAGCTCGACATTACGCTGCGCGACACCCACGACAAGGAATTCAAGGCCAACATCGAGTTCAGTCCGGCCACCATCGACGGCGAACCCTGCACGCAGATCCTCATTCGCGATCAGGCCAATGCCAAGGAGCTCGAACAGCAGCTCAACTACCTCAGCCAGCGCGACCTGCTCACCGGCCTGTTCAACCGTCAGCACTTTATCGAGCAGTTGGGCTCGAAAGTCGGTGCCGCCGGCCAGGGCCAGGGCAACACCGCGCTGGTGGAGATCGTCATCGACAAGTTTGAGGACATCAAGGGCATCGTCGGCGTCTCCGGCAGCGACCTGGTGATCGCCGATGTCGGCAAGACCCTGGCCCAGAGCGCCAATGAGGGCGACCTCGTGGCGCGCATGGACGGCCCCAACTTCGCCATCATCACCCGCCACTGGGAAAAGGACGCACTGTCGGCCTACATGACCAAGCTGCTCAAGGCCGTGACCGACAGCATCTTCGAGGTGGAGGGCAAGTCCATCACCTGCACCATCAGCTCGGGCGCGGCAATCATCGACGAGAACACGCCGGACGCCAACGAACTCGTGGCACGTGCCGAAGCCGCGCGTGCCGAGGCCGCCCAGGGTGACGGCGGCAAGTCCGTCATCTACCAGCCCAAGGCCGGCGAGATGACGCAGAAACAGATCGACGAGCAATGGGGCGAAGTCATTCGCGAGGCGCTCAAGGACAACCGGCTGCGACTGCTGTATCAGCCGATCGTCAGCCTGCACGGCGATCCGGGCGAACGCTACGAAGTGTACCTTCGCCTGCTGGACAAGGACGGCAATGCGGTGAGTCCCAACGACTTCCTGCCGAGTGCCGAACGTACCAACATGGCCAAGGGCCTGGACCGCTGGGTGTTGATCAATGCCCTGAAGAAGCTCGCCGAGCGTCGCAAGACACACCCCGATACGATTTTCTTCATCAAGCTCACGGCCGGTTCGCTACAGGACCCGGGGGCCCTGCCCTGGGTGGCGGAGAAGCTCAAGGAGGCGCGCCTGCCGGCGGAGAGCCTGGTACTGGAGATGAAAGAGGAGACGATTCTCAAGTACCTCAAGCAGGCCAAGGAGTTCGTCAACGGCCTCAAGCAGATCAAGTGCGCCTTCGCACTCGACGATTTCGGCGCCGGCCTGGATCCCTTCCAGCTCCTCAAACACGTGAATGCGGACTACCTCAAGATCGACCGCGGCTTCATGCAAAACATCACCGGCAACCAGGAAAACCAGGATACCGTGAAGAGCCTCACCGACACGGCGCACACGCATAACAAGCTGATCGTGGCGCAGTTCGTGGAGGACCCCAATGCCCTGTCGGTACTCTGGGGCATGGGCGTGAACTACATCCAGGGCTCCTTCCTGCAGGACCCCAGCGAGGAGTTGAACTACGACTTCAGCTCCATGGGCTAAGCCCGCCACTTGAACCGGGCAACAAAAAAGGCCGCGAAGTTCGCGGCCTTTTTTGTTGCGTCCGGAGGTTGCCGGCTCAGCGCATCTGCTCGAGGGCAGCGATGCGCTCCTCCAGCGGCGGATGGCTCATGAACAGGCGGGCGATGCCGCTCTTGCCCTTGCCGCTGATGCCAAAGGCAGCCAGCTGTCCGGGCATGTCCTCGCCATGCGCACGTTCCTGCAGGCGGCGCAGTGCGGCAATCATCTTCTCGCGGCCGGCCAGATCCGCACCGCCTCGATCGGCGCGGAACTCGCGCTGGCGCGAGAACCACATGACGATGACCGAGGCCAGCACCGCGAGGAAGATCTCGGTGATGATCACGGTGGCGAAATAACCCAGGCCGTAGCCCTGCTCGTTCTTGAGTATCACGCGATCGACGAAGTGGCCAATGACGCGCGAGATGGCGATAACGAAGGTGTTGATCACGCCCTGGATCAGGGCCATGGTCACCATGTCGCCGTTGGCCACGTGTGCGACCTCGTGGCCGAGCACGGCCTCGACCTCGTCGGCCGTCATGTTCTGCAGAAGCCCCGTGCTCACTGCCACCAGGGCCTTGTTCTTGTTCGCCCCCGTGGCAAAGGCATTGGGTTCGGGGGAGTTGAAGACCCCCACCTCGGGCATGCCGATGCCAGCCGCCTGGGCCTGACGGCGCACCGTCTCCACCAGCCACTGCTCGCTGGAATTGCTGGGCCGCTCGATGATCTGCACGCCCATGGCGCGTTTGGCCATGAACTTGGACAGCCCCAGCGAGATAAAGGCGCCACCGAAACCGAACACGGCCGCAAAGATGAGCACCGCCTGCATGTTCAGGTCGACGCCATTCTCCTGCAGCAGGCTGTCGACGCCGAAGATGTTCAGGACGATGGACAGCACCACGAGGATGGCAATGTTGGTGGCCAGAAACAGCGCGATTCGTTTCATAGGTCGTTATTCCAGTCTGTTACCGGTTGATGGTCCAGGCGATTAAATAGGGTCAGGGGTTAAAATTTCAATCCCCGAATGATGACAGCGGATCAATCCAGCAGTTCCACGGAATCGACCTTCTGGTAGCCGCGTGGCAGCTTCGCGCCGCGCCGGCCGCACTCGCCGGCGTACTCGTCGACCTCGGCACCCTTCATCACCTTGTACTTCTTGCCGGCAGTCACGCGCAGCGTCTCGCCGTCCTGCACCAGGAGGGTGGCCACCACCACCTCCTCGCGGGCCTTGAGCTTGGCCGGGGGCACGTTGATGATCTTGTTGCCCTTGCCGCGCGCCATTTGCGGCAGCTCACCCAGGTGCGTGACCAGCATGTAGCCCTCCGAGGTGACGGCCACGATCCAGTCGTCCTCCAGCGAGCGCACCTTCACCGGGGGCAGCACACGCGCGCCCTTGGGCACGCTGAGCGTGGCCTTGCCGGCCTTGTTGCGCGTGACCATGTCCTCGAGCTTGCAGACGAAGCCGTAGCCGAAGTCGGTGGCTAGCAGGAAGAGATCCTCGGGCTGGCCCATCACCACGCCGATGAAGGTCGCGCCGTCCGGCGGGTTTAGGCGCCCGGAGAGCGGTTCGCCCTGGCTGCGCGCCGAGGGCAGCGTGTGGGCCGGCAGGCTGTAGGTGCGGCCGGTGGAATCGATGAATACCGCAAGCTGGTTGGAGCGCCCGCGCGCGGCGTGCTGGAAGCCGTCGCCCGCCTTGTAGCTGAGCGAGACCGGATCGAGTTCGTGGCCCTTGCCGGCGCGCACCCAGCCCTTCTGCGAGATCACCACGGTCACCGGCTCGGTGGGTACCAGGGCAGACTCGTCCAGGGCCTGGGCGGCCTCGCGCGCGACGATGGGCGAGCGGCGCGCGTCGCCGTATTTCTCGGCGTCCTCGGTCAGCTCCTTCTTGATCAGCGTCTTCATGCGCGCCTCGGAACCCAGCGTCTTCTCCAGCCAGTCGCGCTCCTTCGCGAGCTCCTCCTGCTCGGCGCGGATCTTCATCTCCTCCAGGCGCGCGAGCTGGCGCAGCTTGGTGTCGAGCACATAGTCGGCCTGGGTGGCGGTCAGCCCGAAGCGCTCCATCAGCACCGCCTTGGGCTCGTCCTCGGTGCGGATGATGTGGATGACCTCGTCGATGTTGAGGAAGGCAATGAGCAGGCCTTCCAGCAGGTGCAGGCGGTCATTGACCTTGTCGAGGCGGTACTCCAGGCGGCGGCGCACCGTCTCCAGGCGGAAGCTCAGCCACTCCTTGAGCAGCGTGCGCAGGTCCTTCACCGCCGGCCGGCCGTTGATGCCGATCATGTTCATGTTGACGCGGTAGGTGCGCTCGAGATCGGTGGTGGCGAACAGGTGCGCCATCAGGGCCTCGACGTCGATCCGGCTGGAGCGCGGCACGATCACCAGGCGAGTCGGATGCTCGTGGTCGGATTCGTCGCGCAGATCCTCGACCATGGGCAGCTTCTTCGCCTGCATCTGCTGGGCGATCTGCTCCAGCACCTTGGCACCCGAGACCTGGTAGGGCAGCGCGGTGACGACGATGTCGCCCTCCTCGCGCTCATAGCGGGCGCGCATACGCAGGCTGCCGTTGCCGGTCTCGTACATGCGCTGGATGTCGGCGCGCGGCGTGATGAGCTCGGCATCGGTGGGAAAGTCCGGCCCCTGGATGTGTTCGCAGAGTTCGGCCACCGTGGCCTTCGGGCTGTCCAGCAGGTGGATGCAGGCGGCGGCCACCTCGCGCAGGTTGTGCGGCGGGATGTCGGTGGACATGCCCACGGCGATGCCGGTGGAACCGTTCAGCAGCACGTTCGGCAGGCGAGCCGGCAGCACGGCCGGCTCGTCCAGGGTGCCGTCGAAGTTCGGCACCCAGTCCACCGTGCCCTGCCCCAGCTCGCGCAGCAGCACCTCGGCGTAGGGCGCGAGGCGCGACTCGGTGTAACGCATGGCGGCGAAGGACTTGGGATCGTCCGGCGAGCCCCAGTTGCCCTGCCCGTCCACCAGCGGATAGCGGTAGGAGAAGGGCTGGGCCATGAGCACCATGGCCTCGTAGCAGGCCGAGTCACCGTGCGGGTGGAACTTGCCGAGCACGTCGCCCACGGTGCGCGCCGACTTCTTGTACTTGGCGGTGGCGGCCAGGCCGAGTTCGGACATGGCATAGACGATGCGCCGCTGCACCGGCTTGAGGCCGTCGCCCAGGTTCGGCAGGGCGCGGTCCATGATCACGTACATCGAGTAGTCGAGGTAGGCCTTCTCGGTGAAGCGGCCCAGCGGCAGCTGCTCGATGCCTTCGTAGTTGATTTCGGCGTTGTTGCTCATGGGTGCCTATCGATTCGTGGTAGTGGCTCAGACCTCGGCGAGGTCGCCCTTCTGTTCCAGCCAGGTCTTGCGGTCGGAGGCACGTTTCTTCGACAGCAGCATGTCCAGCAGCGTGTTGGTGTCGTCGGCGGCCTCCAGCGTGAGTTGCACCAGCCGGCGCGTCTCGGGCGCCATGGTGGTCTCGCGCAGCTGCAGCGGATTCATCTCGCCCAGGCCCTTGAAGCGGGTGACGGTGATCTTGCCGCGCTTGCCCTCGGCCTTGATGCGGTCGATCACGCCGGCCTTCTCCGACTCGTCGAGGGCATAGTAGACGTCCTTGCCGATGTCGATGCGGAACAGCGGCGGCATGGCCACGTAGATGTGCCCGGCCATCACCAGCGGGCGGTAGTGACGCACGAACAGCGCGCAGAGCAGCGTGGCGATGTGCAGGCCGTCGGAGTCGGCGTCGGCGAGGATGCAGATCTTGCCGTAACGCAGCTTGCTGAGGTCCTCGGCGCCCGGCTCCACGCCGATGGCCACGGAGATGTCGTGGATCTCCTGCGAGGCGAGGATCTGGTCCGGGTCCACCTCCCAGGTGTTCAGGATCTTGCCGCGCAGCGGCATGATGGCCTGGAACTCGCGGTCGCGCGCCTGCTTCGCCGAACCGCCGGCGGAGTCCCCTTCAACGAGAAACAGCTCGGTGCGCGACAGGTCCTGCGCGGCGCAGTCGGCCAGCTTGCCCGGCAGCGCCGGGCCCTGGGTGACCTTCTTGCGCACCACCTTCTTGCCGGCGCGCAGGCGGCGCTGGGCGTTGCCGATGGCGAACTGTGCGAGGCGCTCGCCGGTCTCGGCGTGCTGGTTGAGCCACAGGCTGAAGGCGTCCTTCACCACCCCGGAAATGAAGGCGGCCGACTCGCGCGAGGACAGCCGCTCCTTGGTCTGGCCGGCGAACTGCGGGTCCTGCATCTTCAGCGAGACGATGTAGCTCACGCGGTCCCACACGTCCTCCGGCGAGAGCTTCACGCCGCGCGGGATCAGGTTGCGGAACTCGCAGAATTCGCGCACCGCCTCGGTCAGGCCCTGGCGCAGGCCGTTCACGTGCGTGCCGCCCTGGGCGGTGGGGATCAGGTTGACGTAGCTCTCCTGCACGCCCTCGCCGCCCTCCGGCAGCCATACCACCGCCCAGTCCACGGCCTCCTTCTCGCCATGGAGCGAACCGATGAAGGGCTCCTCCGGTAGCAGCTCGTAGCCCTGCACCGCCTCCATCAGGTAGTCGCGCAGGCCGTCCTCGTACTGCCAGGTCTCGCGCTCGCCGCTCTGCTCGTCGAAGAACTCGATCAGCAGGCCCGGGCACAGCACCGCCTTGGCACGCAGTACGTGTTTCAGGCGCGGCACGGAGAACTTGATGCTGTCGAAATACTGGGCGTCGGGCCAGAAGCGCACCGTGGTGCCGGTGTTGCGCTTGCCCACCTCGCCGACCACGGTGAGGTCGCTGGCCTTCGCGCCGCCGGCGAAGGCCATGGCATGGCGCTTGCCGTCACGGCGCACCTCGATCTCCAGGCGTTTGGAGAGGGCGTTGACCACCGACACGCCCACGCCGTGCAGGCCGCCGGAGAACTGGTAGTTCTTGTCCGAGAAC
The DNA here is from genome assembly GCA_011046015.1 of Thioalkalivibrio sp. Lineage (GTDB taxonomy): Bacteria > Pseudomonadota > Gammaproteobacteria > SpSt-1174 > SpSt-1174 > SpSt-1174. The sequence goes on along the minus strand of DSBO01000246.1, from coordinate 3,211 downwards.
TTGCCCCCCGCGTGCAGGGTGGTGAGGATCACCTCCACCCCGGGCAGCTTCTTCTGCGGATGCAGGTCCACCGGCATGCCGCGGCCGTCGTCCACCACCTCGAGCGAGCCGTCGCGATACAGCGTCACGCTCACCTTGCTGGCGTGGCCGGCGATGGCTTCGTCGACGCTGTTGTCGATCACTTCCTGGGCGAGGTGGTTGGGGCGGCTGGTGTCGGTGTACATGCCGGGACGCTTGCGCACCGGCTCCAGCCCGCTCAATACCTCGATATCGGCGGCGTTGTAGGCTTGGCTCATAATCTTCCGGGAAACCCCAAGATGAGGGGGATGGTTGTCTCGAAGGCCCAATATCTGGGGGCCCATTATGGGAGGTATGCGCCGCCGCCTTCAAGCATTAAGCTAGTCGGGCACCCACAGGAACGTGATCCATGTCGCTCAACCCCACCGCCCCCGGTATCAACGCCGCCGTCTTCGCCTCGGCCGGCTCCGGCAAGACCTACCAGCTCGTCACCCGCCTGGTGCGCCTGCTGCTGGCCGGCGCCCGTCCGGACGGGATCCTGGCCGTGACCTTCACCCGCAAGGCCGCCGGCGAGATGCAGGAACGCCTGCTCGCCCGGGTGCGGGGCTGGGCGGGCATGGACGACGACCAGCTCGCCGCCGCCCTGGGCGGGATCGGCGAGGCCACCGACGCGGCCACGCGCCGGCGCGCCCGCCACCTGTACGAGCAACTGCTGCATGCCGAACGCGGCGTGCGCACCACCACCTTCCACGCCCTGTGCCAGGAACTGCTGCGCCGCTTCCCGCTGGAGGCCGACGTGCCACCGGGTTTCGAGCTGGCCGAGACCACCGGCGAGCTGCGCGACGCGGCCTTCGAGGCGATGATCGCCGACGCCACCCGCGACCCCGAGACGCCGGTCGCCCGCGGTCTGGAGGTCCTATTCGACGCGCTCAACGGCATCGACAACACGCGCGGCGCACTGGAGAGCTTCCTCGCCTACCGCGCCGACTGGTGGGCCTATACCGAGACCGCCGCCGACCCGCTGGCCTTCGCCGACGCCCGCCTGCGCGCCTTCCTCGATGTCGATCCGCATGCCGATCCCGTGGCCGAACTGCTCGACGACAGCCGCCTGCAGCGCCTGAGGGAGTTCCGCGGCCTGCTGGAAAAGCACGTCAACAAGGGGAACCAGGAGGCCATCGAGCGCATCGCCACGGCGCTGCACGACGAACGCTCGCAAAAGGACCGCTACGCGGCCCTGCAGCGTGTGTTCCTCACCACCCAGGGCAAGCCGCGGGCGCGCAAGCCATCGGGCGCGCAGGAAAAGGCCATGGGGGCCACCGGCCAGGACCGTTTCCTCGCCCTGCACGCCGGGTTCTGTGCCGACCTCGCGCGCTGCCACGAGGCCCTGGCCCGCCAGCAGGCCCTGGCGGTGAATCTCGCCTGGTACCGGGCCGGCCAGTGCTACCTCGACCACTACCAGCGCATCAAGCGCGAGCGCCGGATGCTGGACTTCGCCGATCTCGAATGGCGGGCCTACCGCCTGCTCAACCACTCGGACAACGCCGCCTGGGTGCAGTACAAGCTGGACCAGCGCATCGACCACCTGCTGATCGACGAATTCCAGGACACCAACCCCACCCAGTGGCGCCTGCTGCTGCCGCTGCTGGAGGAGATCGCCGCCGGCGACCCGGAGCGGGCGCGCAGCGTGTTCCTGGTCGGCGACCCCAAGCAGTCGATCTACGGCTTTCGCCGCGCCCAGCCCGAGCTGCAGGCCGAGGCCTCGCGCTGGCTGGAGGCGCGCCTGGCCGGCCGCCAGGTCCCGCTCAGCAAGTCCTGGCGCTCCTCGCCGGCCGTGATGGCCTTCGTCAACCGGCTGTTCGAGGATACCCCGCTCGGCACGCGCCTGGCCGGATTCCAGACCCACGACACCCATCACCACGCCCTCTGGGGCCGCGTCGAGGTGCTGCCGCTGGTGCCGAAGATGGACAGGCCCGAGCCCGCCGACAGCGAGTCCCCGCCAGTGCTGCGCAACCCGCTGGAACAGCCTCGCCCCGTGTACGAGGACGACACCGCCTATCGCGAGGGCCAGGCCATCGCCCGGCGCATCCACGCACTGATCGACAGCGGCCTGGCGGTGGGTCACGGCCAGGAGGCCCGCTCGCTGCGCTTCGATGACATCTTCATCCTGCTGCGCAACCGCACCGCCAGCGCCCAGATGGAACGCGCCCTGCGCGAGGCAGGCATCCCGTATCTGGGCAGCGAGCGTGGCGGACTGCTCGGGGCGCTGGAGATCCAGGACCTGCTGGCCCTGCTGGAGCTGCTGGTCACGCCCTTCGACAACCTGCGTCTCGCGCAGGTGCTGAAGTCGCCGCTGTTTGCCGCCAGCGACGACGACCTCATCGCCCTGGCCACCACCGAGGGCCGCTACTGGCTGGACCGGCTGGCCACGCTCGCGCAGCACCCGGGTGCATCGCCGGCGATCCGCGCAGCGCAGGAAAGGCTGGCGGCCTGGCAACCGCTGGCCGGCGCCCTGCCCATCCACGACCTGCTGGACCACATCTACACCGAGGGCGATGTGCTGGCCCGCTACCGCGCCGCCACACCCGAGGACCAGCGGCCCGTGGTCATGGCCAACCTCTCCCGCTTCCTGGAGCTCGCCCTGGAAGTGGACGCCGGCCGCTACCCGAGCCTGATCAAGTTCCTCGACCGGCTGCGCCAGCTGCGCGCCGGCGCCGACGAGGCCCCGGACACCCCGCCCTCGCAGGGCGTTGATGCCCGCGTGCGCATCATGACCGTGCACGGCTCCAAGGGCCTGGAGGCCCCGGTGGTGATCCTGGCCGACAGCACGGCCACGGCCAACGGCCGCAGCACCTACGCGGCACTGGTCGACTGGCCGGCCGACGCCGAGCGCCCGGCGCGCTTCCTCCTGCCGGGACGCAAGGACGACCTGCCCGAGCCCGTCTGCGCCCTGCTGGACGAGAAACAGCTGCGCGACGCCCGCGAGGACGCGAACCTGCTCTACGTCGCCCTCACCCGCGCCCGCCAGCTGCTGATCGTGAGCGGTCATGCGCGCGGCAAGGGCGGGGAGGACCACTGGTACGCCGCCATCGAGCAGGCCATCGACGGCCTCGGCGCGCGCGACGCGGACGGCACCTGGGTGCTGGAGCACGGCGAACCGCCGGTCCCGATGGCGCCCGGGGCCGCCCCCGAAGCC
>DSBO01000044.1 GCA_011046015.1 Thioalkalivibrio sp. | reverse complement strand
TCGTCCATGAAGGTGGTCTCGATGTCGAGCTGGGTGAACTCGGGCTGGCGGTCGGCGCGCAGGTCCTCGTCGCGGAAGCAGCGCACGATCTGGTAGTAGCGGTCCATGCCGCCCATCATCAGCAGCTGCTTGAAGATCTGCGGTGACTGCGGCAGGGCGAAGAATTCGCCCGGATGGGTGCGGCTGGGCACCAGGTAGTCGCGCGCGCCCTCGGGGGTGGCCTTGGTGAGCATCGGCGTCTCGATGTCGAGAAAGCCATTCTCTTCCAGGAAGCGGCGCAGGGTGCGGCTCACCCGGGCGCGCATCTGCATGCGCTGCTGCATGGCCGGGCGGCGCAGATCCACGTAGCGGTACTTGAGGCGGGACTCCTCGTTGACGTCGTCGTCGTCGAGCTGGAACGGCGGGGTCTCGGCGGCGTTCAGCACCTCAAGCTCCAGGCCCAGCACCTCGATCTGACCGCTCTTCAGGTCGGTGTTCACGGTCCCCTCGGGGCGCGTGCGCACCCGGCCGCGCACGCGCAGTACGTACTCGTTGCGGATACGCTCGGCGGTGCTGAACACCTCGGCGCGGTCCGGATCGAACACCACCTGCACCAGGCCCTCGCGGTCACGCAGATCGACGAAGATCACGCCCCCGTGGTCCCGGCGACGGTTCACCCAGCCACAAAGGGTCACTTCCTGGTCGGTAAGGGTCTCGTCGACGAGACCACAGTAATGAGTGCGCATGATAGGCCTACCCCAAAAACAGAAAGACCGTGACCGCCCCGGGGCGCCACGGGAGAAATTGGTTGCCGCGTTGGCTCGACAATCGACGCGGGAAGGCGGGAATCTTACGAATTGGTCTTGCCGGGCGCAACTTTGGCGCGCGGGGGCGGGATCACGACCCCCAGCGACATGATGAGCTTGAGCCCGTCCTCGACGCTCATGTCGAGCTCGATGATGTCCTCCTCCGGCACCAGGATGATGAAGCCCGAGGTGGGGTTTGGCGTGGTGGGCACGAACACGGTCACCAGCCGGTGGCCCGCCTTGTCGTGCGCCTCGTCGGTGCCACTGCCGGTCTGGAAGGCCAGGGTCCAGAGCCCGCGCCGCGGGTACTCGACCATCAGCACCTTGCGAAAGGAATTTCCGCCCGCGACGAACAGCGTCTCGAGGATCTGTTTGACCGCCGAGTAGATACTGCGCACCAGCGGGATGCGGTTGAGCAGCGACTCCCAGCCCTCTACCAGCTTGCGTCCAAGCAGGTTCGCCACCACCATGCCGGTGATCAGCACCACCAGCACGGAAAGGACGATCCCGAGCCCCGGGACCGGGAAGCCCAGCAGGGCCTCGGGACGCCAGTCCGGCGGCAACAGCAACAGGGTGCGGTCCATGACCCCGACCAGGGCCCGGATCACCAGGAAGGTGATCCCCAGGGGCACCCAGACCAGCAGCCCGGCGATGAGGTAGCGCTTCAGCACGTGCCAGCCTCAACCGGCACTGGCATCATGCGCAGCTGCCGCACCCGCCGGAACCGCAGGCATGACCACCGCCGGAGTCGCCGGACGAGCTGCTCTCGGCCACGTTCTTCTTGCTGCCGGTCTTGAAGTCGGTCTCGTACCAGCCGCCGCCGCTCAGGCGGAATCCGGCCGCGGAGATCAGCTTCCTGAGCGCCGGCTTGCCGCACTTCGGGCAATCCGTCAGCGCCGGGTCGCTCATCTTCTGCATGGCTTCCATCTGCTCGTCACAGGCTTCGCACTGATATTCGTAGATCGGCATTTCCCATTTCTCCGAAAATACGCCAATATTAGCGCCCAATTATATGAGGGCGGCGTTGCACTTTTCCAATGGTTTCTGCCCCCTCGCTCGCAACATCTAAGGGGGATCCATGGCCGAAAAGCTCATCATCATGCTGCTGAACGTCAATCCGGAACGCCCGGGCACACTCGGTGCACCGTTCTTCCAGGCCACGGTGGCCGCCGCCATGGACATGGAGGTGGAGATCTACTTCGCCGGGCCCAGCGCCAAGTTCCTGGTCAGGGGCTTCGCCGACGCCCTGTACCCCGGCACGGCGGGCGAGAAGTCCCTCTACTCCTTCATGCAGGACGCCCACGAGGCGGGGGCAAAGTTCTATGTCTGCGCGGGTGCAATGGACGAGAACGAGCTGAACGAGACCAATGCCATCCCCGAACTCGACGGCCCGCGCGGCGGCGCCGCCTTCATCAGCGAGGCCGCCGAGGACGGCGTGCTGACGCTGACCTACTGAGCCTGCCCCGGTGGTCGACCGCAGCATCCTCATCACCGGCTGCTCCTCCGGCATCGGCCTGTGCGTGGCCCGCGGCCTCAGGGCTCGCGGCTGGCGCGTGTTCGCCACCGCCCGCCGGGCCGAGGACGTCGTGCGGCTCGGCGCGGAGGGCTTCGAGGCGCTGCAGCTCGACCTGGCCGACAGCGACTCCATCGCCCTGGCCGTCAACGAGGTGCTGGCCCGCACCGACGGTCAACTGGATGCCCTATTCAACAATGGCGCCTACGGGCAGCCGGGTGCGGTAGAGGACCTGCGTCGGGAGGTGCTGCGCGAGCAGTTCGAGACCAACGTGCTCGGCTGGCTGGAGCTCACCAACCGGGTGATTCCGGTGATGCGCCGGCAGGGCCACGGCCGCATCGTCATGAACAGCTCGGTGCTGGGCCTGGTCGCCCTGCCGTTTCGCGGGGCCTACAACGCCAGCAAGTTCGCCATCGAGGGGCTCTCCGACACCCTGCGCCTGGAGCTGCGCGGCTCCGGTATCCATGTCAGCCTGATCGAGCCTGGCCCCATCGAGAGCCGTTTTCGCGCAAATGCCTTCGAAAAGCTCAAGGCCAACATCGACACCGAGCGCAGTGTCTGGCGGGAGAAATACCAGGGCGCGATCCGGCGCCTGACCAAGGAGGGGCCGGCGGCACCGTTCACACTGCCGCCGGAGGCAGTGCTGAAAAAGGTCGTTCACGCCCTGGAGCACCGCCGTCCCCGGGCGCGCTACTACGTCACCTTCCCCACCTACCTCTTCGGCACCCTGCGCCGGCTGCTCTCCACGCGGACGCTGGACGCGCTGCTCGCGCGGATATCGAAATCGGAGAATCAGTAACGGGTGTCCTGTCACGCGTCATTAAGACGCGTGACAGGACACTAGCGCAGCCACTCGGCAAGGCTGCCCTTGCAGCGCCGTTCCCAGGGACAGTCGGCCTTTTCGCAGGCCAGGCGCTGGTCCGTGCCGCAACAGGGTTCCTCGCCCAGCGCCGCCTGCACCAGGCGAATCTCGCGATGGGACATCCACATGGCCTTGGCGGCCAGCCCGGCCGTCCGTGCCTCGCGGGCCGGGTGACTGGCCGGCAGGGTAGTCTGCGTCTGCTGAAACATAATCCCTCCGATTTGCTCGCTGCGTGGGAAGGTGATTGTCCGGGGACCAGGTGACAGGGGTATGAAGGCTTGATGCCAGTGCGTTGACCGAAGTGCCCGGTCTGTCACCCATCCCTCACGGCGTCAGCGTCGGGACATTCCGATACCGCCAGACCTCTTTTAGCCCCCCATCGGCTAGCGACCTGTGGCCACGCTCACAAATCCCCACGCCGACATCGCTGCCTGTGAGGGGCGTCACACGGGGGTACCGAACCGACCGGCACACCGGCGTTCTTACCTCGACAGGACACCTGCCCAATTACGACAAGAACTGCAAGGAGTGACCATCATGCTGACCAATCCACTCGACCTGACATCCGAACCGGAACGTACCCGTGGTGTATCCCACCACCTGGGCATGCTCCGCAGCCTCATTGCCATCATGTTCTCGACGCTGTTCCTGACCCTGTCCGTGTCACTGGCGGTAGTCGCCATCGTTCAGTTCACCCAGGCCTTCGGCAGCGAAGGCGCACTGATCTCCGGGCTGGTCAAATCCATCAACACCGCCGTGATCTCCCTGGCCACCTTCGAGCTCGGCATCGGCATCAGCAAGGAATACTCGGCCGACGGCGGAGGCTGCATGTTCCAGGCCGTGCGTCGCTCGATCACGCGCTTTGTCGCCGTGGTCTGCATCGCGCTGGTGCTCGAAGGACTGATCATGGTGATCAAGTACAGCCAGCTCGAGATGGCCGGCAACCTCTATTACCCGGTTGCCATCGTGATCAGCGCCAGCGTGCTGCTGCTGGCACTGGGCGGTTTCCTGCGCCTCACCCAGGGGGAACAGAAAACCGCCGCCTGATCAGCGGCGCCTGAAAAGGAAAACGGGCCGCGATGGCGGCCCGTGGGTTTGTGGTGATCGCTGGGGAAGATGCGGGTGCACCCCGCCGGCCAGCATCTAGAAATTCACGCCGACCTTGACCGTACTCAGCCCGTTGTCCACGCCCTTCTCGCCGGTGTTGCCCAGCTCCTCATCCTGCGTGAGCTGATAGCGCGTGCCCGCTCCGAGATACAGGGCGCCCCTGCGGTATTCGATGTCAGCCCCGAGTTGCAGCGCCCACATGCCCTCGTCCACGCCAGCCGCATCGGCCTCGGCCCAGACGTAGCCGATGCCCGGACCCACGCCGAAGGTCAGGTCACCCTCGCCCATGTAATAGCGGGGATTCATCTCCAGCGTGGCGATCTCCAGGCCGTCCTCGTCGAAACGGTTATAGTTGAACTGCTGGCGGATCATGCCCCGGGGCGGCTTGAACTAGGGGCAGTTCAGCGACAGCTGCGCGCCCGTGGCGGTACCGCTGTCCACGCCATCGACGTCGGGATCCATCGAACCCACGGTCAGTGCCAGAGTGAAGTCCGGGCTCCATGACGGGTCCTTGAACGGCAGGGTCGTCCATTCCGCGGCCTGCGCCGACGACACACCCACAGCGGCAAGCAATGCGAATCCGGCGGTAGTCATTCTCATGAGCGGCTTTCCTCGATACGGTAGGGACATCGATTAAATAGCACACAATATGAAAGGTTTCTATCGAGCCCGGCCGGTGACGGACAGACCCGCAGGCGCGCTATTGCCGCTTGTAGGCCGAGAAGTCGAACTTGCCGCTGGTCATGTCGTCCCACAGGTCGGACTGGAGCACCGACAGCAGTTTGTAGAGCTTGCGCAGGTCCGGATCGTCCATGAACTGCTGGTTGGGGGATTCCTTCAGCGCCTCGGCCAGCAGGGCCACCTGGTCGCGGCTCACATCCAGAATATTCAGACCTTCGTCACCCATGTCGACTTTCATGATGCACCTTTTCGAAACCGATTGAACAGGCCGGAATCATAGCAGCAAATCCATCCCCGCCTCACTCGCCAGCCAGTTTCCGCCGACGCCGCTCATACTCCTCGTCATCGATCTCGCCCCGCGCATAACGATCCTGCAGGACGTCCAGCGGCGTTCGCCGCTCCCCGATGTCCTCGCCCCCGCCGGCACGGCCCGTGCCCAACAGAAATCGCAGCGCGACCACGATCAGGACGATCAGTATCACCCATACCACCAGCATGAAGGGGCCGAACAGACCGTGCCCGAATCCCATTACACCATCAGACCACACAGGACCTCCCCGGCCCGCGACCGCAGGCCAACAAAAGGCGGCGCATCGTATGACGCGCCGCCGTACGCGTTACCACATCATGCCACCCATGCCACGCATGCGTTCACGCTGCTCCTCGCTCAGCACGCCGCGCATCTCGTTGCGCGCCTCGATGTGCGACTTGAGCATCTCGCGGCGTATGGCGCTGGCCTTCTCATGGGCGCGCGCCACCGCCTCTGGATCGGGCTGATCCTTGAGCATCTCCAGCTGCATCGCTTCGCGGGCCTCCATCATGGCGCCCATGCGTTCATACTGCTGTTTGCGCATACGCTGCTGGATCTGGCCGATCTTCTCGTGCTGGGCATCGGTGAGTTCGAGCTGCTGCAGGCCATACCCCATGCCGTAGCCCATGCCGCCCATCATGCCCGGACCATGGCCATAGCCCATACCGCCCATCATGCCCATGCCGCGGCCGTAACCCATGCCGAATCCCGGGCATGGACCCTGAGTCATGCCGTAGTCGGCATCGTCGTCGAGGCCCATCATGCCGCCACCCATCATCGGGCCGTGCGCGATCGCCGACAGTGGCAGGAACAGGAGCGTCGCCAGGAGCAAGGCCCTGAGGCCAGAGATCAGGTAGACGTATCGATTATTCATCAGGTCACCCTCCATAGGTTGACGATGTGAGACGTGGAATGCGCAGGGCACCCCACTGAAGGGGGGATCACCCCCGAGACGAGAACGGTGTCAGAGAGAGTCGCACGGACAGGTCCCGTGCAGATGAACTCATAGCCGCAGGCGGTGTGTTCGCAGGTACTGATCGCGCCCGGACGACGCGATGGCAAGCGGGCGGGCGCCGACGTGCGCGCCGGTCGACACAGGCCGGTATGCGACGAAATGACGCAGCGGGGGTAGATCGAGGAACCCGGACTTGTCGAACTTGGCGACACCCTGCTCGATCAGCCAGGTCTCGGCCGGGTCGCAGCCCGATTCATCATGGGGCGCGGGATGCTCCTTCACGGCCGACACCGCTGGCGCAGCCGAGTCGGGCCCGGCGTGCGCCGGTTCGCAGCAAAGCATGAGCCAGGGCTGGACAACGGCCAGCATCCAGGCCAGCAGGATCCATGCAGGCCCGCGCCCGCGCACACCACCTGCGCCACCTTGTCGACCGATGTTGCTCACCGTATACGGCCTCCCCTGGCTCGATATGCCGTCACACTCCCTCGGGGTCCGGCGGCAGGGATAGCCCCGCCACCGGACTCCTGAGTTTAGCCGATATTCCCGCCCTGATCGGCCCGGGTCTCGACCAGGGCCTGGCGGACATTTTCCAGCTTCGCCCTGACCTGGCGCCCCAGCTCACTCACCTCGGGCTTGTTGACGATGCCGAGCACCGCTTCGGGGTCCATAAAGGCCACGGTGATCTCGCCGTTCTCTTCCTCGCGCACCACCACGTTGCAGGGCAGCAGCAGGCCGATGTCCGGATCGGCGGTCAGTGCCTGGTGAGCCAGTGGCGGGTTGCAGGCCCCGAGGATCCTGTAGGGACGCGTATCGATATTGAGCTTGGCCTTGAGCGTAGCCGCAACGTCGATCTCGGTCAGCACACCAAAGCCTTCGTCCTTCAGTTTCTCCACGACCGTGTTGCAGGCCTCGTTAAAGGAACCGGTCAGTGTGGTTGAGAATCCGTACATAATTCACTCCTTTAGCAGTGTTGCTGGGTTGAATGTCGAATCAGGCGGTGCTCAGGCTTGCCCCTCCTGCGCCTGACCTGAAAAGGCAAAAACCTAATGCGCGTGATCATGGTGATCGTGGTCGTGAGCAGGAGCGTCGACGGCAGACGCGCCATGATCATGTGGCGCAATCTCGTCACGCATATCATGATCGTGGTGATTCGCTGATGCGTCATTCCCATCGTGCTCATGGTCGTGTCCCGCATGATCATGGGCGTCGGTATCGGGCAACGCCACCACCCCGATTCCGTATCGGTACACCAGTTCGCCACCGCGCGAGGCCGTCGCCGTCAGCAACGCAATGGCGAGGGTAAGAGTCACTAGAAAAACCAGGCCTTCGCTCCGCCCTGCACAGGCGCGCCACGCGGCCCAGGCGGCAAGCAGCGCGAAGACGCCCGTCGTCACCAGTGCCCAGTTGCGGTGTTCGGTCATGGCTTCGTGAGAGGGCGTGTCATGATCAACCGTATTGTAGGCATCCCAGCCCGCGAGCAACGTGCCCAGGGTCACCAGGGCGCCCAGCCACAGTGTCCAGCGCCCCGTACCATGCCACTGCGTCCGCAGGGCGCCATGGCGGGTAGCGACCAGCGTCGACAGCATGAAGAACAGCCACGCCGCAACGAACAGGGCGACGGTAAAGTGCACGAACATCGGGTGCCAGTTGGGTATCACTTCCATCACTTGCTCACTCCTCGGTTGTCCTGCGCACGCACGCGCATCTCCATCTCGAACCAGGCCTGATACACCTCGTCGGGCCACAGCGACTGGAACCATGCGATGGCCGCGATCATCTCCTCGTCGCTCAGTGTGCCGCCCCAGGCCGGCATGTTGCCGGCTGGTTGGGTGCCGTTCTTCACCATGTGAAACAATTGCGCCAGCGGGTGATGCCACGCGTGGGCCGTGCCGTTGAGCGGCGGGGGCGGGAACTTGCCGTCCGGGCCGCGGTACTGCCAGTTATCCGCGCCCTCGGCACCGGCCCCATGGCAGACGGCGCAGTTCTGTTCGAACACGGCCGCTCCACGACGCACCTGGTCCTCGCTGTACCAGCGGGTGGCGATGACGCGCGACTCGGCCTGCACGGTGGCGCCACGCTCATTGCCGGTGCGGCCCGGTTCGTCCTGCCCGCCACAGGCAGAGACTCCCAGCGCCATCAGCAGAACGCCAAACAACCGGATCAAACGCATGATTCGTGCCTCCTCGTGAAAACGGGCGCTCACGACGCCTCACTCTTGCGGTACTGCCTCCCCCGCCACAGGTAATACACGGCGGGGATGACGAACAATGACAGCAGCGGCGCTGTGATCATGCCGCCCACCATGGGCGCGGCGATACGCTGCATGACCTCGGACCCGGTGCCGGTACCGATCATGATGGGCAGCAGTCCGGCCATGATGGTAGCCACGGTCATGGCCTTGGGGCGGATGCGCTGCACCGCGCCCTCCATGATCGCCGCCTCGAAGTCGGCCAGGTTGCCCAGCCCGTCGCGCTGCGCGCGGTCCTTCACCGCGTTTTCCAGATACAGCAGCATCACCACGCCGAACTCGGCGGCCACGCCGGCCAGGGCGATGAACCCGACCCCCACCGCGATCGACAGGTTGTAGCCCAGCAGCCACAGTAGCCAGAACCCGCCGATGAGCGCGAATGGCAGGGTGAGCATCATGAACAGCGCCGTGCCGACGCTGCGAAACGTCAGGTACAGCAGCACGAAGATGATGACCAGCGTCAGCGGGACGACGAGCATCAGCCTCTCCTTGGCGCGCAGCATGTACTCGTACTGGCCCGACCAGGTAATGGAATAGCCGGGCGGCAGCTGCACCTGCTCGCGCACGACGGCTTGCGCCTCTTCGATGTATCGCCCCAGGTCCCGGTCGCGGATATCGACGAAGGTCCAGCCGTTGATACGCGCGTTCTCGCTCTTGAGCATCGGCGCACCGTCGACGATCAGGACGTCGGCCACACGCGAAAGCGGGATCTGCGCGCCCGTGGGCGTGACGATGGGCAGTTCCTGCAGGCGTTCCAGGTTGTCGCGCAGTTCGCGCGGGTAGCGCAGGTTCACCGGGTAGCGTTCCAACCCCTCCACCGAGGTCGTCACGTTCACGCCACCGACCGCGGCGGCGACAATCGTGTTGATATCGCCGATGTTGAGCCCGTAGCGGGCGGCGGCCACGCGATCCGGCACGATCTCCACGTAGCGCCCGCCGGCCACGCGCTCGGAATACACCGACGCCGTGCCCGGCACCTCGGCCAGCACACGCTCGATCTCGCGACCGACCGCCTCGATCACCTCGAGATCCGGCCCCGCGACCTTGATGCCCACCGGCGTCTTGATGCCGGTGGCCAGCATGTCGATGCGCGTCTTGATCGGCTGCACCCAGGCGTTGGTGAGCCCTGGGAACTTCACGGTGCGATCCAGCTCCTCGATCAGCTTTTCCAGTGTCATGCCCTCACGCCACTGGTCGCGCGGCTTGAGCAGGATGGTGGTCTCGATCATGGTGAGTGGTGCGGGATCGGTGGCGGTATCGGCGCGTCCGATCTTGCCGAACACGCGCTCCACCTCCGGGATGCTCGCGATGAGCCGGTCGGTCTGCTGCAGGAGCTCGCCCGCCTTGCCGATGGACACGGCCGGCAAGGTGGTGGGCATGTACAGCAGGTCACCCTCGTCGAGCTCGGGCATGAACTCGGTACCAAGGCGGCTCAACGGCAGCAGCACCGAGAGCATCAGCAGCCCCGCGATCACCAGGGTGAGCAGCGGACGGCGCAGGACCGCCGCCAGCGCCGGGCGGTACAGGCGGATCAGCCAGCGGTTGAGCGGGTTGCGTTCCTCGCTGGGTATGCGCCCGCGGATGAAATACCCCATGAGCACCGGGATCAGGGTCACCGCGAGCCCCGCGGCGGCGGCCATCGCGTAGGTCTTGGTGAAGGCCAGCGGCGAGAACAGGCGTCCTTCCTGCGCCTCCAGCGTGAACACGGGCACGAAGCTCAGGGTGATGATGAGCAGCGAGAAGAACAGCGCCGGCCCCACCTCGGTGGAGGCCCGCGTAATGATGCCCCAGTGCTCGTTTGCATTCGGCCTGCCGGCGTTGGCGCGATGCCAGCGCTCCAGGTGCTTGTGCGCGTTCTCGATCATGACGATCGCCGCATCCACCATCGCCCCCACGGCGATGGCGATGCCACCCAGCGACATGATGTTGGCGTTGATGCCCTGCGCGTTCATGACGATGAAGGCGGCCAGTATCCCGAGCGGCAGGCTGACGATGGCCACCAGCGCCGAGCGCAGGTGAAACAGGAACACCACACAGACCAGCGCGACGACGATGAACTCCTCGACGAGCTTGGTGGCGAGGTTATCCACCGCGCGCTGGATGAGCGCAGAGCGATCGTAGGTGGTGACCACCTCGATGCCCGCCGGCAGGCCGGGGGCGATCTCGTCGAGCTTGCGCTTCACGCCCTCGATCACCCTGAGCGCGTTCTCGCCGTGGCGCATCACCACGATGCCGCCCACCACCTCGCCCTCGCCGTCGAGCTCCGCGATGCCGCGACGCATTTCGGGCCCGATGCGCACGTCGCCGATGTCGCGCACCAGGATGGGCGTGCCATCCGGGTGCACGCCCACCGGGATGATCTCGATGTCCGCGACACCGCGCAGGTAACCCCTGGCGCGGATCATGTACTCGGCCTCGCCCAGCTCGATCACCGAGCCACCGACCTCCTGGTTGCCGGCGGCGATGGCCTGGCGCACCTGCGCCAGCGGGATCCCCAGGGCGCGCAGCCGGTCGGGGTCGGCCACCACCTGGTACTGGCGCACCATGCCGCCCACGGTGGCCACCTCGGCCACCCCCGGCACGGTCTGCAGCTCGAACTTGAGGAACCAGTCCTGGAGGGAGCGCAGCTGGGCAAGATCGTGCCCCCCGCTGCGGTCCACCAGCGCGTACTGGTATACCCAGCCCACGCCGGAGGCATCCGGCCCGAGCCGTGGCTCGACGCCGGGTGGCAACTGGGAGGCCGCCTGGTTGAGGTATTCCAGCACGCGCGAGCGCGCCCAGTAGGGGTCGGTGCCGTCCTCGAAGATCACGTACACGTAGGAATCGCCGAAGAACGAATAACCACGCACGTCGGTCGCGCCCGGCACCGACAGCATGGTGGTGGAGATCGGGTAGGTGACCTGGTCCTCCACCACGTAAGGCGACTGCCCGGCAAAGGTGGTCTTGATGATGACCTGCGTGTCCGAAAGATCGGGGATGGCATCCAGCGGCGTCTGGCGCAGCGACACCAGACCCCAGACCAGCAGCAGGCCGGTGAGGATGAGCACCAGCAGGCGATTCTGCACCGACCAGACGATGATACGGTTCAGCATGTCCGTCTCCCGTCAGTGGTTGGCATGCGGATTCGCCGGCGTGTCGGCCGGCGCACTCATGCGCCGGAAGCTCGCCTGCAGGTTGCTCTCGGAGTCGATGAGGAACTGCCCCGAGGCGACGATGCGCTCGCCCGGCTCGAGACCTTCGAGCACCTCCACCCGCTCGCCGCTCAGCATGCCGATGCTGACTTCGACGGGCTGGAAGCTGCCGTCTTCCAGCACCTTCACCACCCGCGCCCCGTCGGCCGTCGGGATCACTGCCTCGCGGGGGATCACCACCACGTCGCGCCGGGGCCCGCCGTAGATCACCACGTCGGCGAACATGTTGGGTTTGAGCACGCCCTCGGGGTTGTCGAACCGCAGCCGCGCGCGCAGGGTGCGGGTGCGCGGTTCCAGCGTCGGGTAGATGTACTCCACCTCACCTTCCCATTCCCGGCCCGGCAGTGCCGCCACGCGGATGTCGGCCGGGCGGCCGGCGGCCACCCAGTCGAGCTGGTGCTCGAACACGTCCACCTGCACCCAGACGCTGGACAGGTCGGCGATGGTGTAGAGCTCGTTGGCGGGCGTGATATACATCCCGTCGCGCAGCCCGATGGCCGTGACCACCCCGGTGCGCGGCGCGACCAGAGGCACGGTACGCAGCACCTCCCCGGTACGGATCACGCGCTCGACCACCGACTCCGGTACCCCCACCAGACGCAGGCGCTCACGCGCCGAGTTGACCAGCGAGTCGCGCCGCTGCCCGGTGAGCCGGGACGAGTCGCTGCGCAGGGCAATAAGCAGTTCCTCCTGGGCCTGAACCAGCTCCGGCGAGTACAGTTCCAGCAGCACCTCGCCTTTCTTCACCCGGTCGCCCACGGCCGTCACATGCAGTCGTTCCACCCAGCCCGTGGCGCGCGGGTGCACGTGGGTCACCCGGTTCTCGTCGTAGTCGACATAGCCGACGGTCTCGATGTACTTCCATAGGGTGTCGCGCTCGACCTCGGCGGTGCGCAATCCCATGTTCTGCATGGTGCGCGCATCGACCGTCACCGACGGCATCGGTCCGTCGCCCGCCGTGGGCTCCTGGCGCACCAGCGCCATGCCGCAGATCGGGCAGTTGCCGGGCTCGTCACGCACGATCTGCGGGTGCATCGGGCACACGTAAGTAGGATCGAGATGTTTCGTCACGTGCGCTTCCGGTGTGTCATCGAGCGTGGCTTCGAGTGACTCGCTGGGCACGGGGGCCCGGTCACAGCCCGCCAGGGCCGCGACGAACACGCCCAGCAACAACAGCAGCGCCGGCCTCGCGGCGCGCGCAACAACGGTATCGAACGGCATTTTCACGGGAGCCTCCCCCTGGTTGAACAACGGCCTTCAGGTCATGGACACGGGCGGACGGACGCCGCCGGCGTGCTCAGGTCCTGGGCGGTTCCAGGAGGACGCGGGGGTGGAAATCGAAGGCGGAAACGGGACGCGCCGGGACGCGCTCCCCCGTGGCGGGGGCATCGATGCCCGGCAACGGACCGGGCAGGGAGACGAAGAGGTGGCAGGTCATCGAGCAGCCGGCGCAGCCATCGGCACTGCAGGGGCAGGCCGTCACGGTCTCGACGGCATCGTCACAGCAGGCGTGGTCTGCCGCGGATGCCAGCGCCGGATCGGCGGCCAGGTGGCCGTGATGGCTGGCATGCGGGTCGGCGTCGACGGCATCGTTCGTGCCGCCGGCCAGATCCACCGCCGCAAACCCCGCCATCGGCGGCAACAGCCACACCAGCGCCACGATCAGCGCCCAGCACAGCGGTTTGCGGAAACGGTGCATCATGGCTGTATCAGGACTTCCCCGGCTTCCAGATGCCGAAAGCCTCCTGCTGCGGCGGCGGGGCCGGTGGGCGGGACATCTCACTGAGCACGTGGCGCGTGAAGTCCGCCAGCTGGCTGGCGATGTCCTCGCGCTGCGCCTGCGGCATCGACATCTGCGCGAGCATCATGCCCTGCAGGGCGGCCAGATACTGCACCGTGATCACGTCGTCACTGGCGGCGGGATCGTGGGCGCTGATGGCCGCCTGCACGTCCTCGAGCATCTTCGGGGAAAGCTGCATTTCACTCATGGTTCTATCGGGCCTTGCATCTGCTTCAGGTCGGGCCAGTGTAAAACGCCAGAGGCGCCCGACGCCAGTGTAACCCCATCGCGGGTGGTGTCATGTGGTATTGGTGCCCGGGAAGACAAAAAGATTCCATGTGTCACGGGCACAGTGCCCACAATGGCATCTCGCGCCTGTGGCAAAACCGCTTTTGATTTAGAATCGCCCCTTGCCCTGGCGACAGTCGATCCTGCCCCATGCCCGTATTCGGCATCCCCATCTACGAGACCCATGACGACGAAGGTCCGATCCGCGTGCTGGAGGACGGCAACCGGCGTGTGCTGGCCTTCGGCGAGGCGACCGAGCAGAGCAGCCAGTGGCTGGACGACCCGGCGCGGCTGCTGTTTCCCTATACGCAGGCGATGATGCTGGGCCTCCTATTCGCGCCGGAGGATGCGCACGCCCTGCTGCTCGGGGTCGGGGCCGGCAGCATGGTGCACGCCCTGCTCGCCCACCGCGAGGCCATCCAGCTCGAGGCGGTGGAACGGCGTGCGGCCGTGATCGAGGTGGCGCGCGCATGGTTCGCCCTGCCCGAAGACCCGCGCCTCACCCTGCACGTGGACGACGCCCTCAACCACCTGGCCACACGCGAGCGGCCGGTAGACGTCCTCTTCACCGACCTGTTTCACGAGGGCGGCATGGACGCACAGCAGACGGACGCACTGTTCCTGAGCCTGTGCCATGAGGCACTCGCGCCGCGCGGCGTGCTGGTGATCAATCGGTGGGATACCACCTTCGAAGAAACGCGGGATCACCAACGGGTACTGGAGACGAGCTTTGACGGGGCAGTCCTCACGCTCTCGGTACCGGGCGGCAACCAGATCGCCCTGTGCTTTCGCGACGGCCTGCCGGACGTCGACAGCCGCGCTTTTCTGAATGCGGCACTCACGCTCGGGCGGCGTATGCACATCCCGTTGCGGGATTATGCCAACCGGCTGCTGCATGCAAACCGGGCGCGCCTGTTACGGTCGCGCCCGGTTGCCTGACGACCTGGTGCGGGGCCGCCTCAGCGCTTGCCGAAGACGAGCGCGTCGCCCTCTACGGACACCACGATGGTGTCGCCTGGCGCGAACGCACCGGAGAGGATCTGCTGGGCCAGCGGGTTCTCGAGCTGGTGCTGGATGGCGCGCTTGAGCGGGCGCGCGCCGTACACCGGATCGAAACCGGCCTCGCCCAGGCGATCCAGGGCCTCGTCGGAGATCTCGAGCCCCATGTCACGATCGGCCAGCCGGGCCCGCAGGTAGTCGAGCTGGATGCCCGTGATGGCACGGATCTGCTCGCGGCCCAGCGGGTGGAACACCACCGTCTCGTCGACACGGTTGATGAACTCGGGACGGAAGTGGGTGCCAACGATCTCCATCACCGCATCCTTCATCGCCGCGTACTTCTCCTCGCCGGCCATCTCCTGGATCACCTGCGAGCCGAGGTTCGAGGTCATGACGATGACGGTATTGCGGAAGTCCACCGTGCGGCCCTGGCCGTCGGTCAACCGCCCGTCGTCGAGCACCTGCAGCAGCACGTTGAACACGTCCGGGTGCGCCTTCTCCACCTCGTCGAGCAGGATCACCGAGTACGGCTTGCGACGCACGGCCTCGGTGAGGTAGCCGCCCTCTTCATAGCCGACATAGCCAGGCGGTGCGCCGATGAGCCGCGCCACGGAGTGCTTCTCCATGAACTCCGACATGTCGATGCGCACCATGGCCTCCTCGGTATCGAACAGGAACGCCGCCAGCGCCTTGGTCAGCTCGGTCTTGCCCACGCCGGTGGGACCGAGGAACAGGAACGAACCGTTGGGGCGGTTCGGGTCGGCCAGGCCCGCGCGCGAGCGGCGGATGGCATTGGCGACGGCCTTGACCGCCTCGTCCTGCCCGACCACGCGGTTGCCCAGCGCCTCTTCCATGCGCAGCAGCTTTTCCTTCTCGCCCTCGAGCATCTTGGACACGGGGATACCGGTCCAGCGCGAGACCACCTCGGCCACCTCCTCGTCCGTGACCTTGTTGCGCAGCAGGTGCGTCTCCTGGGTCTCGGCCTGCGCGGCCACCTCGAGCTGCTTCTCCAGCTCGGGAATACGCCCGTACTGCAGCTCCGACATGCGCGCGAGGTCGCCCGCACGCCGGGCGGTATCCAGCTCGATGCGCGCGCGTTCCAGCTCCTCCTTGACGTGCGTGGTGCCCTGCAGGGCGGCCTTCTCCGAGTGCCAGACCTCCTCGAGGTCGGCGTACTCGCGCTCCAGCTGGTCGATCTCGTCCTGCAGGTGCTGCAGGCGCTTCTTCGAGGCCTCGTCGGTCTCCTTCTTCAGCGCCTCGCGCTCGATCTTCAGCTGGATGAGACGGCGGTCCATGCGGTCCATCTCCTCGGGCTTGGAGTCGATCTCCATGCGGATACGCGAGCCGGCCTCGTCGATGAGGTCGATGGCCTTGTCCGGCAGCTGCCGGTCGGTGATGTAGCGGTGCGAGAGCGTGGCCGCAGCGACGATGGCCGGGTCGGTGATCTCGATGCCGTGATGCACCTCGTAGCGTTCCTTCAGGCCACGCAGGATGGCGATGGTGTCCTCCACCGTCGGCTCGTCCACCAGCACCTTCTGAAAGCGGCGCTCGAGCGCGGCATCCTTCTCGATGTACTTGCGGTACTCGTCCAGCGTGGTCGCGCCCAGGCAGTGCAGCTCGCCGCGCGCGAGCGCGGGCTTGAGCATGTTGCCGGCGTCCATCGCGCCCTCGGCCTTGCCCGCGCCCACCATGGTGTGGATCTCGTCGATGAACAGGATGATGTTGCCTTCCTGCTTGGCGATGTCATTGAGCACGGCCTTGAGGCGCTCCTCGAAGTCGCCGCGAAACTTGGCGCCGGCCAGCAGCGCGCCCATGTCCAGCGAGAGCACGCGCTTGTGCTTGAGGCCCTCGGGTACCTCGCCGTTGACGATGCGCTGGGCCAGGCCCTCGACGATGGCGGTCTTGCCCACGCCGGGCTCACCGATCAGCACCGGGTTGTTCTTGGTGCGGCGCTGCAGCACCTGGATGGCGCGGCGGATCTCCTCATCGCGGCCGATCACCGGGTCGAGCTTGCCCTGTTCGGCACGCTCGGTGAGGTCGATGGTGTACTTCTCCAGCGCCTGGCGCTGTTCCTCGGCATTGGGATCGTCCACGCTCTGGCCGCCGCGCATCTTGTCGATGGCCTGCTCCAGCGCGCCCTTGGTGGCACCGGCCTCCTTCAGCAGCTGGCCGACCGCACCCTTGTCCTCCAGCGCGGCGAGTACGAACAGCTCGGAGGAGATGTAGGCGTCCTTGCGGTCCTGGGCCAGCTTGTCGGTGAGGTTAAGCAGGCGACCGAGGTCGTTGGAGATGTGCACCTCGCCGGCCGCGCCCTCGACCTGCGGCAGCTTCTCCAGCGCCTCGCCGAGCTGCGAGCGCAGCAGGTTCACGTTCACGTCCGCCTGCGCGAGCAGCGGGCGCAGCGAGCCGCCATCCTGGTCGAGCAGGGCGATCATCAGGTGCACCGGCTCGATGAACGGGTGATCCTTGCCAATCGCCAGCGACTGCGCATCCTGCAGCGCCAGCTGGAACTTGCTGGTCAGACGATCCATTCGCATGAGACAAAACCCCTTGGGTCGAAACTTCGGATACCCCTCAGATAGGGGTGCTATCGGGGCATTTCAAGGGAAGGGGATACTTGTAGGAGCGCAGCAAGCCTCGATCAAGAGGCGGCTCGCTTCTCCCTACATGGACATCGCGCCTTGCAGCGCTCCTACGATTTTTTATAAACCTTGCGCCGAAACACATCGCTGCGTCGGCTGACCACGCGATCCAGGAACAGGCGCCCATCCAGGTGATCGATCTCGTGCTGCACGGCGCGGGCCTCGAAACCTTCCATGTCGAACTCGATGGGCGCACCGTGTCGATCCTGCGCGCTCAGGTGGATGCGCTCGGCACGGATGACGTTGCCCGTGTAGTCGGGCACGGAGAGACAGCCCTCGCGCCCCATCGCGTGGCCGTCCCAGTCGGTGATCTCGGGATTCACGAGCACGAGATGGCCGTGATTGGACACGGGCTTGCGCATCTTCGACACGTCGACGATGACCACGCGCTGGAAGCGGCCGACCTGCGGGGCGGCGATACCGACCGCGCCGGGCCCGGCCAGGCGCGTTTCCTCGAGGTCGTCGACGAAGCGCTGGAAGTCGGCATCGAAGTGCTCGACCGGCGTGGAGACCTGCTTGAGGCGCTCGTCCGGGTATTCCAGGATCTCGAGTACCGGCATGCGTCAGCCGATCAGGGTGTCGACGGCATGAACGACGACCTCGATGCCTTCGCGACGCAGCGGCTCGACGACCTGTTCCAGCGCGCGGATGCCATGACGGGCCTGGCCCTCGATGACCATGATGTAGATCGGGTGCGCGACGCTGCCGCCGACGTCGGATTCCAGGTCGAGGATGTTGAGCCCGGCCTCGGCCAGTGTGCCGGTGACGCGCGCGACGATGCCGACGCGATCGGCGCCGTGCACGGTGATGCGCACGTCCGGCTCCAGGTGACGGTGCAGACCGCCCTCGACCGGATCGACATGGATACGCAGGTTCATGTCCCGCGCCAGCGGTTCGAGCAGCCCGGCGAGCGTTCCGGGCGGGGCCTCGCTCTTCACCATGAGCATGATGGTAAAGCTGCTGCCCAGACGCATCATCGAGGCCTCGCCCAGATGCGCGCCGGCCTCGAACAGGCGTTCGGTGAGCGCCGCGACGATGCCCGGGCGGTCTGCACCCACTACCGTCAGCATGATCCAGTCGTTCATGTGGCTCCCTGTCTGTCCTCTCGTGAATGTGGGCAGTATGCCGCAGGCCTCAGGCCGGGGTGCTGATCCAGATCAGGCTGGCCATGCGCCCGGTGTCGCGGTCACGGCGATAGGAGTAGAAGCGTGCGGCATCCGTGTAGGTGCACAGCCCGCCACCGTGGACCTCGCGCAGGCCGAGGCGCGCCAGGCGGCGACGGGCCAGGGCGAAGATGTCGGCCTGCCAGCGGCCGCGGGGGTTGACCGAAAAACAGTCGGCGCTCCCTGCATCATCGGCCAGAAAGGCCGCGCGCACCTCGTCACCGACCTCGAAGGCCGCGGGGCCGATGGCCGGACCGAGCCACGCGAGCAGTTCGCCGGGATCCACGTCCAAGGCCGCCACGGTGGCCTCCAGCACGCCGCCGGCCAGGCCCCGCCAGCCGGCGTGGGCCGCACCGACCCGGTCGCCGCGGCGACTGCAGAACAGCACCGGCAGGCAGTCGGCCGTCTGCACCACGCAGACGGCCCGCGGGCCCAAGGCCACCGAGGCGTCGGCCGCGGACATGCCCTGGGTTCGGGCCGCATCCACGACCCCGGCCCCGTGCACCTGTTCGAGCCAGACGGGCTCGGCCGGCAGGCCCAGCGCCGCGGCCAGCGCGCGTCGGTTCGCGGCCACGGCCTGCGGCTCGTCGCCCACGTGGGTGGCGAGGTTGAAGGCGTCGAAGGGGCGCGCGCTCACGCCGCCGCGGCGGGTCGTGGTCACGGCGCAGACCGTCGCCGGCGCCGGCCAGTCCGGCCGCAGCCAGCGGGGATCGGCCGGGATGGCGCAGCGCTCGCTCATGCCGGTGTCTCCGTCGCAAGCAGATCCACCAGCGCCTGCATATCCGCCGGCATGGGGGCCTCCCAGGCGACCAGCTCGCCGGTCACCGGGTGTTCGAGTTCCAGGCGCGTGGCGTGCAGGGCCTGGCGGCGAAAGCCGCGCAGCGCCGCCTGCAGGGTCTCCGAGGCCCCGGCCGGCACGCGCGCGCGCCCGCCATAGACCGGGTCCCCGACGATGGGATGCTGGATATGGGCCATGTGCACGCGGATCTGGTGCGTGCGGCCGGTCTCCAGGCTCACGCGCAGCAGCGTGTGGTGGGCAAAGCGTGCCTCGACCCGATAGTGGGTGACGGCCGGCTTGCCGCCGGCCACCACCGCCATGCGCTTGCGGTCCACCGGGTGGCGGCCGATGTTGCCCTCCACCGTGCCGCCGGCGACGACAGGTCCGTGCACCAGCGCCAGGTACTGGCGGCTCACCGTGCGCGCCTGCAGCTGCTCCACCAGCGACTTGTGCGCAGTGAGCGTGCGCGCCACCACCAGCAGGCCGCTGGTCTCCTTGTCCAGCCGGTGCACGATGCCGGCGCGCGGCACCCCGGCCAGCTCCGGGGCGTGGTGCAGCAGCGCGTTCTGCAGCGTACCGGCCCAGTTGCCGGCCGCCGGGTGCGTCACCAGTCCGGCCGGCTTGTTGAGCACCAGCAGCGCGTCGTCCTCGTAGACGATATCCAGCGGGATCGGCTCGGCCGCCACCGCCTCCACCGCCGGCATGCTCTCGGCCACCAGCCGCACCCGCTCGCCACCGGCCACCGCCTCCTTGGGCTTCATGGCCTGGCCGTCCACCATCACCTTGCCCTCGCGGATCCACTGCGTGAGCCGGCTGCGCGAGTACTGCGGAAAGACCTGCGCCAGCGCCTGGTCCAGGCGCGCGCCGGCGAGTTCGTCGGGGATGGTGGCGGAAAGTGTTTCGGTATTCGGCACGTGAGGGAATCCGGTTGGCGTTACGGGGCGCGCGACTGTGCGTTATACTGCGCGCTCGTTACTTTAGCCGATACATGAGCCCGACCACAGTCATGCGCGCCGTTTTCTTCCTGCTCATCGCCCTGCTCCTCTCCTCCTGCGCCTCGATGGAGACCGATCCCACGGCCGGCTGGTCGGCCGCACGGCTTTACAGCGAGGCCAAGGACCAGCTCGACCGCGGCAACTACGAGCAGGCGATCAACTACTTCGAGACCCTGGAGGCGCGCTATCCCTTTGGCCGCTACGCCCAGCAGGCCCAGCTCGAGATCGCCTATGCGTATTACAAGTACGACGAGCCCGACTCGGCCATCGCCGCAGCCGACCGCTTCATCAAGCTCAACCCGCGCCACCCGCACGTGGACTATGCCTACTACCTGAAGGGCCTGGTCAACTTCAGTCGCGGCCGCAGCTTCATGGACCGCTTCGTCAAGCGCGACCCGTCCGACATGGACCCGCAGCCGCTGATGCAGGCCTTCAACGACTTCTCCACCCTGGTGCAGCGCTTCCCGGACAGCCGCTACGCCCCGGACGCCCGCCAGCGCAGCGTGTTCCTGCGCAACGAGCTGGCCGAGTACGAACTCAAGGTCGCCGACTTCTACGTGCGTCGCGGCGCCTGGCTCGCCGTCGCCAAGCGCAGCCAGTACGTACTGGAGACCTATCCGGGCGCCGAGGTCACGCCCCGGGCGCTGGCACTGCTCGCGCGCGCCTACGCGGAGCTCGGCATGACGGATCTGGAACGCGACACACGCCGGGTGCTGGAGATGAACTACCCGGGCTACGCCACGGAAGGGCGAGACTGAACAGACAAGAGAGGGGAAGGCCGATGTGGGATTTCTTCCGGACCGTGAGGCTCCGTCACTCGGTGCGCCGCTACCAGCCGGACATGCCGGTGGAAGAAGGCAAGCTGCATGCCATCCTGGAGACGGCGATCGCCGCCCCCTCGGCCGGCGACCTACAGGCCTATCGCATCATCGCCATCACCCATCCCGACCTGCGCCAGCAGATCGCCGTGGCCGCCAACCAGGACTTCATCGCCACCGCCCCGGTAGTGCTCGTCTTCTGCGCCGAGCCCGGGCGCTCGGAACAGAAGTACGGCCAGCGCGGCCACGACCTCTTCGCCATCCAGGATGCCACCATCGCCGCCGCCTACGCTCAGCTCGCCGTGGTCGCCGCGGGCATGGCCTCCACCTGGGTCGGCCAGTTCGACCCCACCACCCTGCGCAGCACGCTCGACCTCGACAACGACCTCGAACCCATCGCCCTGCTCTGTATCGGCTACCCGGATGAGCTGCCCGAACCGACGCCGCGACGACACATGGACGAGATCGTGGAAAAACGCGACTAGCCCGGATGTTTCATGAATCCGCGTGATGATCGCGCAGGATGTTGATCGCACACGGGTTTTTCTGACGGAGCGCCGTATCAGGGAATACGGTCGACGGAAGAAAAACCTGTGTGCGGTCAACAGGCTAGCGAGGGCGCGTGGATTTCATGAAATATCCGGGCTAGGCAAAAACAACGACGCCCCGCATCTGCGGGGCGTTCTGCGTGAGGGGTCGAGAATCCATGCGCCACAGAGGTCACAGAGGAAACTAGAACGCCCTCATCCTCTGTGGCCTCTGTATCCTCTGTGGCAAACCCTGTTCAGATCGCCTCCGGCCCTTCCTCGCCGGTGCGGATGCGGATCACGCGCTCGACCGGGGTGACGAAGATCTTGCCGTCGCCGATCTTGCCGGTGCGCGCGGCGCTGGAGATGGCCTCGACGCAGGTATCGACCACGCTGTCATCCACCACCAGCTCGATCTTCACCTTGGGCAGGAAATCGACCACGTACTCCGCGCCGCGATAGAGCTCGGTGTGTCCCTTCTGCCGGCCAAAGCCCTTGACCTCGGTGGCGGTCAGGCCGGTGATACCGGCGTCGGTGAGCGCCTCGCGCACGTCCTCGAGCTTGAAGGGCTTGATGATGGCCTCGACCTTTTTCATTCCACGTCCTCCGAAAAGATGAATCTGTAGCTTAGCGTCAAATCCCGCGGCCGTAACCGCTGGTGATCGGGTAGCGCCGGTCCTTGCCGAAGGCGCGCTGCGTGATGCGCACGCCGGGCGGCGCCTGCCGGCGCTTGTATTCGTTGTTAAGCACCATCGACATCACGCGCCGCACCGTGGCCTCGTCGTAGCCGTCGGCGACGATCTGCGACAGCGACCAGTCGCGCTCGACGAAGCGCTCGAGGATGCCATCGAGGATGTCGTAGGGCGGCAGCGAATCCTGGTCCACCTGATCCGGTGCGAGTTCGGCCGACGGCGGGCGCTCGATCACGCGCTCCGGGATCACCGCCCCGCCCGGCAGGCCGTTGCGGTAGCGCGCCAGGCGATAGACCAGCGTCTTGGCCGCATCCTTGAGCGGGGCGAAGCCGCCGGCCATGTCACCGTAGAGCGTGGCATAGCCCACCGCCATCTCGCTCTTGTTGCCGGTGGTGAGCAGCATGCGGCCGGTCTTGTTGGAGATTGCCATGAGTACGATGCCGCGGCAGCGCGCCTGGATGTTCTCCTCGGTGGTATCGCGCGGCAGGCCGCGAAACTCCTCTGCCAGCATGCCGAGAAAGGCCGTGAAGGCCGGCTCGATGGGGATGTTGCGGTACTTCACCCCCAGCGTCCCGGCCTGCGCCTGGGCATCGGTGACGCTCATGTCGGCGGTATAACGCGAGGGCATCATCACCGCCTCCACCGCCTCGGCGCCCAGTGCGTCCACGGCAATGGCCAGGGTGAGCGCCGAGTCGATGCCACCCGACAGTCCCAGCACCACGCCATTGAAGCCGTTCTTGGTCACGTAGTCGCGCACGCCCAGCACCAGCGCCTTGTAGATCGCCGCCTCGGGGGCAAGCACCGGCGCGAGCTCGGCGTCGTGGTCGCGGGCATCGAGGTGCACGTCGACGGTATATACGCCCTCCTCGAAGGCCGGTGCGCGAAACCGCGGCTCCCCGTCGGCGCCCAGCACCATGGACTCGCCGTCGAACACCAGCTCGTCCTGACCGCCCACCAGGTTCACGTAGACGATG
>DSBO01000139.1 GCA_011046015.1 Thioalkalivibrio sp. | reverse complement strand
GAGGCACCGCTGGTGGTGACGGCCGAGGGACCGGTGCGCTTCCTGCGGCCGCGCTGAGGACCGGGCCAGATCGAGTCACCCCCATTTTCTCGCAGAGCCGCGGGGCCCGCGGAGAAAGCAGGACCGGGTTATGGGGGCCCAGCGTTCTCTGCGGCTCTGCGAGAGACGCCCCGGTTTTTGTGAACGATTCACCGTTCATGGCGCCGATCCGCTGGCCGCTGACGCGGATCGGCCTGTATCCTGCTGTTGACGTTTTCTCAACGAGTTTTCTCAACGAGGTAGATCCACGCCCCATGCCCGTCTCGCCGTCCTCACTGCCTGATTATCCCGCCGTCGACGGCCCGACGCTGGCCGATTCGCCGCCGCTGCACGCCCTTGTCGAGGCCCTGCGCGGGCGCTTCGGCGAGGCCCTGCAGGCGGTGGTGCTGTACGGCTCCTGCCTGCGCAGCACCGACCTGCTCGATGGCCTGGTGGACCTCTATGCCCTGGTGGACGACTACGCCCGCGCCGAGCCTCACCCGGGGCTGCGGCTCGGCGTGCGCCTGCTGCCGCCGAACGTCTACTACCTCGAGGCCCCCGTGGCTGAGGCCACCGTGCGCTGCAAGTATGCCGTGTTGAGCCTGGCCCACTTCGAGCGGGGCACCAGCCGGGCCTGGTTCCAGTCCTATCTCTGGGGGCGATTCGCCCAGCCGGTAAAGGTGGTGTACAGCCGCTCTCCGGCGGTGGAGGCCCGGCTCGCGGGGGCCTTTCTGCAGGCCGGCGAGACGCTGTTGCGCCGGGCCATTCCGGACCTGCCGGCGAGCGGTACGGTGGATGCGCTCTGGGAGGGTGCGCTGGCACTCAGCTACGCTACCGAGCTGCGATCGGAGCGCCGCGGCCGGGCCGCGGAGCTGGCCGGCCACGGGCAGGATTTCTACACCGCCCTCACCCGTCGCCTCGCCCCGCGCCTGGACGGCCTGCTGGTGCTGGAGGAGGCGGGCGAGGGCCTGCGCTACCGCAGTCGTGCCGGTACCCTGGCGCGCCGGCTCGCGCCGTTCACCTGGTGGCTCCGGCGGATCCAGGGCAAGACACTCTCCATGGCCCGGCTGATCAAGGGCCTGTTCACCTTCGAAGGGGGCCTGGATTACCTCGCCTGGAAGCTCACGCGCCACTCCGGGCAGGTGGTGGAGATCCCGGACAAGGTGCGTCGGCGGCCGCTCGTCCACATCTGGGGGCTGTTCTGGCGGCTGTACCGCCGCGGGGTATTCCGCTAGCCACGGGCGTGGCCCGGGCCTGCCGGGACCAAGGCTCCGGGTGAGGTCGCGCCGGCCCGGAATGCTTGACCTGTGTCATGACACCGACCTTGGGGATACTGTATGATTTGCGCGCAGGTAAACAGCCAATCGGCAGGCCATACATCATGAAACACGCGGTATTCATCCAGACCAACCACAAGCAGATCGTCGGCGCCATCGTGGCCGAACACGCCCTGCGCCGGTATTCCTCGCACAACGACCAGTTCGACGTGCGCATCATGGACACCCGCGACTACCCCTTCTTCAAGGCGCGCGAGGGGCAGAGTTACCTGCGTGATGGCGTGCAACGCGTGTGGCTGAACGACGACCTGCAGTCCTTCACCCCGACCCGTTTCATGCCGCCCGAGCTGATGGGCTACGAGGGTCGCGCCGTGGTGATCGACCCCGATATCTTCGCCTGTACCGACGTCTGGGAACTGCTGGACCGTGACATGCAGGGCAAGTCGATCATGTGCCGCATGCGTTCGGGCCCCAAGGGCTACATCGACCGCTGCTACGCGAGCAGCGTGATGCTGCTGGATTGCGCCAAGCTTACCCACTGGAAGGTCGAAGAGCAGTTCAACACGATGTTCGACGGCGGCTTCGACTACCAGCCGTGGATCTGCCTGAAGAACGAGGATCCCGAGACCATCGGTTTCTTCGAGAAGGAATGGAACGACTTCGACAGCTTCTCGCCGAACACCCGGATGCTGCACACCACGCGCCGCAAGACCCAGCCGTGGAAGACCGGCCTGCCGGTCGACTGGCGTCCGGCCGAGCGCTTCCGCCTGTTCCCGCCGGCCGCCTGGATTCTGCGCGCCCGCCGCCACATCTTTGGCGAGTACGGCCTGCTCGGCAAGTACAAGGAGCATCCGGACAAGAACCAGGAACACTTCTTCTTTGGTCTGCTCAAGGAGTGTGTCGAACAGGGCAAGATCAGCGAGGAGTTCCTGCGCAACGAGATGGCGCAGAACCACGTGCGCCACGACGCCTTCGAGGTGCTGGAACGCACGCCCGATCTGCCGCCGGCGCCGGCGCATCCGCTCAGCGCCCAGCGCCTGGACAGCGCTGCCTGAGGGCAGCGCCGCACCGTTCATGAGAGAGGCCCGGCAATGCCGGGCCTCTCCCGTTCTGGCTATCGGCCCTGCGGGCCGGGTGCGCCCGTGAAGAGTGCCCGGATTCGCGCTGCCGCGCGCTGCGCCTCGCCCGGCGAGTCGGCGCCAGCGGCCTTCGTCCAGTCCTCGCCGGCGGCGATCAGCCCTGGCGCTTCGTCCAGCCAGCGTGCCCGCCCTGCCCGCACCAGTGCCGCCTGGATGCGCGCGACATCCCGACGCATGCGCAGCGGCGCCAGGCGCATGGCGAGTCGATGGCTCAGCGGTTTGTGGCGGAAGTTGTGGGGCCGCTTCCACCAGGCGCCGGGCGGATCCCCCGGGTCGAAGATGTAAAGCGGCCGGCCCAGCGCAGCCGCCTCGGCCAGCATGGACATGCTCTCGCCGGTGACGACGAAGCGGTCGGCCAGTCCGAGGTAGGCGAGGTACGGGTTCGCGCGCGCCGCGTCGCGCTCATGCCACCAGTAGGCATCGACCGGCACGTCGAGGGTCTCGCGAAAGGCCTCGGCCGCGGCGTGCGGCGTGCGCGGGCTGTCCGTGACCAGCACCGCGCCGCCCGTCTGCGCCACGAGCCGGTTGACGCCCTCGGCCAGGCGCCGTCCCTTCTCGGCGGTGAAGACGAAGGGCCCGCTGTCGCCGCCGATGAGCACCGTCGTGAAGGGGCGAGGCAGTGGGCCGAGTTGCGGTTCGATGAGCCGCGCGGCCTGCTCCGCCCGCGCGCGCGTGATGCGATGCAACGGCAGCGCGTTGTGCAGTACATTGGGCTGTTGTGGCAGGAAGTACTGCGGCGTGGTGACGATCAGGTCATAACAGTGCAGCGGCGCCCAGGGGCGGCCGATATGGACCAGGCGGGTGCGGTCCCCCGATTGCCCGCGAATCCAGCGCGCGACGGGTTCGTTGCGCCGCCCGGCGCTGATGACCAGGTCCGGCCAGGGTGGGGCGAGGGGGCTGGAGGACCGGCGATCGATGCCTGCCAGTGTGCTGCCCAGCAGCAGATGGGGTATGAGCTCCCAGGCATGCGCCAGGATGCGCTTTTCCTCGAAGGGCCAGCCGAGGGCTTCTGCCAGGGCCAGTACCTGATTGTTGTCACCGGCCTTTCTGCCCAGCAACACCCAGACACGTTTTTCCATTGCTGCGCCGGTTCGATCCGCGTGACTGTGGAAGGGGTCACGCTGACCCCTGAAAAACCTGTGGTATCATACGCGCCCTGTCCCAGGGGCGAAAGCGGCCGGCCGGGCCGGACGGTTGAGCGGATCGTCCTCGCGGCATCTACTGCTGTTGCCTGCTTATCAATCTCATTCAAGACCGCGCCGCCTATGTTCGACATGTCCTTCAAAGCACTCAGCGCCCTTGTCACGCGCCACCTGGTGTTGGGTCTGCTGTTCTTCCTGCCGACGTCACGGCATGTTGCCCTGGAGCGTCGGCTGCGCGGCAAGGAAGAATCTCGGCTGCTGCAGGAGGCCGACTGGGTGTTGCTCTCTTATGGCAAGAGCGGTCGTACCTGGTTTCGCGTGATGGTGTCGCGCTTCTATCAGCTGCATAACGCCCTGCCTACCGATCACCTGCTCGAGTTCGACAACTACCATCGCCTCGATCCCGCCGCACCGAAGGTGCTGTTCACGCACAATAACTACATTCGTGACTACGTGCGCGACTGGGACAGCCTGGACTATTACCGGGGCAAGAAGACGGTGCTGCTGGTGCGCGATCCACGTGACGTGGCGGTATCGCAGTACTTCCAGTGGCGCTACCGCATGCGCCCGCGCAAGAAACTGATCAACGACTACCCGCCGCATGGCGGCGATGTCGCGATCTACGACTTCGTGAGTAACGAGAAATGCGGGATTCCACGTATCGTCACCTATCTCAATGTCCTGGCCGATGCCATGGACACGATGGGTGATGACCTGCTGCTGATTCGCTACGAGGACATGCGCACGGATCCGGGCGCGGTGCTGTGTCGGGTGTTCGACTTCGTGGGTACGCCGGGCACCGACGAGCAGGTGACTGCTGCCGTGGAGTACGCCGCCTACGAGAACATGAAGAAACTCGAGGCCGGAAAGGACCTACGGGGAACCGGGCAGCGCGTGAAACCGGGTGACGAGAAGAACCCGGATTCCTTCAAGGTCAGGCGCGGCAAGGTGGGCGGCTATCGCGATTACTTTACGCCCGAGCAGATTGCGGTGATCGACGCCATGGTGGATGACCATCTGCGCCCGGTTTTCGGTTACACCCGGGCGGGCTGATGTGCTCGCCGACGTCCCGGCGGTCCCTGTCTCGTCAGTCCCTTTCGCCGCCGCTTCCCGCAGCCGGATTTGCGTACTGCTGCACCAGCTGGTAGTCCGCCACTGAGTCCACGTCCACCGCGGCGTTGGCGTAGGGCAGGATCACCGCGCCCAGGCGCAGCCCGAGCTTGCGCGACAGGCGCTCGAGGGCCCCGTCCAGCGTCAGCCATCCCAGGCGGTAGCGAATCACCGACCACCAGCCCAGCAGGCCGATCACGACCAGCGGCTTCTTGCGGTCCTTCTCCACCCGACGCCAGAAATCGGCCGCGCGGCGCCCCTGTTCGGTGGTGAAGGCGAACAGGTTACAGCCGCAGTAGTTGCCGTCGCGAAAGCGCAGCACGGTCTTCTTCAGGTCCGGATAGGTCGACTTCACCAGTTCGTAGGGTGCCAGGCCGATGATCACGTCGCAGCCGGAGACCGCGGCTTCCCGGCAGAAATGTTCCACGATCTCGCTGGAGAGCAGGGGATGGTCGGCGGTGGTGAGCAGTACCGGCTGGTCGGACGGGAAGCCGCGCAGCATGTGGTCGGCGCTGGTGCTCGGGGTGCCGGCGGCTGGCGACCAGGCGACGCGCTGCTGTTCGACCAGCTCTGCGAGCTTTGCGTCGGCCTGCACGCAGGCGCGCTCCGGGCCGCTGAGGCTGATCGAGGTAATGCATCGCGAGGCGCTCAGGGCGTCGATCACCCGGCGGATCATGGATGCGCCGCCGATGTCGATGAGCGCCTTGCAGTCGACGCCGGAGTGATCGCGCAGGGCATCGCGCTCGGTCCGCTCGCCGGCGAGTATCACCGAGGCGAAGGCGGGCGTTTCAGTCGTCGAGGCGTGTTCTGAGGGGCGTAATGTCGAGGGGTTGGTCACGCCCTGGCTCACAGTTTCTTCTGGTAGACGCGGTAGCGCTTGTAGATGTCACTGCCAATCGCTTCGATGATGTGGCGCATGCCGTCATTATCTTCGAGTATCCAGCCCATCTCAACCATCTCCACACCGCGCCGGGACATCTCCTTGCGCACGGCATCGATGACGAGAAAGGCGAGCGTCGGGCCGAGGCGCGAGTGCTGGTATTCCTTGCGCACGCCCATCAGCGCCACGCGCGTACTGCGCGGGCCCTTCACCTTTAGACGCCAGAGCAGTTTTGCCCAGCCGAAGGGGAACAGGCGGCCGCGCAGGTCGCCGATGAGCTCGTTGATGTTGGGCAGGGCGGTGATGAAGGCCACCGGCCGCCCGTCGATCTCCGCGACCTGGATGTAGTCGTCGGGCAGCA
Source organism: Thioalkalivibrio sp. (assembly GCA_011046015.1). Taxonomy (GTDB): domain Bacteria; phylum Pseudomonadota; class Gammaproteobacteria; order SpSt-1174; family SpSt-1174; genus SpSt-1174. Next base: position 17,727 of record DSBO01000139.1, on the reverse strand, counting down.
GCAGGGTAAGGGTCTTGGCGACTTCGGCGAATTCCTCGCGAGTGAACGGCACGAAGCCCCAGTTCTCGGACCAGGCGTCGTTGAAGATGTCGCGCATCGCCTCGAACTCGGCGGCCTTCGCCTTGCGGTTGAACGGGCGCACCGTCACCTGGCGACGCGCGCGGGTGGCGAGCTTCTCCATCACCTCCGGTGCGACGAAATCGGGGCGTACCTTGTAGGTCAGGAGGTTCTTGACGCCGCCAAAGCCTAGGGCCTCGATGTGCGCCTGGTAATAGCGCGGTGCGTGGCCCATCATGATGAAGGGCGGCTCGTCGAAGTTCTCGACCAGCAGGCCGATCTCCTCGTTGATCGACAGGTTGTAGGGGCCGCGGATCCACGCGGCGCCCCGTTCGCGCAGCCAGCCCTGGGCCGTGTCAAAGAGGGCCTCGAACACGCTCCGGTCGTCCACCGCCTCGAGCATGCCGAAATAGCCGACCGCGCCACCGTCCAGGGGCGGCTGCAGTTCATCGAGCTGCGCGGTGATGCGCCCGATCGGGGCGCCATCGCGATAGGCCACCCAGCGCGCGATCGCGCAGTGCGCGAACAGCGGCGTATTGTGGAAGACGCGCTGCTTCTGTTCCAGCAGCAGCGGCGCCACCCAGGCCGGATCGTCGGCGTAGATGCGCTCCGGCAGGTGCAGGAAGTCGCGTACCGTCTGGCGGCTGTCTGCCTCGATGATGCGGATGTTACCGCTGCCGGGTGCTGCGTTCGGCATGTGGGTCCTTTCTCGCTCGGTGCTCGGATGCGCCGCGCGCAGGCGCGGCGAAGACCCGGGGATGATAGCATGCCGGGCCCTTCAGCAGCGGGGGTCGACCCGGCCGGCGTGCCCCGGTCATATCCCGGGCCTGGATGCGCGAAGCGGACGGACAAATCGGGTAAAATGCCGGCATTTCACGTGTCCTGTCCCGGGCAGGCATTCGCACTGGATATTAAGGAAGTCGATTACCCTTGGCCAAGTTCATCCTCGGCAACACGTTCCGCAAGAAGGCGTTCGACAACCCGGTTGTGCGCCACACGCTGTGGTTTCTGGATCTGCTCCTCATCGGCCTGCTGTACGGCATCTTCAAGCTGCTGCCGGTGACCTGGGCCTCGGCGCTGGGTGCCCGGCTCGGTCGCCTGTTCAGCAAGCTGTTCGAGGGACGCAACCGGCATATCCGCGCCAACCTGTCGCTGGCCTTCCCGGAGAAATCGGCCGGGGAGATCGAGCGCCACGTGGGCGAGGTCTGGGCGAACGCCGGCGCGATACTGGCCGAGTATCCGCATATCCGCCGCATCATCGACCCCAGGCGCGATTTCCTGGAGATCGTGATCCGCGAGCAGATCCCCGCCTATTCCGATCCGGGCCAGCCGGCGGTGTTCGTCGGGGCGCACCTGGCCAACTGGGAGGTGGTCGGCGCCTCCATGGCGCGATTCGGCATCCGTTCCCATGCCATGTACGCGCCGCTGGCCAATCCCTGGTTCAACCGCCTGATGCTGCGCTACCGTGGCATGCTGGGCTGCGAGCTCATCTCGCGCGATCAGGGGGTGCGCCCCTTCGTCAACGCGCTCAAGGGCGGCGGTTCGGCGGCCATGATCATCGACCGTCGGGTCGAGGGGGGTGAACCCATCCCGTTCTTCGGTGTCGATAAGCCATCGTCGACCCTGCCCGCACGCCTGGCGCTGCGCTTCAAGGCGCCGCTGGTGCCGGTGCAGGTCGAGCGCTTGTCCGGTCCGCGGTTCCGCGTCACCTTCCACGAGCCGTTGCAGGTGAGCGACCCGGAGGCCGATCTCGATGCCCAGGCCCTCGACCTCACGCGCCAGATCCACGAGCACTACGAGCGCTGGATCAGCGCGCGTCCGGGCGAGTGGCTTTGCACGAAAAAAATCTGGCCCGGTGATATACTTCGGGCCAAAACCGATGCCTACAGAAAGACGTAGGTATCGGACAACGCACAGGTAATCCCGTCATGTCGGAACATCAATCAACCCGCGCGCATCGAGTGGACGAGTCGGTTCGTCTGTTCGAGAATCCGCTGCTGGAGAAACTCAGCCACGTGCACCCCATCGTGCCGCTGCTGGTATGGAGTCCGCTGGCGGCGTGGCTGATCGTGCGCGCGCTGACGGTCCATGACATCGGCCCGACCGGCCTCGCGCTGATCGGCGTCGCCGGCCTGCTGAGCTGGACGCTCGCCGAATACCTGCTGCATCGCTACCTGTTTCATTTCCCGGCCAAGGGTCGCCTGGGCAAGCGCTTCATCTATCTGTTCCACGGCGTGCATCACGACACCCCGCAGGACAAGACCCGCCTGGTGATGCCGCCGGCCGGCGCGGCTCCGATCCTGGGCATGCTCTGGCTGCTGTTCAGCCTGGCCCTGCCGCATCCCTGGGCGGAGCCCTTCACGGCCTTTTTCATCATCGGCTACCTGGTGTACGACTACATCCACTACGCGACACACCACTTCCCGATGCGCCATCCGCTGCTGCGCTTCCTCAAGCAGTACCACATGCGGCATCACTTCGCCGCCGAGGGTGGTCGCTACGGCGTGAGCTCCCCGCTGTGGGACTGGGTGTTCGGCACCTATCTGCCGAAGCCCGCGTCTGCCAGCAAGCGATAGCCTGGTCGTGGCCTCCCGCGCACCGACCGGCCGCTGAGGCAAGGGCACGCACATGCCCAAGTACTACCTGCTGCCCAAACGCCTGATCGACCGCGCGCCCTGGGTGCAGACCCCCGTCTGGGTGCTGGAGGCTTCATTCTTCTATGTTCTGCTGGGGCTGGCGCGCCTGCTGCCGTTCCCGGTGGTGGCCTTCGTGTTCTCCCGCATGCTGGGCGTGCTCGGTTACCACAACGAGAGAAAGCGACGGGTGGTGCGCCGCAACATCGGGGTGGTGCTGCCGCAGGCCACCGCGGCGGAGCGTGAACGGATCGTCAGACAGATCTTCCGCTCCACCGGTCTGGCCGCCGCCGAGCTGTTCCTGCTCGGGCGCCTGTGGCGCCGGCGCGAGCGTTACCTGGAATTCTCGGTGCATCCCGAGGCGCAGGCCGCCTTCGAGCGCAAGGAGGCGATGGTCTTCGCCACCGCACACACCGGTGCCTGGCAGCTGTGCAACCTGATCAGCCGCGAATACGGTCTCTCGATCTCGACCATCTACGCGAAGGAACCCAATCCCTGGCTGCACCGGTTTTTCCTCGGGCTGCGCCGGGCCTTCGGCGCACGCCTGGTGCCGAGCACCGGCGGGGCACGCGAATTCATCCGCGAGCTGGCAGCCGGGCATTCGGTCGGGGCGGCCTTCGACACCCGGCTCGATCAGGGCGAGATGATCCCGTTTTTCGGCATCCCGACCCCCACCAATACCATGCCGGCGCTGCTGTCCCTGCGCGGGTACAAGCTCATTCCGATTCGTGCGCTGCGCCTGCAGAGGCATCGTTATCGCGTGGAGGTGCTGGCCCCGCTGACACCCGCTGATCCGCAGGCCGGGCGGCACGAGCAGATCGCCGACCTCACCCTTCAGCTCAATCACGTCTTCGAGGGCTGGATACTCGAGGATCCGGGCCAGTGGCTGTGCTTGAAGCGACGCTGGCCCAAGGAGAAGAGAACGGCGGGGGCGCGCGATGCCTGAGACCGGCGTCACGCCGCGCGTCTGGATCGTGGATGCTTACCGCTCCGGCGAGCAGACCCAGTTGCGGGCCCTCGCTGAGGGCCTGGGCTGGCCGTTCGAGATCAAGACCCTGCGCTACCGCAAGTACGAGATGCGTACCAACCTCTTCCGGGGGCGCGACCTGCATGGTGTCGATACCGAACTCTCCGACGGCCTGGCGCCCCCCTGGCCCGACTTGGTGCTGTCCTCGGGGATGCGCAACGAGCCGGTGTGCCGCTGGATTCGCGACCAGTCCAATGGTCACACGCGCATCGTCTTCGTCGGCCGGCTGTGGGCGGACCCCGCGCACTTCGACCTGGTGATCACCACGCCGCAGTACCGCGTGCCCGAGCGGCCCAATGTGCTGCGCAACGACCTGCCCCTGCATCACGTGCGCCCCGACCGCCTGGCCGAGGCCGCCGCGCACTGGGCACCCCGGCTCGCCCATCTGCGCCGGCCCTTCATCACCGTGAACATGGGTGGCAACAGCGGGCCGTACGCCTTCGGCCGGCGCGCCGCCCAGCGGCTGGTGCGCGACGCCGTCGCGCTGGCCAGCGAGCGAGGCGGGTCGCTGCTGGTGAGTTCCAGCGCGCGCACGCGCGCCGCCGCCATCGAGGCCTTCGCCGCGCAGACCGAGGTGCCCATGGAACTCTACCGCTGGCAACGAGGCGATGCCGACAATCCGTACCTCGGCTTTCTCGCTCTGGCCGACGAACTGATCGTCACCGCCGACAGCATCTCCATGCTCTCCGAGGCCTATGCCACGGGCAAGCCGGTGCACATGTTCGATCTGGGGGCGGGGCGCTTCAGCATGCGCCGCGACCTGTACGTCGCGGCCGGCGAGCCGGACCGGGCCGAGGCGCTCTCCCGGAAGGACGACGACCGGCCGGACCTGGCCGTCGGTGCGCTGGCCTATCGCGCGCTCATGCGCTGGGGCTGGAAGCATCTCTCGCGGGACATCAGTCAGGTTCATCTGCGCCTGATCCGTGCGGGCAAGATGAACTGGCTGGGCGACCCGCTGCCCCCGATGCAGGCCGAGGGCCAGTCCAGCGACATGCAACGCGCCGTGGCGCGGATACACAGCCTGCTGGGCATGGAAGCGGCGTCACGCTAACCCCGCGCCCCGCGCGGCACCGCGATCATCACGACATACGAGCGGCGAAAGCCAGCGATACGCTGGCGCCTTTCCGAACCCCCATTCGCAACTTCCGTCGCTACGGTTGGTTTATCCGGGTTTGACGTGTCCGCCGCGCTCGAGGCGGTAGACCATGTCCGCGGCGTCGGCGAGCGCGACATTGTGCGAGATGGTGAGGATGGTCAGGTGGTCCTTGAGCTTGCCCAGGGTTTGGACGATGGCGGCTTCGCTGCCCGGGTCCAGGGCGCTGGTGGCCTCGTCCAGGATCAGCAGCTGCGGCCGGTTGATCAGCGCGCGGGCGATGGCGATGCGCTGGCGCTGGCCGCCGGACAGACGGCCACCACGTTCACCCACCTCGGTGTGTATGCCTTCCGGCAGCCGGTCGACGAATTCCCAGGCCTCGGCCTCCTTGAGGGCTTCAATCACCCGTGCCTCGGTGATGGCCGGGTCGCCCAGGCTGACGTTGTGCAGGATGCTGTCGTGCAGCAAGACGGTTTCCTGCGGGACATAACCGATCATGCTGCGCCAGGCTTTGATATCCAGCTCTTCGAGCGGGACGTCGTCGATCAGCACTTGTCCGCTATCCGGTCGCAGGAGGCCAATCAGCAGGTCGATGATGGTGGTCTTGCCCGAGCCGGAGGGGCCGATCAGGGTGGTGATGCGGTGCACGGGAATCTCCAGGTTGAGCCCGGAGAAGACCTTGTGCCCGTCGTAGGCGTACCCGACATCGCGAAACGTCATGCCCGTGCGCAGCACCGGCATACGGTCACCACCCACCGGTTCTTGCTCTGCCACTGCCTGCTGACTGGTGTCTTTCAGCGACCAGTAGGCGCTCTCGCCCTGGGCGAGCTTCTGGTACTGTTTCTGCACCTTGCCCAGGAAGGCAAAGGCCCGCCCCAGCGTCACCACCAGGATCGTCACCGTGGCCAACCCCATGGAGAACTGTTCGAGCGCCAGATAGATGCCCAGGGCGATGAGGGCAGTGAACATCAGGTCCTGCCCGGAGTTGAGGGCGGCGGCGGCGAAGACCTGTCGACGCAGGGCCTTGTTGAGGCGGTTGGTCTCCAGTTTCAGTACCTGGTCGGCCAGTTCTTCGCGTGCCATGGCCTTGAGCGGTTTGACCGATTGCAGGGTGTCGGTCAGCCGCGACATGAGCGAGATCATGAGATCTGTCTGCTTCTTGCCTGCGCGCCGAGTCTTGCGAACCAGAAAGTGGGATGCGCCGATGATGACCGCGCCACCGATCAGGCTCGCAAGCGCGGCCTTCCAGGACACGGCTACCGCTACGGCAGAGTATACGATGGCCTGGATGAGGAAGGTGATCGCGGTGGCGCCGTTCATGTAGGCATCGGAGGCGCGTTTCGCTTCCGTGGCCAGGGTATTGGTTAGCTTGCCCGTGGGCTGGTGCAGGAAAAAGCGCCAGCGGCTGCGCATCATGTTGCGCAGGACTTCCAGGCGCAAATCGGTGGCGATCTGCGCCGCCGTGTAGCCCACCTGGCGCTGCGCCGCCAGCAGCAGCACGGCCTTGAAGGTCGCGGCAACCACGATCAGGAGCAATAGCGGGCCGAGGGTCGCAGGGATGCCGAGCCAGTCCAGCAGGCTGAGAATGAACACCTCCACGTCGCTGGGTTGTTCGTCGGGCATCCCCGACGTACCGGCCGGATACAGTGCTACCTTCAGCATGGGCAACAACGCAGACAGGCCCAGCCCCTCGGCGAAGCCCGAGAGGAACAGCGCCAGCAGCATCAGGAAGCTGGCCATGGGGTAGGCGCGAAACAGCGTGAACATCAAGCGCATAAGCGAATTCCAGGGTCACGAGCCGGCGCGTGGCGCGCCGGGGCGGGAATTATCGCCTGCCGACGGGGGTGTCTCAAACCGGTCACCAGCGCAGGCGGTAGACGAGCAGGATGGCGGCGGTAAAGATGCAGACCAGTGGGAACAGGGCGGTGCCGAGCGCCGACAGGTGGAAGATCTGCCCCAGCGCCACGGCCACCTGGGAGCCGAGATAGAACAGCACGCCGATCAGCACGCCCAGGCCGAGTTGGCGTCCCATGCCGCTGCGCCGGCTGCCGGGTTTGGCGCTCAGGCCCAGGGCAAGTAGGCCCATGCCGATCGTGGCCAGCGGCAGCAGCACGCGATTCCAGAAGGCCAGGGCGTGGGTGTCCGATACCTGGCCGCTGCGATCCAGGTAGTTCTTGTACTGGAACAATACGCTCGGCGACATGCTGTCCAGGCTGAGCAGCAGGCGCTGCAGTTCGTCGCGCGTCCACAGGCCGTCGAACGTGAGCTCCGGTGAGTGTGTCACCATGACCGTGTTACCTTCCCAGCGCCTTTCGACGGTATCGTGGAGGCGCCAGCGGCGTTGCCCGAGGATCTCGGCGCGTGCCGCGTGGATCGTGCGCGTCAATTGATGCTCGGGGACAAACACGAATATGTCGATGTCGCCCGGGGTCCCGTCCTCGCCAAGGCGGCCCACGCGATAGAAGGTAGGCCCGGCGCGTGACCAGAGGCTCTCGCCCGGCTCCAGCGTGTTGTTTCCCCGCGCCTCGTTGCGAATTTCTTCTCCCCACTGGTGCAGCGAGGGCGTGACCCACTCCATGGTCACCCAGAGCGCCACCGCCAGGACCAGGAACGGAATCCCCATCATGCCCAGCAATCGCTTCTTGTTAACGCCCGATCCGCGTATCACCGTCATCTCGTTGGACTGTTCGAGCCTGGCGAAGGCCGCCAGCGTTCCCGCCAGCACGACCACGGGCGTGAGCATGAGCAGCTGCTGGGGCAGGGTGAGCGCCACGTGCAGGATGGCCTTGGTTGCGGTGTAGCCGCCGGCGAGACGGTCCATCTCGTCGAGCAGGCGCACCAGTAACAGCAGGATGCTCAGCATCGCGCCCACCAGCGCCCAGCTGGCGATCAGGTGTCGGGTGACATAGCCACGGAGGATGCGCATGGTGTCAGTCCGCCCCGGCGTTTTTTGTCGTTACGGGCATGGTCGGGCCCTTGTCCTGCGTCGCGTCAATCGGACCATCAGGACCAGCAGAAGGATCGCTGGCGGGAGATAGGCGATCCAGAGGCCCGGGTATTCCGGTAGGCGCGTCTGCTCGACGAAGCTGCGGACCACGCCGATCCCGCCGAAAAGCAGCACGTAGACGGCGATGGCAATGACGTAGGCGCGCATGCGCGACTCGCGGGGCTTCGAGCGCGCGAGGGGCAACGCCAGCATGGCCAGCAGGAAGGTGGCCAGGGGCGTGGACAGGCGCCACTGGTACTCCGCGATGTCTTTCGGGTCTTCGGAACGCATCAGTGCCGCGGTCGACTGAGCCTTGTTGCGGATCTTTTCGCGGGCGCGCTCGGCCGCGCCCCACACGATGCTCATCTCCTGGAAGCGCATGGCCCAGTCGGACTGGCCGCCCTGGTCGAGCAGGTAGCTGTAGCCGTTGCCGAATACCAGCAGGGCCTCCTCGCCGGGATCGAAGCGCGGCAGCCGGGCGGTCTCCGCCCGGATGAGCTCGTTGTATGCGGCGCCGTTGTTGTCCTGATGCGTCTGGAAAAGGAAGACCCCGCGATGCAGCTGGTCCGCCTCGGAGCGTTCATCGGCGATGAACATGTAGCCTTCGGCGTCCAGCGTGACGAACTTGCCGGCTGCCAGGTCACTGCCCTCCACCTGGCTCATGGCGCGCGTCTCGAGCCGGTAGATGCTGTCGTAGGCCCAGGGGCGCCCGTATACCGACAGCACGGCGACGACGCAGGCGATGAACAGGGCGGCCGTCCCGACACTGACCATGAGCCGCTGGGGCGAAATGCCCACGGACGCGAGCACGGTCATCTCGCCGTTCTGGTACATCCGGACCATGACGAACAGAACGGAGAAGAACATCGACGTGGGCAGTATGACCTCGAGCGTGGTGATGCTGGACAGACCCACGAGCTTCAGCGCCGTTGCCGTGTCGATGAGGCCATCGGCGGCCATGGACAGGTTCTTCGACAGGCTGAAGCCGGTGTAGATCAGCAGGAACAGTCCCACCCCCATGACCACGGGGCGCAGAATCTCGCGAATGATGTAGCGGTCAATCAGCATGGCGACGATCTGGCGGTTCGAGCGGGATGGCGTTCCGGCGCGCGGCGGCGATTGTGCGACCCGCATTCACTCCGGTGGCTGCAGGATAGCAGTTCATGCGGGTCCCGGTCAGGCATGGCACTGAACGGGCAATCGGTGGACTCCTTCATTATCGTGGTCCGTTCGCGGCGGGCTGTGTCCTCGGCCGGCTGCGCGATTCGATGACGCCTCAGGCGTTGATCGATCGTCGCGGATCGGCCTCGAGGGTGCCGTGTGCGCGCGTAATCGGCAGTGAGCGGCGCGTGGTCGTCTCGAAGCCCTGGCCGGGCGCGGCGGCGCGGCGCGCGGTCACCTCCAGTTCCCAGCCCGCCATGTTGCGGGTGATCCGGTAGAGGTGATAGGCCGCCCGTTCGTCATGCACGGATGATGCGGACGGAACCCCGATCACCGGGGCGCGGCCGTCGCGGGTCTCCACTTCCTTGCTGTGGCTGACGTGACCGTGGCCGTGAATGACCAGTTCGACGCCTTCATGCGCCAGCAGGGCCTGGAGTTCTGCCCCGTCGATCAGGCGCTTGCGGTGGCTGACCGTACCCTGGACGAGCGGGTGATGCAGGAGTAGTACCCGGAACAGTCCCTGTTCCCGCGTTTCCCCCAGCAGTCGGGAGAGTCGCGCGAGCTGTTGCTCTCCCACCTTTCCCACCGCCAGTCCGGCCGGCGAGGCGATGGCCGTGGACAGTCCGATCAGCGCCAGCTGACCGCGTTTGCGCAGTACCGGGAAGGCATTGGCGACGCGGTCGTGGCCCACCGCCTGGGCTGGGTGTTCATCACCCCGCCAGAAGGGTTCCCAGTGCGCGGCCCCCCGCTCCCAGGCGCCCCGCACACTGGCGTCGTGGTTCCCCGGTACGATCATCAGCCGCTCGGGGGATGCCAGCTGGTCCAGCCAGCGTCGTGCAGCCCGGTACTCGCTCTCCAGGCCCAGGTTGGTAAGGTCGCCGGTCACCGTTATCCAGTCCGGCGCCTGCGTCTTCAGGTCCTCGACCAGCGCCTGGAGCGTTTCGGGACGGTACCGGGCGCGACGCTTCGTGTACCAGGACAGCAGCCCCAGCAGGCGCTTGTTGAGCAGGGCGGCGGGTGAGATCCAGGCAGGCAGCGGCAGGTGCGGATCGGACAGGTGTGCCAGAACCGTGGAGGCAGTCGCGTCGGTGCGGGGGAGATGCTGCATCGTCATGGCACCATCTGCGCCGGGTCCGGCATGGTCACGTGATCTCAGTCCTGTCCACCGCAGCGGGCCGCGACGAAGGCCGCGCTGGCGTTCGCCTCGGCAAAGGCGGCCACGATGGCGTCGATCTGCTCGAAGCTGTGTCCCGCGCTCATGCTGCAGCGCAGCAGGGAGGCGCCGTCCGGCGAGGCGGGCGGGACCACGAGGTTGACGTAGACGCCGCTGGCCAGCAGCTCGTTCCAGATGCGCGCGGCCTCGTCGTGGGATTCGACGCGCACCGCCACCACCGGGCTCGGCGGGGAGGCGAGCTTGCAGCCCAGGCCTTCGAGCCCGCTGTACAGGCGCTCCACGTTGGCCCAAAGCTTTTCCTTCAGTTCCGGCCGGTTGCGGATCGCCTTCAGGGCCCAGTGGGCGGCGGCGATGTTGGCCGGGCTGGACGAGGCGGTGAAGATGTAGGGGCGGCTGCCGTAGCGCAGCAGGTTGAGTTCCTCGTGACGGCTCACGCAATAGCCGCCCAGCGAGCCGAGGCTCTTGCTGAAGGTGCCGGTGATGAAGTCCACCTGGTCGAGGATGCCGGCGGCCTCGGTGACGCCGCGCCCGTGCTCGCCGTAGACACCCAGGGAGTGGGCCTCGTCCACCATGAAGTAGGCGCCGAATTCCTTGGCGACCGCGCAAAGCTCCGCCAGCGGGGCGATGTCGCCCAGCATGCTGTACAGGCCCTCGGTGATCACCAGTGCGCCCTCGGCGTCGGCGCCCAGCCGGCGCAGTCGCTTGCGCAGGTCTTCCGCGTCGTTGTGACGGAAGGTGAAGAAGTCGGCCCCGCTGATGCGGCAGCCGTCATAGATGCTGGCGTGGCTGTGGGCGTCGAGTATGACCTTGTCGCCCGAGCGCACCAGCCCCATGAGCAGGCCAAGGTTGGCCTGGTAGCCGGTGGAGAAGATCATTGCCGCCGGCACGTCGTAGAAATCGGCGAACTCCTGCTCCAGTGCCACGTGGCTCGAGAAGCTGCCATTCGCCATGCGCGAACCGGTGGTGCCGCTGCCCTGTTCGTGCAGGGCGTCACAGGCCGCATCGAGAATGCCTTTCTCGAAGGTCAGGCCGAGGTAGTTGTTGGTGCCGGCGAGGATGGTGCGCTTGCCGGCAATCATGGCCTCGGTCGCCGACAACAGCTCTTCCATGACGACCCGGCTGGGATCGGCATGGGCCGCTCCCAGGGCGTCACGGATATGCGCAAGTTCGGCAAAGCGTTTGGAAATACTCATGAATTTTCCTCGACAAGCCGCTTAACCTGGGTAGCGAGGTCCTGTACCGTGCTGACGTCGGCCATCACGTTCAGGGGAACGATAACGTCGAACCGGTCCTCGATTTCCTGAAGCAGCTCCATCACGTTGATCGAATCCAGTCCCATGTCCGCCACCAGGTTCGTCTGTTCGTTGAGCTCGATATCCTTGGCGGGGAAGCGTTCCAGCAGGTGAAACAGGGTCTGCAGGATTTCCTGATACTGGTCTTTGATTTCACTCGACATTCGATATGCCCTCATCCGCACGGGGTCGCGCTCGCTTGAGCAGTTGAGGCAGCCCGTCGCGGAGCGAAATCGCGGGGTGCCAGTCAGTAGCGCGGCTAAAAGCCGTATTGTCGCAAACCCAGTCGGGGTGGCGCAGCTCATTTACCTTCCCGGGCGTCAGCATGGGGTGGTAGCCGAAGATCCGGGAACCGAGGAGGTTCGCTGCGGCAAGTCCCCGCAGCAGCACACCCGGTACCGGCAAGCGCCATCCACGCCCGCGACCGGTGACTTTCTCGACGATCGAGGCAATGTCGTCCCAGCTGTAGCCATTGCTACGACCGTCGTGTATTTCATACGTCCCTTCCGCGCCGCTGTCCAGCAGGTGCGCGACCGCCGTGGCGAGATCGTCGACATGCAGCAGTGATGCGCGCGCGCCCGCGGAGCCGAGCAGAGGTGTGACGCCCCGGGCCATGGTAGTGAACAATGGCAGCAACTCGCGATCGCCCGGCCCGTAGACCGCCGGCGGGCGCAGGATCGCATAGGACATGCCGGAGCCGTCGGCCACCGACGACAGCCGGGCTTCCCCTTCGCGCTTGCTTGCGGCGTAGGGCGAGAGACGCGGTTCCCGGGCGGCGAGTGAGGAGATCAGGATGAAACGGGGCGGTCTGGGTTGGGCAAGGGCGATTCGCGCAAGGCGTTCCACCCCGGTCGCGTTAACGGGGAGGAAGTCCTGTTCGGTCCGTCCCCGCACGCGACCGGCCACGTGCACCACGGCATCCGCATCCGACAGCAGCCGCTCGAGGGCCGCGTCATCGTCCAGTCCGCCGTTGACGGTTTCCAGCGCATCATCCGTAATCGATGCGGCCAGTCCCTGTCGGTGAATGAGAGCCCTTACTCGCCAACCCGAGTTGAGCAGGTGCGCTACCAGGGCCTGCCCTACGAATCCCGATGCCCCGGTGACGGCAACTGTTCGGGTCATGCCAGGCGTCGGATCTGTTCCCCGGCCGGCTGAGCGGTACGAGCGCGCGAAGCCTCGGCGGCGGTGCCCTGCGCCCTGCGGGCGATGAACTCCAGACGGGCACGGGAACGCGAGAGCTTGCCGGAGGACGTCCGCGGCAGGGTCTTCGGGGGAACCAGCTCCACGATGCACTCGATGCCCAGTTCGGCACGAACCAGGCCCTTGATATTCTTGATCAGCTGTTCGCGCTTGGTCATGTCGCGTTCGCGGCATTGCACGACCACGGCGGCCGTTTCGTGCTGATCCTCGGCCGTGACGGGGAAGGCCGCCACGTCGGTGTAGCGAACGCCGGGCTGGGTCTTGGCCAGATGTTCCAGGTCCTGGGGCCAGATGTTGCGGCCGTGGACGATGATCATGTCCTTCTTGCGGCCGGTCACGAACAGGCGCTCGCCGATCATGTAACCGACGTCGCCGGTGTTGAGCCAGCCATCGGCGCTCAGCACTTCGCGCGTGGCCTCTTCGTCCTCGAAATAGCCGCTCATGACGCTCGGCCCGCGCACGTGGATGGCGCCAGACTGGCGCTCCGGCAGCGGGTTGCCCTGGTCGTCGCGAATGGAGATCTCGAAGGTCGGCAGTCGCACGCCGCAGTCGACGTACCGCGCCACGCGCACGCCGTCGCGCTCCGCCTCTTCCGGGTTGACCGGACGGGCCTCGCCTTCCTGCTGCAGGTGTTCGGCGTCGATGTAGTCGATTGCCAGGTCCTTGCCCAGCGGGGCAAAGGTAATGCCCAGGGAGCATTCGGCCATGCCATAGCAGGCCAGGTACGTGCTCGGGTTGAAGCCGGCCGGGGCGAGAGCCTCGGCGAAGCGCTGCAGCGGCTCGGGGCTGATCATCTCGGCACCCACGCAGGCGGCGCGCAGGTGGGTCAGGTCCCACTGCTCTGCATCGCGCGGACGGACGCGCATGGCCGCCAGGTCGTAGCCGAAGGGCGGCGCGGACGTGACGGTGGCGCGGTTGGCCGACATCATTTCCAGCCACTTGCGCGGGCGCATCGCGAAATCGTGGGTGCTGAGGTAGTCCACCGAGCTCTGGGTGCACATCGGCATGATGATGAACGCCACCAGGCCCATGTCATGATAGAAGGGCAGCCAGGTGCCGAAACGGTCGTGCTCGTTCAGCGCAAGGCCGTGCACCGCCATGTCGTGGACGTTGGCCAGCACGGTGGCATGGTCGATGACCACGCCGCGCGGGAAGCGCGTGCTGCCGGAGGTGTACTGGATGTAGGCCGTGTCCGTCGGGCTAATGGTGGGGAGCTCGCCCTGCGCCGGCTCCAGCAGATCGAAAACGTCCGGGGTGCCCACGCAGCGCAGGTCGAGGCCCTCGGTCGCCTCGGTGAGGAAATTCATCCAGTCCGCCGGGGCCATGGCGGCCTCGGCCTTGCAGTTCTCGATCAGCTTGCGCAGCTGGGTGACGAAGGCGGCATGTCCGCCGATGTGCACGGTCGCCGGCAGCGGAACGGGGACCAGGCCCGCGTATTGACAAGCCCAGAAGAAACGAACAAAGTCGGGCGTGGTTTCGGCAACCAGCGCCACGCGCCCGCCTTTCTCGATGCCCAGACCAACCAGTCGACGCGCCAGTTCGAGCGACTGCTCACGTAACCCCTCGTAGCTCGTGGCGGAATAGAGTTCGCCACGGGCATTGTAGAAGTTCACGCCAGTCTTGCCGCCAGCGGCATAATCAAGAGCTTCGCACAGGGTCGAGAATGTAGAGGGTCGCAAAGCAAGATCATGCGAACTGCCTGTCGGCTGCATTACTGTTTCCTTATTCCGTTCTCGGAATTATCCGGGTTGCTCAAATTCTGGTTGGGCAAATAGTAAATTAGGACTGCCGGTAGGCCCAAGCGTTCATCTCGCACCTCCAGCCATCCGCTCGCGTTGGCAAGCACTGTCCTGCGGTCGACCGCTGTTTGTCGACCTTACTCACATAATATAAGCGAGTCATGATACGACGTCGGGCGGGGTGATTTCAATCAGTACTCGACACGTCCGCGACTGTTTCGGTACCATCCTCCACCCGGGCCCCGGTGCGACCGTTATAAACTACCCCTTTCGACAGGGAATAGATGGAACGTGCCGCACAATTCGCAGCAGGCTTTCGGATTCACCGCGCCCGCGATGCTGGGCGACCGGGACCCGGACGTGCCTCCCTTGTCCGCTTTCGCGGTTCGCGAACAAAGGCCTCGCCGAGCGGCGGGCGCACCGAGCGCCGTTGGAACACATGAATTTTCCAAGGTAGTGATTGCATGACCTCAGAACTGATCGCCCCCCACGGCGGCGAACTCAAGGAACTCTATGTCGACCCCGCCCGCGCCGAGGCGCTGAAACAGGAAGTGGCGGACCTGCCCTCCTGGGACCTGACTCCGCGCCAGCTCTGCGACGCCGAACTGCTCCTCAACGGTGCCTTCTCGCCGCTGACGGGCTTTCTCGGCGAGGCCGACTACGCGCGGGTGCGCGACGAGATGCGCCTGGCCGACGGCACCCTGTGGCCCATGCCCATCACGCTGGACGTGACCGAGGCCTTCGCGGCGGGTGTCAAGGTCGGTGACCGTATCGCCCTGCGCTGTCCCGAGGGTGTGCCGATCGCCATTCTCACCGTGACCGACCAGTGGTCGCCGGACCGCCGTGCCGAGGCCGTGGCCGTGTTCGGCAGCGACGACGATACCCACCCGGGCGTCGACTTTCTGCTCAACCGTTCCAACCCGGTGTATGTCGGCGGCACGCTCGAGGGCATCGAGCCGCCCACCCATTATGACTTCCGTCACCTGCGTGACACCCCGCGCGAGCTGCGCGAGAAATTCAAGAAGTGGGGCTGGCAGCGCGTGGTTGCCTTTCAGACCCGCAATCCCATGCATCGTGCGCACCAGGAACTCACCTTCCGCGCCGCCCAGCAGGTCGAGGCCAATCTCCTGATCCAGCCTGTGGTCGGCATGACCAAGCCCGGCGACATCGACCACTACACGCGCGTGCGCTGCTACGAGAAGATCCTCGACTGCTACCCGGACCAGACCACCGGCCTGTCGCTGCTCGGCCTGGCCATGCGCATGGGCGGCCCGCGCGAGGCGCTGTGGCACGCCATCATCCGCAAGAACTACGGCTGCACCCACTTCATCGTCGGGCGCGATCACGCCGGCCCCGGCCAGAACCGCGCCGGCGAAGACTTCTACGGTCCCTACGACGCCCAGGAACTGGTGGCGAAGTACCAGGACGAGCTCGGCATCCAGATGGTGCCCTTTCAGATGATGGTGTATGTGCAGGAGCGTGCCCAGTACGCGCCGGTGGACGAGGTGAAGGAGGGCGAGACCGTGCTCAACATCTCGGGCACCGAGTTCCGCCGCCGCCTGCGCGAAGGTCTGGATATTCCCGAGTGGTTCTCCTACCCGGGAGTTGTCCAGGAGCTGCGACGCGCCTACCCGCCGCGCGACCGGCAGGGCCTGGTGATCTTCTTCACTGGCCTGTCGGGCTCCGGCAAGTCGACCATTGCCAACGCCCTGCGCGTCAAGCTGATGGAGATGGGCGGGCGCCCGGTGACCCTGCTCGACGGTGACCTGGTACGCAAGAACCTGTCCAGCGAGCTGGGCTTCTCCCGCGAGCACCGCGACCTCAACATTCAGCGCATCGGGTTTGTCGCCGCCGAGATCGCCAAGGCCGGCGGCATCGCCATCTGTGCGCCGATTGCGCCCTACGCGGCCATGCGTCGCCAGGTGCGCGAAATGGCCGAGGCCCATGGCGGCTTCATCGAGGCGCACGTTGCCACCCCGCTCGAGGTCTGCGAACAGCGCGACCGCAAGGGGCTGTATGCCAAGGCGCGCGCCGGCATCATCAAGGAGTTCACCGGCATCAGTGATCCCTACGAGGAGCCGGAGAACCCAGAGATGCGCATCGACACCACCGAGGCGAGCGCCGACGAGGCCGCCCATCGCATCCTGCTCAAGATGGAGAGCCTGGGGTTCATCAAGTAAACGCCGGTCGGACCACGATCGGCATTCAGCCAGACGAGTAACTCATCATGTCCGTTGACACCCAGGCCCTGCTGCCCGCCGTGTGCGACCTGGCCCGCGAGGCCGGGGCCGCCATCATGCGCGTCTACGAGAGTGACGACTTCGACGTCCAGACCAAGGGCGACGATTCCCCGCTGACGCGCGCCGACCTCGCCTCCAACCGCGTCATCATCGACGGGCTGCGACGTCTGGATGCCAGCATTCCGGTGCTGTCCGAGGAATCGCGGCAGGCGCCTTACAGCGAGCGCGCCAGCTGGAACCGCTACTGGCTGGTGGATCCGATGGACGGCACCAAGGAATTCGTCAAGCGCAGCGGCGAGTTCACCGTCAACATCGCGCTGGTCGACGAGGACGGCGTGCCCGTGCTGGGCGTGGTCTATGCTCCCGTACTCGACCGCCTGTACTTCGCCGCACGCGGCCACGGGGCCTTTCGCCAGGACGGCAAGAATGATCCGCAGGCGATCCGGGTGGCCGGCTACGACGGCAACACGCCCAGCATCGTCGCCTCCCGCTCGCACGGTGGCGAGACACTCAAGCGCTTCCTCGATCAGGTCGGTGACTTCGAGGTGGTGAGCATGGGCAGTTCGCTCAAGCTTTGTCTCGTTGCCGAGGGCGCCGCGCACCTCTACCCGAGGCTCGGCCCCACCATGGAATGGGACACCGGCGCCGCGCACGCCATCGTCAACGAGGCGGGTGGGCAGGTGACCGACCTGTCCGGCAAGCCTCTGGCCTACAACAAGGAAGACCTGCTCAACCCCTATTTCATGGTCGAAGGTAACCCGCCCTATCCCTGGCGTGAGGCCATGCCCGCCGACATCGAGTCCGCATAGACGCCATAGTCCCAAACGGCTATCCTAGTGGCCGTTTCAACTGCCTGTCACAGGCGCCCGTAGCTCAGCTGGATAGAGCGTCGCCCTCCGGAGGCGAAGGTCAGAGGTTCGAATCCTCTCGGGCGCGCCATATAGTAAAAAAAGGCCCCGATGCTCGGGGCCTTTTTTATGCTTATCCATGCCCATCGCCCGCGAGGTTTCGAGCCTCTCACATGTAGATCGAGCCGGTTCGAGCCGAGCACAACGCGCGAGGCCGCCGCCCTGGCGGCCCATCCTCTCGGGCGCGCCATATAGTAAAAAAGGCCCCGATGCTCGG
>DSBO01000025.1 GCA_011046015.1 Thioalkalivibrio sp. | reverse complement strand
GTGTCCCTCGTCTTCCAGCAGCCGCGGTCGCGTCACGTCGGCGGCGAAGAAGGCGTGGTAGGGCGCGCCGTGGCGAATCTGGGCGTAGTGCTTGCCGGTGGAGCCGAAGCTGAGCACAACGTCATGGCCGGTTTGCTGTTCGAAGCGCTCGGCGATTACCGTGATCGCACCGGTGAAGTTGGAGGCAACGGCGACCAGGACCTCGTCGGCCACAGCCGAGCTCTGAGTCGAGGAAAACGCGATGACTACGAGCAAGGCGGCGAGCCGCTTTCGAATGATCATCGCAATTTTGTTGAAGCGCATTTCTGCTTCTCCTGTTGTTGTTTTATCGAGGATTTGGCTGTGGCTCAGCTGTCCCGGGCCGGGCTTGCATGCCAGGCGCGTATCCCGCCGCGAACCGACAGGCTGCGCGCATAACCGAGTTCACGCAGCAGGGCCGCGGCATGCAGGCTGCGGCGGCCGCTGTTGCACAGGCAGAGCAGGATCTGGTCGCGGCCAATATGGTGCTGGTTGATCAGGGCGAGAAAATGACGGATGTCTCGCTCGTCCGGCTCGTCGGCGTCCAGCAGCTCCTGTTCGTCTTCCGTCAGCTGGTGCCCCAGCAGCTGTTTGAGACGGAACAGCGGCAGTGAGACCGCGTGTTCCACCTCGCCCTCGAGCGCCAGCTCGAAGGGCTGTCGAATATCCATCAGGACGGCCAGGCCGATCGCTGCCAGTTCACGAGCCGCGGTGACGCTGATCTCCAGTTGAGGTTGGTTCGGCATGTTTGTCTCTGCTGATACGTACAGTTAAACGCGGTCCCGGCTGACTCGTAACGCGTGCCGGGCGCCCACCGTTATAGTCGTTCATGCATAATGCACAATGCAACACCCGTTGACTGATTCGATGCGAAGAATACGAAATTATCGTAGTGCATGGTCGAGGGGCGTCCGTGGATAATAACCATCCAATTGTTGTGTCTAATGTGCGGGCCCGGTGCGCTAAAGGCGCGACGCTCAATGAGCATGGTTCTAGCGGGATGTCGCGGTGCTTGGTTGACTGCGGTACTCGGCTACTTCGCGTCGCTTCGTTGCTGGGGTGTCTTCAGTGACTACAGTCACTGAAGACACCGAGGCTACCGACCATGATGCGCGACCGTCGGTGATCCCATGCAGACGAAAAGCGGGGCGTGGTGATGCCGTCCCGTCCCGGCAGCCGTGGGGCTCGTGCGATGGATGCCATTGGACACCCAGGTGGCCCTGCGGTCATCGATCATGGTCACGCCGTCCGCCATCACGTCGACCCGGCCAGCCGACTTCGAGTCGGGGGGCGTTCCAACACTGTTGGCGGTACCCGTCGGTGATGCGCCAAACCAAATCCATCCAATGAAGGCCGGTGCGGTGTGACCTCACCGTGCCGGCCGATCCGAAATCCTGAAACCTACAAAATCACTCTTAGAGGGTATGTCATGACGATCAAATGGCAGAAAGATCTCGACCTGGGAATTCCCGTCATCGATCAGCAGCACCAGCGCATCGTAGACCTGATCGTCGACCTGCATAACGCCGGTGGTCGCGGTGACCAGGCGCTGGTGGGTGGAGTCATCGATTCGCTGATCGACTATACAGAGTCCCATTTTGCCTTCGAAGAAGCGCTGATGGAGGATGCCGGTTACGTGTTCACGCGCGCGCACAAGAAGCTGCACGAGCGCTTTATCGACAAGGCGAAGGAATACAAGTACCGCCATGTCGCCGGTGAAGATGTTGCCCATGAGCTGAGCAACTCCCTCACCATCTGGCTGTTCGAGCACATCCGCAAGGACGATCGCGATTACCAGGGGGCGGTCAAGGAAAAGATGATCAATCTGACCTCGGATGCCAACGAGGGAGGATGGCTGTCTCGCTCGGTCAAGCGCTTCTTTCGATAGTTGCGGTGACGCTAGAACGAAATGATGTCATGGCGTATCGCGAGTCTAGCGAGTTGCGCCAGATTGCTGAGTCCGAGCTTCGCCATGATTCGCGTCTGATGTACGGACGCGGTCTTCGGACTGATGTTCAGGAACTCCGCGATCTCGGAGGCGCGATGACCCTCGGCCAGCAGTCGGAAGACGTCGAACTCGCGATTGGAAAGCCGGTCGAGTGGCATGGGTTCATCCGAGGCCAGGTCGTCGGCAGCGCATTTGCAGAAGAACGTGCCGCCGGCGGCCACGCTGGTGATTGCCGATACCAGCTTCGGTACTGCGCTGCGCTTGCAGAGATAGCCGGCCGCGCCCAGTTCGTGTGCCCGGGCGATGTAGATCGGACTCTCGTGCGCGCTGGACAGGATGACCTTTGCCTTCGGGTCCCGCTTGAGCAGGCGCTTCATGACCTCCAGGCCGCTTCCGTCGGCGAGCGTCATCTCGAGGACGACAACCTGCGGGTGGATGTCGCCATAGGTCAGGTAGCCGCCCTTCGCGCTCGTCGAGCTGTGCACGCGAATGGATTTGTCGATGCGTTGCAGTAGCCGTTTGTAGCCCTCGTGAACGATGGGCTGGTCGTCGATGAGGAGTACGTTCAAGGGGCTCGTCGCGCGCGAGCGCGGGATCTGAGGGATATCCATTCGATGTCGCTGTATTTCGCTTGTCATATCGCGCGCGATAAAAAGAACCGCGCGGTGGCGGTGCGGTTTCGGCCAGGTGCGTAATAATCCGTCAAACATAGCGGGAGCGCAAGCATGTCCCGCGGCGCGTGATCAGGATTTGGATGGGGGCGAGAGCAGCCGGAGAAACTCCCGGAGTTCGGCGTCGACCGCCTGCGCGGCGATGGTTTCCATGTGGCGGTAGCGTGTCAGCACGTCGCGGCCGAAGTCGGTAACGCGTGCACCGCCACCGCCGCTGCCGCCCGTGGCGGTGTCCACCACGGGCTTCCTGAAGCTCTGGTTCATGGTGTTCACGAGCTGCCAGGCGCGCCGATAGGACATGCCCATGGCGCGCGCTGCGGCAGAGATGGAGCCGGTGGCCTCGATCGCCTCCAGCAGGTCGGCCTTGCCCGGCCCCATGGTGATGGCCGAGCCGAGCAGGACGCGGAGGCGGGGCTGGGCGTTGCGGTGGGGCATGGTGACTGGGTCGAGACTCCTGGGTCAGACCTTCTCGGCCATCAGGAACTCGAGCAGGGCCTTTTGCGCGTGCAGGCGGTTTTCGGCCTCGTCCCACACCACGCTCTGCCCGCCCTCGAGGACCTCGGTGGTGACCTCCTCCTCGCGATGCGCGGGCAGGCAGTGCATGAACAGGGCATCGGTCCTGGCCTTGAGCATGAGCTCGGCATTCACCTGGAAGTCGGCGAAGGCGCGCCGGCGCTGGGCCTGTTCCTCTTCCTGGCCCATGCTGGCCCAGACGTCGGTGACGATGAGGTCGGCGTCCTTCGCGGCCGCGAGCGGGTCGCGCATGATCCTCACGCGCTCGCCGGCCGGTTCGACGAACTCGGGCAGCGGGTCGTAGCCCTCGGGGCAGGCGACATGCACGGTAAAGTCGAGCAGGCGCGCCGCGTTGATCCATGAGTGACACATGTTGTTGCCGTCGCCCACCCAGACCACGGTCTTGCCGCGGATGTCACCGCGTTGCTCGAAGTAGGTCTGCAGGTCGGCCAGCAGCTGGCAGGGATGCACCAGGTCGGTGAGCCCGTTGATGACCGGCACCTGCGAGTGCTCGGCGAAGCGTACGATCTTGTCGTGCTCGAAGGTGCGGATCATGATGCCATCGACCATGCGTGACAGCACGCGGGCGGTGTCCTCGATGGGCTCACCGCGGCCGAGCTGGGTGTCGCGCGGGGAGAGGAACAACGCGTGACCGCCGAACTGCGCCATGCCGACCTCGAAGGACACGCGCGTGCGCGTGGAGGACTTCTCGAAGATCATGCCGAGCGTGCGGTTCTTCAGTGGTTCGAAGATCTCGCGCCGCTGCTGCATCGCCTTGAGCTCGATGGCGCGGTTGATGATCCCGCGCAGCTCATCGGCGGAGAGGTCCAGCAGGCTCAGGAAGTGTCGGACGGTCATTGGTATCTCCTCGTTACTCAGGCAGCGAGAAACTCGCGAACGAGCGTCTCGACCGTATCCAGGATACGGTCCGCCTCTTCACGGTTCAGGATGAGCGGCGGCAGCAGACGGATCACGCTGCCGGCCGTCACGTTGATGAGCAGGCGCTTCTTCAGCGCCTGCTTGACCAGTTCGGGGCAGGGGCGGTCGAGTTCGATGCCGAGCATCAGGCCCTTGCCGCGCACGTCGTTCACGCCGGCGAGATCGCCCAGGCGCGTGCGGAATCCCTCGAGCAGGTAGGTGCCCATCTGCCCGGCATGGGCAACGAGGTCGTCCTGCTCGATGGTGTCCAGCACGGCCAGTGCGGCGGCACAGACCAGCGGGTTGCCGCCGAAGGTGCTGCCGTGGGTGCCCGGGCCGAAGACCTCGGCCGCCGCGCCGCGCGCCAGGCAGGCGCCGATCGGCACGCCGTTGCCCAGTCCCTTGGCCAGCGACAGCACGTCGGGCAGCACGTCCTCATGCTGATAGGCGAACCAGCGGCCGGTGCGGCCGACGCCGGTCTGGATCTCGTCGAGCATCATCAGCCAGCCGCGTGCATCGCAGAGCCGGCGGATGCCCTGGAGGTAGCCCGGCGCCGGCACGCGGATGCCGCCCTCGCCGGTGATGGGCTCGACCAGCACGGCGACGATGTCCGGGTTGTCCGCCAGCGCCTCGATGGCGGCGAGGTCGCCATGCGGCACGCGGATGAAGCCGGACACCAGCGGCTCGAAGCCGGCCTGGATCTTCGCGTTGCCGGTGGCCGAGAGCGTGGCCAGGGTGCGGCCGTGGAAGCTGCCCTCCATCACCACGATGGCCGGGTTGGCGATGCCCCGGTGGTGGCCGTGCAGGCGCGCGAGTTTGATCGCGGCCTCGTTGGCCTCGGCCCCGGAGTTGCAGAAGAAGGCGCGGTCCATGCCGGTGAGCGCGTGCAGGCGCTCGCCGAGCTGCTCCTGTCGCGGAATGCGGTACACGTTGGAGGTGTGGACGAGCGTGTTCGCCTGCTCGCACAGGGCCTTGGCCACCGCCGGGTGGGCATGGCCCAGGCCGCAGACGGCGATGCCGGACAGGGCGTCCAGGTAGGCCTCGCCGTCCGTATCCCACAGCCAGGCCCCCTCGCCACGCGCGAAGGCCACGGGCAGGCGGGCATAGTTGGCCATCAGTACCGGGTTCATTCCGTTTCACACTCCCAGAAAGAAAAAAGGCAGCACTGCGCTGCCGACGAACTGCGCAGTATAACTTGTTGTTAAGCCACAATAAATAAAACGGGCGCCCCGTTGCCGAGGCGCCCGCATCGTCGATGCCCTGGGTTGTGGCTCAGCCGCCGAAGTTCTTGGCGACGAAGTCCCAGTTCACGACGTTCCAGAACGCCTCGATGTACTTCGGTCGGGCGTTGCGGTAGTCGATGTAGTAGGCGTGTTCCCACACGTCCATGGTCAGCAGCGGGGTGACGCCCTCGGTCAGCGGGCAGCCGGCGTTGCTGGTGTTCATGATGTCCACGGAGCCGTCGGCCTTCTTCACCAGCCAGGTCCAGCCGGAGCCGAAGTTGGTGGCGCCGGAGGTGGAGAATTTCTCCTTGAAGTCGGCGAAGGAGCCGAAGGCCTTGTTGATGGCATCGGCCAGTGCGCCGGTGGGCTCGCCGCCGCCGTTCGGGCTCATGCAGTTCCAGTAGAACGTATGGTTCCACACCTGGGCCGCGTTGTTGAACACGCCGCCGGCCGGGGCGGTCTTGATGATGTCCTCGAGCGACTTGTTCTCGAACTCGGTGCCCGGGATCAGGTTGTTCAGGTTGTTCACGTAGGCGGCGTGGTGCTTGCCGTGGTGGTACTCCAGCGTCTCGGCGGAGACGTGGGGTTCCAGGGCGTTCTTGGCGTAGGGCAGATCCGGAAGTTCGTGGGCCATGATAGTCTCCTGCTTATGTCGTTGATTTTCCATGATGCGGTGAACGCACCGTAAACCGGTTAAGATAGGACAGCCCGCCGGGGCAATGCAATAACGCCCACTTTTTACCGAGCCATATTCATCCAATCGTCATGCCGGCACTCGACCCCATCGAGCTCAGTCTGTTCGCCCGCCGCATCGAGGCGGTCTGCGAGGAGATGGGCGCGCAGCTGCGCCGCGCGGCCTTCTCGCCCAACATCCGCGACCGGCTGGACTACTCCTGCGCGGTGTTCGACGCCCGCGGTGCGCTCTGCGCCCAGGCTGCCCACATTCCCGTGCACCTGGGCAGCATGGCCTATGCCATGGCCGACGTGGTGGCCGGGCTGGACTGGCAGCCCGGCGACATGGTGATGCTCAACGACCCCTTCCTCGGCGGCACGCACCTGCCGGACGTCACCGTCATCGCCCCGCTGTTCGTGGCCGGTTCGCTGGCCGGCTTCGTCGCCAACCGCGCGCATCATGCGGATATCGGCGCGGAAAGCCCGGGCTCGATGCCGATCTCCCGCGATCTCCACGAGGAGGGCCTGGTGATCCCGCCGGGGCACATCGTGCGGGCGGGGGAGGTGAACGCGACGCGCCTGGCCGAGATCACGCAGGCCACGCGCAACCCGCGCGACGCGCAGGGCGACTTCGCCGCCCAGATCGCCGCCAACCGGCGCGGGCTTGCGCGCCTGGGCGAGCTGGTGGATGGCATGGGGCTGGCCGCCTATGGCGAGGCCCTGGCCGCGCTCAACGACTACGCCGAGCGCCTCGCGCTGTCGGCCCTGCGCGCCCTGCCCAACGGGACCTACCACTACGCCGACGTGATGGACGACGACGGCCTGGGCCACGCGGACATCGCGATCCGGGTGGCCGTGACCGTGGCCGACGGCCGCGTGGCGGTGGACTTCACGGGCACGGCGGGGCAGGTGGCCGGCAACATCAACTGTCCGTTGTCGGTGACCGCCGCCGGCGTGTTCTACGTGCTGCGCTGCCTGATGCCGGCGCAGACCCCGGCCTGCGCCGGCAGCTTCCGCCCGGTCACGCTCACGGTCCCCGAGGGCTGCCTGCTCAACGCCCGCCGCCCGGCCGCCGTGGCCGCCGGCAATGTCGAGACCAGCTCGCGGGTGGTGGATGCGGTGATGGGCGCGCTGGGCCAGGCCCTGCCCGAACGCATCCCGGCCGCCAGCCAGGGCAGCATGAACAACCTCGCCATGGGCGAGTCCGGGGCGCACGCCTGGGGCTATTACGAGACTCTGGGCGGCGGCATGGGTGCCGGGGCGGTGGGCGGCGGGCTGTCGGCCGTGCAGACGCACATGACCAACACCCGCAACACCCCGGTGGAGGTACTGGAGATGCGCTATCCTGTGCGCGTGCGCCGCTACGCCCTGCGCCGGGGCTCGGGTGGCGCCGGGCAGCGCCCCGGGGGCGACGGCCTGATTCGCGAATACGAATTCCTGCGCCCGGTGCGCTTCACCCTGCTCACCGAGCGCCGCCGCCACGCCCCCTGGGGACAGGCGGGCGGTGCGCCCGGCGCACCGGGCATCAACCGCCTCAACGACGAGATCCTGCCGCCCAAGATCAGCCGCGAGGCCGGCCCCGGCGACCGCCTTCGCATCGAGACTCCCGGCGGTGGCGGCTGGGGCAAACCCATTTTGCAGAAGGACTGACGAGACATGTGTGGCATCTGCGGAGAACTGCGCCTGGACGGGCGCCGCGCCGAGCTCGACCGCATCCGGCGCATGCTGGACCGGCTGGAGCGCCGTGGCCCGGACCACGAGGGCAGCTATTCCGACGGCGCGCTGGCCTTCGGCCACCGGCGGCTGTCCATCATCGACCTCTCGGTGCAGGCCAGCCAGCCCATGGTGGATGCCGAGCTGGGGCTCGCGCTGGTGTTCAACGGCACCATCTACAATTACCCGCGGCTGCGTGACGAGCTGCAGCGGGCCGGGCATCACTTCTTCTCGCACGGCGACACCGAGGTGATCCTCAAGGCCTACGCCGAGTGGGGCGAGGCCTGCGTGGAGCGCCTGCACGGCATGTTCGCCTTCGCCATCTGGGACATGAACGCGCGCCGCCTGTTCGTGGCCCGCGACCGCATGGGCATCAAGCCGCTGTACTACAGCCAGACCGGCGAGCACTTCCGCTTCGCCTCCAGCATCCAGGCCCTGCTCGCCGCCGGCGGGGTGGATACCGCGCTCGATCCCGTCGCCCTGCATCACCAGTTCTCGCTGCATGCCGTGGTGCCGGCGCCGCGCACCGTGCTCCAGGGCGTGCGCAAGATCCCGCCGGCCCACACCCTCACCGTCGAGGTCGACGGCTCCACGCGGCTCTCGCGCTACTGGCGGCTCGAGGCCACCCGGCCGGCCGAGCCGCGCACCGAGGCCGAGTGGATCGAGGCCATACACCAGGCGCTCAAGGACGCCGTCGACAAGCGCCTGCGCATCGCCGACGTGCCGGTGGGCGTGCTGCTCTCGGGCGGCCTGGATTCCAGCCTGCTGGTGGGCCTGCTGGCCGAGGCCGGGGTGGAGGACATCCGCACCTTCACCGTCGGCTTCGAGGACCAGCCCGAGGAGAAGGGCGGAGAGTTCGAGTACTCCGACCAGGTGGTGGAGCGCTTCAATACGCGTCACTACAAGTACCACATCCCCAACAGCGAGGTGCTCAGGCGCCTGCCCGAGGCCGTGGACGCCATGACCGAGCCCATGGTCGGGCAGGACGCGGTGGCCTTCTACCTGCTCTCCGAGCAGGTCTCGCAGGAGGTCAAGGTGGTGCAGTCCGGCCAGGGCTCGGACGAGGTCTTCGGCGGCTACTTCTGGTATCCCGAGATGGACGCGGCCCAGGGCAGCCACCTCGAGCGCTTCCGTTCCCATTACTTCGACCGCGACCACGCCGAGTTCGCCGAGATGCTCGAGCCCGCCCATGTGGGCGAGGATCACACCTCGGTGCTCATCGACGAACTCCTGAACGAGCCCGGGGCCGAGACCTTCATCGACGCCGTGCTGCGCCTGGATACCACCACGCTCATCGTCGACGACCCGGTCAAGCGCGTGGACAACATGACCATGGCCTGGGGCCTGGAGGCGCGCGTGCCCTTCCTCGACCACGAGCTGGTGGAACTCGCCGCGCGCATGCCGCCGGAGCTGAAACTGCGCGATGGCGGCAAGTACGCATTGAAAAAGATCGCCCGTGGCCTCATGCCGGACAGTGTCATCGACCGGCCCAAGGGCTATTTCCCGGTGCCGGCGCTCAAGTACGTGCGCGGCGAGTTCCTGGAGTTCATGCGCGACATCCTCGACTCGCAGGCCGCGCGCGAGCGCGGGCTCTACCGCCGCGCCTACGTCGAAAAGCTGCTGGCCAGCCCCGAGAGCCACCTCACCCGCATCAAGGGCAGCAAGCTCTGGCACCTGGCCCTGCTGGAATTCTGGCTGCAGCGCAACGTGGACGGAGCCGGCTGATCGCGGTGCGCACCCGGCGGATGTGAACGCCGCGCCTGCGGGGTCGGCAGGAGCGCTGCGAGGCGCGATCAGGTTCGGCACGTTGCCCGGGCATGGGCATCGCGGCTGGCACCGCTCCTACGGGGCCGGATTGGTAGGAGCGCTGCGAGGCGCGACCAGGTTCGGCACGTTGCCCGGGCATGGGCATCGCGGCTGGCACCGCTTACGCGACTTGCAACTTGCGACTTGGAACTCGTAATTCGCGACCCTAATCAAGCCCGGCGCCGTGGCAGGATCTCCGTCAGTTCCTGCGGCTTGCCCAGTGCATAGCCTTGTGCATAGTCGACGCCCAGTTCGCGCAGGCGGGCGATGATGGCCTCGGAGGAGGCGAACTCGGCGATGGTCTTCATGCCCATGACGTGGCCGACTTCGTTGATGGCGGCGACCATGGCGGCGTCGGTGGGCTCTTCGGTCATGTCCTTGACGAAGGCGCCGTCGATCTTGAGGTAGTCCACCGGCAGCTTCTTGAGGTACATGAACGACGACAGGCCGCTGCCGAAGTCGTCCAGCGCAAAGCGACAGCCGAGCTCGCGCAGGGCGGCGATGAAGGCCTGCGCGCGTGCGAGGTGGCTGACGGCGGCGGTCTCGGTGATCTCGAAGCAGATCTGGCTGCCCGGGGCCTCGTGGGTGCGCATGGCCTCGCAGACGAAGGCGAGGAAGCGGTCGTCGCCCAGCGAGTTGCCGGAGATGTTGATCGAGAGTATGGCGTTGCCGATGTCGTGGCGCGGGTCGTTCACCAGCTGCAGGGCCGCGTCCACCACCCAGCGGTCGATGGACTGCATGACCCCGAAACGTTCGGCGGCAGGGATGTACGGGCCGGCCGAGACGATCTGTCCGTCGTGGTCGATCATGCGCAGCAGCAGTTCGTAGTGGGGCCTGGCGTCATCGTCGGCCAGTGCGACGACGGGCTGCGCGACGAGCCGCAGGCGCGCGCTGGTCAGCGCGTCCCGCAGCGCGGTGGCGCGCAGCATGTCGCGCTGGTGCATGGAGTCCTCGCCGTTGCTGGCATCGAAAACGAAGATGCGGCCGCGCCCTTCGTCCTTGGCCGAGTAGCAGGCGACGTCCGCTTCCTTCATGAGCTGGATGACGTTCTCCGATGCGGGGGTGATGGCGACCACGCCGATGCTCGCGCTGGGCTCGAAGGACTGCGACTCCCATTCGATGGGCGAGGCCTTGATGGCCTGCAGGATGGTCTCGGCCTCGGTCGCGGCGCGGTCGAGCGGGCAGTTCAACAGCAGCATGGCGAATTCGTCGCCGCCGAGCCGGGCGAGCTGGTTGTCGCCCTCGCAGAGATTAAGCTGCGAAAGCCGGTTGGCGAGGGTGCGCAGCACGTGGTCGCCCGCGGCATGGCCGGCGGTGTCGTTGATGATCTTGAACTGGTCGAGGTCGATGTAGCAGATGGTATGCTCGCTGTGGCTGCGCCGGGCGTCGTCCAGGGCGAGTTCCACGCGTCGTTCGAACTCGTAGCGGTTGATGAGGCCGGTTACCCGGTCGTGCGTGGCCTGGTAGTCGAGCCGGCGCGTGATCTGCGTGACCTCGGTGATGTCGCGCAGCACCAGTACCGCGCCCAGCACCGTGCCGTCGCCCGCCCGCAGGGTGGAAACCGATTCCAGCACGACGTAGTCCCGTCCGTCGCGCGCGCTGAGTGCGAGTTGCTGTTTGCCGACATAATCCTCGCCGCGCTGCAGGCAGGGTCCGATCCGCGTGCGCATCGGCTGCGTGTTGCCTTCCTCGCTAAGCGCGACGATGTCATCGGCCGGCTTGCCGGCCGCCGCCGCCAGTGACCATCCGGTCATGGTCTGGGCGAGCGCGTTCATGTAGACGACGCGGCCAGCGTCGTCGGTGCTGATGACCGCGTCGGTGATCGAGTCCAGCGTGATCTGTACGCGGTCCTTTTCCCGGGCGAGGTCGCGGTAGCTCTGCCCCAGCCGTGTCAGCAGCCCGTCGAAGTTGCGCGCCAGCAGCCCCACCTCGTCGGTGCGCACCAGCAGCGCGGTGTCGATGGGGGCGCCGTCCATCGACGACCGGTCAATGAGGGTGGCCAGCCGCGTCATCGGACGGACGACGCGGCGCAGGATGAGGTAGGTGGCGGTTGTGAGGATCAACAGCGACAGCAGCAGTGCGCCGCTGAGCACCCAGGCGTGCCCGCTTGCCAGCAGGTTTTCATGTTCGGCGTAGTAGGCGACGTGCGCGTTCGCCAGGTGCTGCCGGCCGAGCCACACGGGCTGGATGACCTCGACCACCGGCTGTTCCCGATAGGTCCTGCGGGTGACCCGTGTCTCGTCGAGCTGGCGCTGCGCCTCGGTGCGCGTTGCCACCAGCCCGGGCTCCGTGTGGGCGGTGATGATGCCGTTGGGCCGCGAGATGTAGGCGTAGGCGTATTCCGGCAGCGGGATCGACGCGCGCAGCCAGCGCTCCAGCAGTTCGTAGTCGCGCGCGGCCAGCGCGTCGAGGCTGCCCTCGGCGAGCCCCCGTGCGAGGGTGCGGGCCTGCGTTTCGCGACCCTTCTCGAAACGCGCCTCCGAGGTCTCGAACAGGATGTAGCCGAGGCATAGCGTGGTGAGGAGGAACACCACGACCAGGCTGAGCAGCAGTCGACTGGACAGCGACAGCTTCATTCTCCGGCCCCGATCCGCGCCACCTCGAGCTGGCGCCGGGTGATGGCCTCGATGGCCGGATCATAGGGTACGAAGGAGCGGATCTTGTTGGGACGCATGTCATCGAGGATGGCGCGTCCCGCGGGGTCGTCGCGCATCGCGGTACCGACCTCGCGGAACCGCTCGACCAGTTCCGGCGGCAGGCCGGGACGGGCGGCGATGACGTGTTCGGCGTACTCGAAGCTGACACCGATCACCGCCAGCTCTTCCATCTCCATCTTTTCGCTCAGCAGCTCGTAGCGCAGGCGGCACAGGGCGGCCGCGTCGTAGTCGCCCAGCAGCACGCCGTACACGGAGTTGGCGTGGTTGTTGGTGAACAGTTCCTCTGTCTCGATGCCGCTCGCCACGCCCTGCTCGTAGAGGTAGGCGCGCGGTGCGAGGTAGGAACCCGCGCCCATGGGGCTGACGTAGGCGATGCGTTTTTCGCGCAGGTCCTGCACGGAGCGGATGTCGCTGTCGGCGCGCACGAAGATGTGGCTCTGACTGACGTTGCCGTCCTCGATATTGATCATCTGCAGCACGCCCAGCGAGTAGCCTTCCTGCTTGAGCCGGTAGTGGATATGACCGTTGATGTAGAAGAAATCGAGTTCGCCGGCGCGGATGGCGTCCCGCATGGCGTCGAAGCCGCGCGGCGCAATGAGGCGGATGGGGCGCCCGAGGTGTTCGCTCATGTACCGCGCGAAGGGCTGCCAGTCGGCATGGCTGCGCGCGGGCGGCTCGACGGACAGCACGCCGATGCGCAGCGCGTCGTCGGCGGCGACGTCGGCGAGGGTGGCGGCCGGCAGGCAGGCCAGCAGACCGAGGAGCAGCGCCCAGCCGCGGTGCCTGTAGGAAGGGTATCGGGTCATGTCCGTGACGTGTACCGGTTGCAGGGCCGGCTTGGTAACTGCGAGTGTAGCGCACCGCTTTCGTGCGGCGCATGTTGCCGCACGGCTAAAACCGCATAGGGTTCATGGCCTTGTGTCGTGCCGGGCGTGGCGAACGCGGGTCCGGCCGGGCGGATTCACGAGTCTGTATGAAGGGGGGCAGCGTGTAAGCCCCGGCCCGGATGGGCCGGGGTGTTTCACCGATAATCGGTGCTCAGTGGGCGTGGTCCATGTGCTCATGATCGCCGTGGCTATGTGGCATCTCGCCGCCCATGGCGGCGCGACGCACCTCGGCGCGCACGGTGAGCGTGCTGCCGTCGTCGAAGCGCAGGGAGATCTCGGTGACCTCGCCGGCGCGCAGGGCGCGCCTGGGCTTCATGAGCATGAGGTGGTAGTCGCCGGGTTTGAGCTCCGTGCGGCCGCCGGCCGGCACCGGGATGCTCTCCTGCGGGACCATGCGGGCCATTCCGTCCTCGAACACCGAGCGATGCAGCTCGATGGCGCCGAAATCCGTACTCTCGGCCGCCACCAGGGCGCGATCGGCGTTGGAGTCGTTGGTCAGCACCAGGTAGCCGGCCATCATCGGCGCGCCGGGCGGGGCCTCGCGAACCCAGGCGTCGCTGGTGGTCACGGGCGTCCCTGCCAGGGCGGCCGACATGAACAGGGCCAGGGGAAGAAGGGCGAGTCTGACAAGTGTCTGCATGTTTACGGGTCCTCGACGGATTGCGACCGGGGCATGATAGCAGGCCTGGCTGACTCCGCACTGAACTGGATCAATTCCCCCGCCGTGACGGGAGGTGGGTCTCCACCGGGCTTTCGATCCGGCGCGGGCTGGTTTATATTCCCGGGTCTGATCGACATTCTCGTGGGAGAGGCCCGGTTCACCCGGGCGCCGAAGGCGCAATTTCCGCCCGGAAACGCTCAGGCAAAAGGACCGCGAGGGTTTTGAGGCCGCCGGATATGCCGTTCGCGCCTCTTCGATTGGCTCTGGAGAGCGGCCCCGTGGGGCCCACCGAAGGTGAGGGGAGCGCATCCGCGCCCCAATCTCTCAGGTTACCGGACAGAGGGGCGGCCGACGGCAGACTTGCCGCCGGCCGCCTTTTTCGTTTGGGAGATGACATGGCCAATCGCACCGCACTGTACGACAAGCATCTGGAAGCCGGGGCCCGCATGGTGGACTTCGCCGGCTGGGAGATGCCCATCCACTACGGCTCCCAGATCGAGGAGCATCACACCGTCCGCGAGGCCGCCGGGATGTTCGACGTCTCGCACATGGTCGTGGTCGATTTGCGCGGCGCGGGCGTGCGCGACTACCTGCGCCACCTGCTGGCCAACGACATCGCCAAGCTCAGGACCCCGGGCAAGGCGCTGTACAGCTGCATGCTCAACGAGCGTGGCGGCGTCATCGACGACCTCATCACCTATTATCTGGCCGACGACTTCTACCGCGTGGTGGTCAACGCCGCCACGCGCGACAAGGACCTGGCCTGGATGCGCCGCCAGGCCGAGGGCTTCGACCTCAGCCTCACCGAGCGCGACGAGCTGTCCATGATCGCCGTGCAGGGCCCCAGGGCGCGCGAGATCGTCTGCACGCTCCTGGAGGACGGCGACCGCACCGCCGCCGAGAACCTGGGCGTGTTCGTCGGCCAGCAGCTTGGCGAGCTCTTCATTGCCCGTACCGGCTACACCGGCGAGGACGGCTTCGAGATCATGCTGCCGAATGCCGACGCGCCCGGCTTCTGGGACGCGCTGGCTGCCGCCGGCGTCAAGCCCATCGGCCTGGGCGCGCGCGACACGCTGCGCCTGGAGGCCGGCATGAACCTCTACGGCACCGACATGGACGAGGGCATCTCCCCGCTGGAGGCCGGCCTGGCCTGGACCGTGGCCTGGGAGCCGGCCGAACGCGACTTCATCGGCCGCCAGGCGCTGGAGCAGCAGAAGGCCGGGGGTGTGAAGCAGAAGTTCGTCGGCCTGGTGCTGGAGGGCAAGGGCGTGCTGCGCTCGCACCAGAAGATCATTGTCGAGGGTGTGGGCGAGGGCGAGGTCACCAGCGGCACCTTCTCGCCGACCCTGGGCGTGGCCATCGCCATGGGCCGCGTGCCCGTGGGCACCGACGCGCGCTGCGAGGTGGAGATCCGCAACAAGCGCCTGCCGGCGCGCATCGTCAAGCCGCCGTTCGTGCGCAACGGCAAGGCCTGCATCGAACTCTGATTGTCACAATCGAATCGTACTGACTGAACCTTGAGGGGCACATCATGAGCAACGTACCGTCCGACCTGAAATACACCAAGAGCCACGAGTGGGTGCGCGACAACGGCGACGGCACCGTCACCGTCGGTGTCACCGATCATGCCCAGGAGCTGCTGGGTGACCTGGTCTTCGTCGAGACCCCGGAGGCCGGCACCAACCTGGCCGCCGAGGAATCCTGCGCGGTGGTCGAGTCCGTCAAGGCCGCCTCCGACGTCTACGCGCCGCTGGCCGGTGAAGTGGTGGAAGGCAACGAGCTGCTGGCCGACGCGCCGGAGACCGTGAACAACGACGCCTACGGCGACGGCTGGCTGTTCAAGCTGCGCCCGGAAAACGCCGACGACCTGAACGGCCTGATGGACGCCGACGCGTACAACAAGCTGCTGGAAGAAGAGGCGTAAGCGTCTTCGAGTCGTAGCGGCCCTTTCGACATCACAGGATTTACCATGCCGTTCATTCCGCACACGCAAGACGACATCCGCGAGATGCTGGCCACCATCGGTGTGCCCAGTATCGAGACGCTGTTCGACGAGATCCCGGCCGAGCTGCGCACGGGTGAGCTCAGGGGCATCCCGGATGCCATGAGCGAGATGGAGATCACCCGCCTGATGGGCGACCGCGCAGCCCAGGATGCCGGTGCGCTCAACTTCATCGGTGCGGGCGCCTACGAGCACCATATCCCGGCGGCCGTCTGGCAGATCGCCACCCGCGGCGAGTTCTACAGCGCCTACACGCCCTACCAGGCCGAGGCCTCGCAGGGCACGCTGCAGCTCATCTACGAGTACCAGACGATGATGACCGGCCTGACCGGCATGGACGTCTCCAACGCCTCGCTGTACGACGGTGCCTCGGCGCTGGCCGAGGCCGTGCTCATGGCCGTGCGTGTCCACCGCAAGTCGAAGTCGCGCCGCATCCTGGTGCCGACCAGCGTGCACCCAGCGTATCGCGCCACCACGCACGCCATCGTGGACGGCCAGGAGATCGAGCTGGTGGAGGTGCCCTTCGACCCGGCCAGCGGCCGGGTCTCGCTGGATACGCTCAAGCCCTATGAAGGCGAGGACTACACCGCGCTTGTCATCCAGCAGCCAAATTTCTTCGGTACGCTGGAAGAGGTGGACGAGCTCACCCGCTGGGCGCGGGCCAACAACGTGCTGGTGATCGCGGTGGTGAACCCGCTCACGCTCGCGCTGCTCACCCCGCCGGGCGAGTGGGGCGACGATGGCGTGGACATCGTCTGTGGCGACGGCCAGCCGCTGGGCGCGCCGCTGTCCTCCGGCGGGCCCTATTACGGCCTCATGTGCTGCCGGCAGGAACATGCCCGCCAGATGCCCGGGCGCATCGTCGGACGTACCGTGGATGCCGACGGCAAGCGCGGTTTCGTGCTCACGTTGCAGGCGCGTGAGCAGCACATCCGCCGTTCCAAGGCCACCTCGAACATCTGCACCAACCAGGGGCTGGTGGTCACCGCCTCCACCATCCACATGGCCCTGCTCGGGCCGGAGGGTCTGGAACGCGTGGCGGCCGCCAGTCATGCCAACACACAGGCCCTGGTCGAGCGTGTCGCGGCCCTGGGCGTGCAGCCGCTGTTCAGCGGCGAGCACTTCCACGAGGTGGTGTTCAAGCTCGACCGCCCCGCCGCCGGTGTGCTGGCGAAGATGGCCGAGCAGGGCGTGCTGGGCGGTTACGACCTCGGTCAGGACTACCCGGACATGGCGGACTGCCTGCTGGTCTGTGCCACCGAGACCAAGACCGGGGCCGACCTCGACGCCTACGTCGCGGCCCTCAGGACCGCGCTGGCCTAGCGCGGCCATCGAAAGACACAACATACAATCCAGAAAAAATCCCAAGGAGAACAGACATGGCCAAGATTACGCTGCAAGGCAACGAGATCCACACCAACGGCGAGCTGCCGGCCGTCGGCAGCCAGGCGCCGGCCTTCACGCTGGTGAATACCGACCTGCAGGACGT
Organism: Thioalkalivibrio sp.; assembly: GCA_011046015.1. GTDB lineage: Bacteria > Pseudomonadota > Gammaproteobacteria > SpSt-1174 > SpSt-1174 > SpSt-1174. Next base: position 7,090 of record DSBO01000025.1, on the reverse strand, counting down.
CACGCTGGACACCTTCAAGGGCAAGAAGAAGCTGCTCAACATCGTGCCGAGCCTCGACACCCCAGTCTGCGCCACCTCGACGAAGAAGTTCAACGACTTCGCCAAAGACCGCAACGACGTGGTGATGCTGGTGATCGCCGCCGACCTGCCCTTTGCCATGGGCCGCTTCTGCGGCGCCGAGAACGTCGACAAGGTCGTGCCGCTGTCCATCATGCGCGACCGCCACTTCGCCAAGGACTACGGTGTGCTCATCACCGACGGCCCGCTGGCCGGTATCACCGCCCGCGCCGTGGTCGTGCTCGACGAGAACGACAAGGTGGTGCACGCCGAGCTGGTGCCGGAGATTGCCCAGGAGCCGGATTACGACAAGGCGCTGGTTGCGCTTTAAAAAATGTAGGAGCGACGAGAGTCGCGAAAACCGGGGCGGGCACGGTGGCCGCCGAATGCATCCCATCGCGACCTTCGTCGCTCCTGCTTCGTTTTTTGATCGAGGTGAAACCGGCCGCAGGCCGACGTGAGTCAGGAACTAGACATGCTGATTTTCGAACACTCCCGTGAGGGCCGCCGCGCCGCCGCGCAGGCGCCGCTTGAAAAGGTCGGGGCAAAAGGCCTGCCGGAACGCTTCCGCCGCCGGCAGCGCGCGCCGCTGCCCGAGGTGTCGGAGATGCAGGTGGTGCGACACTACACGCGTCTGTCGCAGAAGAACTTCTCCATCGACACGCAGTTCTATCCGCTGGGCTCCTGCACCATGAAGTACAACCCGCGGGCCTGTAACAGCCTGGCCATGCTGCCCGGTTTCATCGACCGGCACCCGCTGGCGCCCGAGACCCACAGTCAGGGATTCCTCGCCTGCATGTTCGAGCTGCAGGAGATGCTCAAGGACGTCACCGGCATGAAGGGCGTGTCGCTCACCCCGATGGCGGGCGCGCAGGGCGAGTTTGCCGGCGTGGCGATGATCCGCGCCTACCACGAGTCGCGGGGCGACAGCTCCCGCACCGAGATCCTGGTGCCGGACGCGGCGCACGGTACCAACCCGGCCACCGCCGTGATGTGCGGCTACACGGTGAAGGAGATCCCCACCGACCGGCAGGGCGACGTGGACATGGATGCGCTGAAGGCCGCCGTCGGTCCGCAGACCGCGGGCATCATGCTCACTAACCCGTCCACGCTGGGCGTGTTCGAGCGCAGGATCAAGGAGATCGCGAAGGTCATCCACGACGCGGGCGGGCTGCTCTACTACGACGGTGCCAACCTCAACGCCATCCTCGGCAAGGTGCGTCCGGGCGACATGGGCTTCGACGTCATCCACATGAACCTGCACAAGACCTTCTCCACGCCGCATGGCGGTGGCGGTCCGGGCGCCGGTGCGGTGGGGGTGAGTGAGCGCCTCATGCCCTTCCGCCCGATACCGGTGGTGGCGAAGGAAGGGGAGCGTTACCGCTGGTTGAAAAAGGCCGACCTGTCGCAGAGCATCGGCCAGCTCTCCGCCTTTGCCGGCAACGCCGGGGTGTTGCTGCGCGCGTACATCTACATGCGCATGCTGGGTCGCGACGGCATGCACCGCGTGGCCGACTTCTCCACGCTCAACGCCAACTACCTGATGGCGCGCCTGCGCGAGAAGGGCTTCGACCTCGCCTTCCCCGAACGCCGCGCCACCCACGAGTTCATCGTCACCCTCAAGCGCCAGGCGAAGGAGCAGGGCGTGACCGCAATGGACTTCGCCAAGCGCCTGCTCGACTTCGGCTTCCACGCGCCGACCACCTACTTCCCGCTGCTGGTGCCCGAGTGCCTGCTCATCGAGCCCACCGAAACGGAAGCGAAGGAGGCGCTGGACGGCTTCGTCGATGCCATGGCCGCCATCCAGGCCGAGGCCGAGAGCGATCCGGAGAAGGTGAGGGGTGCACCCTATACCCAGCCGAACCGTCGCTTCGACGAGGTGCGCGCGGCGCGCGAGCTCGACCTGCGCTATGTCCCCGGCGTGGCCGGCTGATGGGGAAGCCCGACAACAACACCGGCCTGCGACGGATCGTCCGGGCCGGTTACTTCTCCTGGAAGGGTTTTCGGTCCGCGTTCAAGCACGAGGCGGCGTTTCGCCAGGAATTGCTCCTGTTCGTGATCCTCGCCCCGCTCGGTTTCTACCTGGGCGACAACGCGGTGGAGCGAGTGCTGCTCATCGGCAGTCTCAACCTCGTGCTGATGGCGGAACTGCTGAATACCGGCATCGAGGCCGTCGTCGACCGCTTCGGTGAGGACTATCACAAGCTGTCCGGGCGCGCGAAGGACGTGGGCTCGGCTGCCTCCGCCATTGCCCAGGCCAACGTGCTGCTCGTCTGGGGGCTGGTGCTGTTCGGTTGACAGGGCCGGCAATATCCGGGAGGCCTTTGCATGAAACGACTCCTGTTGATACTTGGCGGCATCGTTCTGCTGTTCTACTGGATGGGCCGGCAACCGGTCGAGGTGCCGCCAGGACAGGTCGCACCCGATGTGCCCGTCCAGCGTGACCTGCGTGCGGCACCCGCCCTGACGCACAACGGCTACGCGCTCACCGCCCTGGCCGATTTCGAGATCGAGGCCCGCGTGCTCGCCACCGAGCGTTACCGCACCGGGCGCGAGGCCGAACTGTCTCCCGTCGATCTCGCCCTGGGCTGGGGGCCGATGTCCGACTCCGAGGTGCTCCGGCACATCAGTATTCGCCAGTCCAATCGCTTCTACTACTGGCGTGTCGAGCAATTCCCCATCCCGCGTCGCGACATCGAGACCCACTCCGCCAACATGCACATGATTCCCGCCGATAAGGGCGTACGCGACATCCTGCTCGATGCGCGCCCGGGGCAGGTCGTCCGCATCCGGGGCCGTCTCGTGCGCGCCGATGCAGACGATGGCTGGCACTGGGTCAGCTCGCTCACCCGCAACGACAGCGGCAACGGTGCCTGCGAACTGGTGTATGTAGAGCATGCGGAGTTGCGGTGATGTGAAAGTCGCAAGTCGCAAAAAGGCGGGCTACGCCCGCCAAAAATAACTTGCGACTTGTCACTTGTGACTTGCGACTTAACCCCCCCGTAATCCCCGCTTCACGCCCCCGTCATCCCCGCCTGCAATCCTTCTCCAAACCATCATGGAGGGGGCCGCCATGACGTCCTTGCGCTTTCGCAGTATCTTCATCTCCGACGTGCACCTGGGTACGCGCGATTGCCGCGCCGACTTCCTGGTGGATTTTCTCGAATCCACCGAGAGCGAGTTTCTCTATCTGGTCGGCGACATCGTCGATCTGTGGGCGATGCGCCGCTCGGTGCACTGGCCGCCGTCGCACACGCGGGTGCTGCAGCTGATCTTCGAGAAGGCGCAGAACGGCTGTCAGGTAGTCTATATCCCGGGAAATCACGACGAGATCCTGCGCGACTTCGTTGGCACGGAGATCAACGGCGTGAAGATCCTGCGTGATGCGGAACACCGGACGAACGACGGGCGCCGGTTCTTCGTGAGCCACGGCGACGAGTTCGACACTTTCGTGCGCCACAACGGGTTGCTGCGGGTGGTGGGGGACGGGATCTATCCCTTCCTGTTGATGCTCAACCGCGGCTTCAATGGCCTGCGCCGTCGCTTCGGCCGGCCCTACTGGTCGCTGGCCAGCTTCATCAAGTCGAAAGTGGGCAATGCGCGCCGCTACATGGAAAAGTACGAAACCGCCGTGGCCCGGGCGGCCGCCAGCCAGGACTACGACGGTCACATCTGCGGCCACATCCACAAGGCGGGCATCGTCTCGCGCGACGGCATCCTCTACTGCAACGACGGTGACTGGGTGGAGCACTGCACCGCCCTGGTCGAGGACGAGGACGGTCGCCTCAACCTCCTGCACTGGGCGGACCGCAAGCAGATCGAGCAGGTGAGTGAGGGGATGGCGGTCGAGGCGGCGCTGATTCCGTTGACGGCTTGAGGTTGTGAGTTACAAGTCGCAAGTTACAAGTTACAAGTTACAAGTTGCAAGTTGCAAGTTGCAAGTCGACCCTGGTGGGCTGCACCCGCATTTTTATGACTTGCGACTTACAAAAGACAGTCTTCGAAGGCCGCTGCCAGGTTTAGGAGCAGCTGCGGGTAGGCGTCGGGGCCGTCCGGGATGGCGGTGCCCAGCGGATCGAGCTCGGCGGCGCGGGCATCCGTGTCCTGGATCAGCGTGTCGACCAGGGCCGGGCGGAACTGGGGTTCGGCGAATACGCAGCGGGCGTTGGTCTGGCGGATGATGGCGCGGATCTCGCGCACGCGGCGTGCGCCGGGGGTGCGGCCCGGGTCGATGGTGAGTGCGGCGGCGTGTTGGAGGCCATAGCGGTGCTCGAAGTACTGGTAGGCATCGTGGAACACCACGTAGTTACCCCTCAGGCCTGCAAGGCGGGAGGCCAGCTCCCGATCCACTGATTCCAGGCGCTGGCGCAGGCGCTCGGCATTGGCCGCGTAGCGCTCGGCGTTGGCCGGGTCGAGTGTGCGCAGGCGTTGCGCCAGGGCGGCGACGATGACCTGCGCATTGTCCGGGTCCAGCCACAGGTGTGCGTCGATGGCGTGGTCGCCGTGCGCATGGTCGTCGTGCCCGTGGTCATGACTGCCATGCAGTCGGTGCAGGGTCATGCCGGGCAGGGTGAGGGCGCGGATTTCATGGGTGCTGTCCGGCAGACTGCGGATGGGTGCCTGCAGGAAGGTCTCCATCTCGGGGCCGACCCACAGCAGGATGTCCGAGCCGTGCAGTGCCCGCATGTCCGAGGGCCGGAGGCTGTAGGCATGCGGTGAGCTGCCGTCCGGCAGCAGGCGGTGGGGCTCGCTAACCCCGTCGGTGACGGCCGCGGCCAGGGCGTGCAGCGGCTTGAGGGTGGCCACCACCCGTGGCGGCTCGGCCCGGGCGGGCAGGGCGAGCAACAGCCCCAGCAGGGCCAGCAGGCCGAGGAGCAGGGGGCGGCGGGGCAGAAAACGGGCGTGTGGCATGGTGCGGCCTGTACAGGGTGTGAAAACGTTATAATATAACATTTCGTTTTCCTGCCAAGGATTGCCGCCCATGTCCGGTCTGCGCATCAAATACCTCAAGCCCGCCCTGGTGGCCGAGCACCTGGCGCGCGCCGACGCGCTCTGCGCGGCGACCGGGGCGCGCCTCACGCCGCTGCGCCGCCGGGTGCTGGAGCTGGTAGTTCGTTCCGGCCGACCGGTAGGCGCCTACGAATTGCTGGACCAGATGCGGGCGTGCGGCCACAAGGGCGCCCCCCCCACCGTCTACCGCGCGCTGGACTTCCTGCAGCAACAGGGGCTGGTGCACCGCATCGCCATGGCCAACGCCTACGTGGCCTGCAGTCACCCCGGCTGCGATCACCACGCCCTCATCTTCGTCTGCACCGAGTGCGGCAATGCGCTGGAGCTGGAGGAGACCCAGGTAAAGGCCAGTGTCGCGGCACGGGCCGAGGCCGTGGGCTTTCGCGTGCCGGGCCAGCCTATCGAGGTGGCCGGCACCTGCCCGCTCTGCCAGGAGGGCAGGCCTTGAGCGCCGTGTCTGCCCAGGGTGCGCTAGCCGAGGTCAGCCAGCTTCGTGTGACCCTGGGCGGGCGCGTGATTCTGCACGACGTCGACCTGCACATCGCGCCGGGCGAGATCGTCACCGTGATCGGGCCCAACGGGGCGGGCAAGACGACCCTGCTCCAGGTGCTGCTGGGGCTGCGTGCGGCCACCAGCGGGCGCGTGTTCGTGCGCCCCGGCCTGCGCATCGGCTACATGCCGCAGCGTATCCAGATCGACGAGATCCTGCCGCTCACGGTGCGCCGCTTTCTCAGTCTGGCCGGGCGCTTCAGCCGCGCACGCATCACCGCCGCGCTGGAGGAGGTGGGTGCCGCTGCCCTGGTCGACCAGCCCGTGCAGGGCATCTCGGGCGGCGAGATGCAGCGCGTACTGCTGGCGCGTGCCATGCTGCGCGAGCCCGACCTGCTGGTGCTGGACGAGCCCGCCCAGGGCGTGGACGTGACGGGCCAGGCCGAGCTCTACCGTCTCATCGCCCGCCTGCGCGACCGGCACGGGTGTGCGGTACTGATGGTCTCCCACGACCTGCACCTCGTGATGGAGGCGGCCGACTCCGTGGTCTGCCTCAACCAGCACGTCTGCTGCACCGGCCACCCCGAGGCGGTGAGCCAGCACCCCGAGTACCTGCGGCTGTTCGGCACCGACGAGGCGCGCGGACTCGCGGTGTACTCGCATGATCACGACCACCACCACAACCTGCACGGCGAGGTGGTGCCGCTGGAGCCGGGCCAGGAATGCGCGAGCTGTCCTCACCACGGGCCATCCGGCGAGGGGCGCGGCGACCCGGCGGGCGAGGGCGGAGGGCATCGGCATGGATGACTTCATCTTCCGCGCCCTGCTGGGCGGTATCGGCGTGGCGCTGATCAGTGCGCCCCTCGGCGCCTTCGTGGTCTGGCGGCGCATGTCGTATTTCGGCTCGACCCTGTCGCACTCCGCGCTGCTGGGGGTGGCACTGGGCTTCCTGCTGGGCGCGAGCCTGAATCTTGCGGTCATCGTCGTCTGTGTCGGCATCGCCCTGTTGCTGGGGCTGCTGCAACAGCAGCGCCAGCTCGCCAGCGACACCCTGCTCGGGATCCTCGCACACAGTTCACTCGCCATCGGCCTGGTGGCGCTGGCCTTCATCGAGGGCCTACGCGTGGACCTCATGGCCTATCTGTTCGGTGACATCCTGGCCATCACCGTGAATGACCTGTGGTGGATCTGGCTCGGCGGCGGGTTGGCGCTGGCCGCGCTCGCCGCCATCTGGCGGCCGCTGCTCGCCATCACCGTGCACGAGGACCTCGCGCGCGTGGAGGGTATACCCGTACGCTGGGTGAGCACCCTGTTCATGCTCATGATCGCGCTGGTGATCGCCGTGGCCATGAAGATCGTCGGCATCCTGCTCATCACTTCGCTGCTGATCATCCCGGCAGCCACCGCGCGCCGTCTTTCCTCCACGCCCGAGCAGATGGCGGTCATCGCCGCCGTCATCGGCGTGCTGTCGGTGGCCGGCGGTCTCTACGCCTCCCTGCTCTGGGACACGCCGGCCGGGCCGTCGATCGTGGTG